>NZ_JAXCWG010000014.1:0-68788 GCF_034045195.1 Frigoribacterium sp. CFBP9030
GCGCCTGCGCCCGCGCTGGCCCGGCCCGCCGGCCCGCGCCTGCGCCCGCGCCGGCCCGCCCTCCCGCGGTCGGGCCCGTCCAAGCTGTGTCCCGTCCCGCTCCCGCTTGCTCGCAGCCGTGCTGGGGTCGGTAACTCCTCCTCTTTGCCGCGTGGCGCCGTATCCGCTCGGGTCCCGACCCCTGCCTCGGCACGGGGCAGGAGTTCCCGACGGCGCGGCCCCGCGACCGGGCGCATCGGCGAGTCCTCCTCCCTGTCCCGCCTGGCGCAGTCCGTCGGCCCGGCGCGTCGGCAACTCCTCTTCCGTGCCGCGCACCACGCCAGCGCAGGCCGCCCAGCCCGCCCGCGCGCACAGGTGAGGAGTTCCCGACCCGGCGCGTGAGTGCTCCTCCGTCCGAACGCGCAGGCCCGCGGCCCGGCGCGTCGGCGACTCCTCCTCCCGCGCGGCGCAGCCCGGTGGCCCGTCCCGGTCGGCAACTCCTCCTCCGTGCCGCGCGCCACGCCAGCACAGGCCGCCCAGCCCCGCCCGCGCGCACAGGTGAGGAGTTGCCGACCCGGAGCGCAGCCGACGCGACCGCGGGAATGTTCCACCGCGCCCCGCCGTTCCCCCAACTGCATACAACCGCATGAACAACAGCTAAGGTGGTCCGCATGCAGTTCGGAATCTTCTCCGTCGGAGACATCACGCCAGACCCCACCACGGGCCGCACGCCCACCGAGCACGAGCGCCTGCTCGCGATGGTCGCGATCGCCAAGAAGGCCGAAGAGGTCGGCCTCGACGTCTACGCCGCCGGCGAGCACCACAACCCGCCCTTCGTCAACTCGAGCCCCACGACGCTGCTCGCCTACATCGCGGCGCAGACCGAGCGGATCATCCTCAGCACCGCGACGACGCTCATCACGACGAACGACCCGGTCAAGATCGCCGAGGACTTCGCGCTGCTCCAGCACCTCGCCGGCGGTCGCGTCGACCTGACGCTGGGTCGCGGCAACACGGGCCCCGTCTACCCCTGGTTCGGCAAGGACATCCGCCAGGGCATCAACCTCGCCATCGAGAACTACGCGCTGCTTCACCGCCTGTGGCGCGAGGACGTCGTCGACTGGAAGGGCCATTTCCGCACACCGCTGCAGAGCTTCACGTCGACGCCGCGCCCGCTCGACGGCGTGCCGCCCTTCGTCTGGCACGGGTCGATCCGCAGCCCCGAGATCGCCGAGCAGGCCGCGTACTACGGCGACGGGTTCTTCGCCAACCACATCTTCTGGCCGGCCTCGCACACGAAGCAGATGGTCGAGCTCTACCGTTCGCGCTACGAGCACCACGGTCACGGTCGTGCCGACCAGGCGATCGTCGGCCTGGGCGGCCAGGTCTTCCTGGCCAAGAACTCGCAGGACGCCGTCCGCGCCTTCCGTCCGTACTTCGACGAGGCGCCGGTCTACGGCCACGGTCCGAGCCTCGAGGACTTCACGAGTCAGACCCCCCTCACGGTCGGCAGCCCGCAGGAGGTCATCGACAAGACACTCGGCTTCCGCGACTACGTGGGCGACTATCAGCGCCAGCTGTTCCTGATCGACCACGCGGGGCTGCCCCTGCAGACGGTGCTCGATCAGCTGGACATCCTCGGCGAGGAGGTCGTCCCGGTGCTGCGGCGCGAGTTCGCGACGAACCGCCCTGAGCACGTGCCCGACGCGCCGACCCACGCCGCCCGGCTGGCACGTGCCGACGGGTCGGTCGACGTCGCGGCGGCTCCGGCCGTCGCCACCCGCTGAGCCGAGGAGGCGCACCATGGCATCCAAGAGCATCGTCGTCGTCTCCGCGGGGCTGGGTCAGCCCTCCTCCACGCGCCTCCTCGCCGACCGTCTGGCCGAGGCCACGGCGCGCAGCCTGCTCGGGTCGGGCGTCCCGGCCGAGTTCGAGGTCGTCGAACTCCGCGATCTCGCGCACGAGATCACCGACGCCCTGCTGACGGGGTTCGCTCCGGAGGCGCTGGCCGGCGTGCTCGATCGGGTCACCCGCGCAGACGGCCTGATCGCCGTCACGCCCGTCTTCACCGCCTCGTACAGCGGTCTGTTCAAGTCGTTCTTCGACGTGATGGACAAGGAGGCGCTGGCCGGCACCCCGGTCCTCCTCGGCGCCACCGCGGGGACTGCCCGGCACTCACTGGTGCTCGACCACGCCCTCCGCCCCCTGTTCTCGTACCTCCGGTCGGTCGTCAGCCCGACCTCGGTCTTCGCGGCGTCCGAGGACTGGGGCGCCGGCGACGAGACGACGACGGGTCTGCCCGAGCGCGTGACCCGTGCCGCCGACGAGTTCGCCGACCTCGTCTCACGCCACTCGACGACCCGTGACGATCCGTTCGCCGACCTGGTGCCCTTCGAGCAGCAGCTGCGTCGGCTGGCCGGCGACGATCCGGCCTGATCGGGCGGTGGCGGTGGCGGCTGCGGCTGCGGGCGGCGGCGGCCGCGCCCGTCGCCGTCGGTGGCCGGTGGCATGATCGACGGGTGTTCATCGTCCTCCACCGTCTGCCCGACGGCCGTGTCGAGCTGACGCCCGTCGACCGCCCGGCGCCCGGGGCCGCGCCGGTCGCGGGGAAGTCCGTCGTGGTGGCCGAGGGCGAGCTGGCGATGGCAGTGGCCACGCGCGAGGTGGAGGCGTCGCCCCGCTGGGTGTGGGACGACACCCGACGGTGGTACCCGCGCCTCCTCGGCCTCGGAGTCCGTGTCGCCCGCTGCATCGATCTGCGCCTCTGCCATGCGATCCTGCGGCGATCGGCGGCCACAGTCGGCAGCGAGCTGCACGGGGCGGCCCGCGGGCCGTACGACACCGCTCAGGCCGAACTGGGGCACTCCGACGGGCTCTTCGACGTGGTGCCCGAGTCGCTGCCCGATCCGGTGGCCGAGTTCGTGCGGCAGCGCCGGGCCGTCGAGTCGAGCGCCGCTCGCGACGGGCTCGAGCTGCTGACGACGGCCGAGTCGACGGGGGCCCTCGTGGCCTGCGAGATGCAGCACCGGGGCATCCCGTGGTCCGCGGTCGTCCACGATCGGCTGCTGACCGAGGCGCTCGGGTCGAGGCCTCCCCGTGGCGGTGACCGCCCGACGCTGATGAGCGCCGACGTGGTCGAGATCCGAGCGGCCCTCGATGCGCCCGACCTGAACCCCGACTCGCCGGCCGATCTGCTCAAGGCGCTGCAGCGGGCCGGGCTGTCGGTGGCGTCGACGAGCAAGTGGGAGGTCTCGCGGTTCGAGCACCCCGTCGTCGAGCCGCTGCTGCGGTACAAACGCCGCCAGCGCCTCCTCGTCGCGAACGGCTGGTCGTGGGTCGACTCCTGGGTGCGGCAGGGCAGGTTCCGGCCCGACTACGTGCCCGGCGGCGTCGTGACCGGGCGGTGGGCGACGAGCGGCGGAGGCGCGCTGCAGCTGCCCAAGGCGGTCCGCGCCGCCGTCGTGGCCGACCCGGGCTGGAAGCTCGTCGTGGCCGACGCCTCGCAGCTCGAGCCGCGCATCCTCACGGGGCTGTCGCGCGACGCCGCCATGGCCGCGGCCGGCGACGGCGATCTGTACGAGGGCATCGTCTCGAGCGGGGCGGTGGCGTCGCGCGCCGAGGCCAAGGTGGCGATGCTGGGCGCCATGTACGGGGCGACGCAGGGCGAGAGCGGTCGTCTGGTCCCGCGTCTGGCGAAGAGGTTCCCCCGAGCGATGGAGTACGTCGAGGCCGCCGCCCGCACGGGCGAGTCGGGGGGCGTCGTCAGCACCCTGCTCGGGCGCAGCTCGCCGCGGCCGGGCGACGATGTCGCCGCAGACCTCCCTCCGGAGATGGACCGGGGCCCGGTGGGTCGTGACGCCCGGGCCTGGGGTCGCTTCACGCGCAACTTCGTGGTGCAGGGCACCGCGGCCGAGTGGGCGCTCTGCTGGATGGGTGCCACGCGCGCCGAGCTGCACTCGCGGTTCGCGGGGCTCGGCGACGGGGCGCCGCACCTGGTGTTCTTCCTCCACGACGAGATCGTCGTCCATTCGCCGTCCGAGGTCGCCGACGAGGTCGTGGGGATCGTCGAGCGGAGCGCCGCCGCCGCCGGTCGGCTGCTCTTCGGGCAGGCGCCCGTGCGGTTCCCGGTGACGATCGCGGTCGTCGACGACTACTCGCAGGCCAAGTAGGGGCGCCAGGGCGAACTGGCAGGAGTTACACAGTTGTGATCCCGTGCATCCGTCTGCGATGATTCAGCGAGCGGACCAGTCCGCCCACACAATCTCATACAGCACGAGAAGCCACCGTTTCACTCGTTCACCAGGTCGATGGGGAAGTCGCACCTAACCGAATGGAGTAATCGTGGCTGCTGCAATGACTCGGGGAGTGCTCTACGTGCACTCGTCCCCTCGTGCACTGTGCCCACACGTCGAGTGGGCGGTCGGTCGTGCCCTCGGGCACGCCGTCAACTTCGCGTGGGTCGACCAGCCCGTGCTCGGCGGTTCGCAGCGCACGGAGTTCTCGTGGCAGGGCGACGACGGTGCCGGTGCCCGCATCGCCTCGGCCCTCCGCGGCTGGGAGCATCTCCGCTACGAGGTGACCGAAGACCCCGATTCGCAGCACGACGGCGGCCGGTGGATGCACACGCCCGATCTCGGCATCTTCTTCGCCCAGACCGACACCGCGGGCAACACCGTCATCCCGGAAGACCGCGTCCGCTACGCGATGGAGGTCGCCGGATCGAACGCCCTCGAGCTGCACCGCGAGCTCCGTCTCGCCCTCGGTCAGGCGTGGGACGACGAACTCGAGCCGTTCCGCTACAGCGGCGAGGGCAACCCCGTCGTCTGGCTGCACAAGGTCGGCTGAGCCGAGCGCGCGGCGGTCGGTGCGGTCGCGGCGGACGAAGGAGGCGCGGGTCGTGATCGTCACGACCCGCGCCTCCTTCGATGGTTCAGACCGAACGGAACCCGATGACGGCGTTGTGGCCGCCGAAGCCGAACGAGTTGCTCAGCGCGACGATCTCGCCGTCGGGCAGCGCACGGGGCTCGCCGACCACGACGTCCATGTCGATCTCGTCGTCCATCTGGGTGACGTTGATCGTCGGGGGAGCGAGGCGCTCGTGCAGGGCCTTCACGGTGAAGAGGGCCTCGATGCCGCCGGCGCCGCCGAGCAGGTGCCCGGTGGCCGCCTTCGTCGCCGAGACGATCAGCTTCGGGGTGTGCTCGCCGAAGACGCGCTTGATGGCGTGGTACTCGGCGATGTCGCCCACCGGGGTGCTCGTCGCGTGCGCGTTGACGTGCACGACCTGGTCGCGGTCGACGCCGGCGTTCTCGAGGGTGCTGATGACGGCTCGGGCGGCCCCGTTGCCTTCGGGGTCGGGCGCGGTGATGTGGTACGAGTCGCTGGTGACGGCGCCGCCGATCAGCTCGGCGTAGATGCGGGCGCCGCGGGCGAGCGCGTGCTCCTCCGTCTCGAGGACGAGCGCCGCGCCTCCTTCGGCGAGGACGAAGCCGTCACGGGTCACGTCGTACGGCCGGGAGGCGGTGGCCGGGTCGTCGTTGCGCTTCGAGAGCGCCTGCATGGCGGCGAACGATGCGAGGGGCATCGGGTGGATGGCAGCCTCGGAACCGCCGGCGATGGCGATGTCGGCGAGACCGGACTGGAGGTGCTCGTAGGCCATCGCGATGGACTCGGTGCTGGAGGCGCAGGCCGAGACGACCGTGCGGGCGCCGGCCCGGGCTCCGAGCGTCATCGAGATCGCGGCGGCGGGGCCGTTCGGCATGAGCATGGGGACGGTCATCGGGAGGACGCGGCGGGGCCCCTTCTCGCGGAGGGTGTCCCAGCCGTCGAGGAGGGTCCAGACGCCGCCGATGCCGGTGGCCCAGTCGACGATGAACCGCTCGGGGACGACCTCGGGCGAACCGGCGTCGGCCCAGGCCTCGCGCGCCGCGGTGAGGGCGAACTGGCTGGAGGGGTCGAGGCGCTTGGTCTCGCGACGGTCGAGCACGTCGGCGGACGGCACGCGGGCCTGCCCGGCGAAGGTGACGGGCAGCTCGTACTTGGCGACCCACTCCTGCTCGAGGGTGGTGATGCCCGACTGGCCGGCCAGCAGGTTCTGCCAGCTCTCGGTGGCGGTGCCGCCGAGGGGGGTGGTGGCACCGAGGCCGGTGACGACGATCTTCTTGGTCATGACTGTTCTCCTGAAGGGACTGCCCGGGACGGGCGTGCGGCCTGCCTGACGGGCGGTCCCGTCGACGTGGGCGCCCGGTCGGTCCCGGGAGGGAACGACCGGGCCGCTGACGTCTAGTCCTGTGCCTTGGTGATGAAGGTGACGGCGTCGCCGACGGTCTTGAGGTTCTTGACCTCTTCGTCGGGGATCTTGACGTCGAACTTCTCTTCGGCGTTGACGACGATGGTCATCATCGAGATCGAGTCGATGTCGAGGTCGTCGGTGAACGACTTGCCCATCTCGACCGTGTCGGTCGCGATGCCGGTCTCGTCGTTGATGAGCTCGGCCAGGCCGGCGAGGACTTCTTCGGTGGACAGTGCCATGGTGTTGTTCTCCTTGTGGGGTGTCGGTTGACCGGGGTAAAGCCTATACAGGCGGAAAGCGGGGGGAGGCGCGGCGCGCTACGGGAGCACGACGACCTGGGCGCCGAAGACGAGGCCCGCGCCGAAGCCGATCTGCAGGGCGAGACCGCCGCTGAGCTCGGGGTGCTCGTCGAGGAGGCGGTGGGTCGCCAGCGGGATGCTCGCGGCCGACGTGTTGCCCATCGTCGCGATGTCTCGGCCGATGACGACCGACTCGGGCAGACCGAGCTGCTTCGCGAACTCGTCGATGATGCGCATGTTCGCCTGGTGGGGCACGAACGCGGCCAGCTGGTCGGAGGTCACGCCGGCGCGCTCGAGGGCGAGCTTCGCGACCTTGACCATCTCCCAGACGGCCCAGCGGAACACGGTCTGGCCCTCCTGGCGCAGGGTGGGCCACGGCACGTCACCGTTGCCCTCGCGGTACTCGACCATCGTGTTCGTCATGCCGATGGCGTCCCACTTGGAGCCGTCGGAGCCCCAGACGGTCGGGCCGATCCCGGCCGACTCGGCGGGGCCGACGATCGCCGCGCCCGCGCCGTCGGCGAGGAGGAACGAGATCGTGCGGTCGGTCGGGTCGATGACGTCGCTGAGCTTCTCGGCGCCGACCACGAGCACGTACTCGGCGAGACCCGACTTCACGAACGAGTCGGCCTGCGCGATGCCGTAGGTGTAGCCGGCGCATGCGGCGGAGATGTCGTAGGCCGCCGCGGGGTTGGCCCCGACGCGCTCGGCGAGCAGCGACGCCACCGACGGGGTGGCCACGCCGCCGCCGATGGTGGAGACGAGGACGGCGCCGATCTGGTCGGGGCGGATGCCCGACTTCTCGATCGCCTCCTTCGCGGCGGTCTCGGCGAGGTCGACGACCTTGACGTCCTTGCCGGCCCGCCGGCGGGTGACGACGCCGGTGCGCTGCTGGATCCACTCGTCGGACGAGTTGATCGGCTCGACGATGTCGGCGTTCGGCACGACGTTCTCGCCGCGGGCGGCGCCGATGGCGTAGATGCGGGTGAACTGCGCGCCGGTGTTCTGGCTGAGCTGGGGGGTGGTCATGCTGCTCCCTCGATGAGGTCGACGGCGGCCTGGAGGTCGTCGGGTGTCGTGATGGCGACGGAGGGGACGCCCCTCAGCGCGCGCTTGGCGAGTCCGGTCAGGGCGCCGGCGGGTGCCAGCTCGATCAGGCCCGTGATTCCGGCGGCGGAGAACGACTCCATCGTGGCGTCCCAGCGGACGGGCGACGACACCTGACCGACCATGAGGTCCACGAATCGTGCGCCCTCGGTGACGACGCTGCCGTCGTGGTTCGTCCAGAGCGTCAGATCGGGGTCGGCCGTGGTCACGGCGGAGGCGGCGGTGCGGAGTCGCTCGACCGCGGGCTGCATGTGACGGGTGTGGAAGGCGCCGGCGACCTGCAGGGGGATGACGCGCGCCTTGGCGGGCGGCTGCTCGGCTAGGGCAGCGAGGGCGGTGAGCTCGCCGGCGACGACGATCTGACCGCCGCCGTTGTAGTTGGCCGGCTCGAGTCCGAGCTCGTCGAGGCGGGCGAGCAGTTCGGCCTGGTCTCCGCCGAGGACGGCGCTCATGCCGGTCTCGGCCTGCGTGGCGGCTTCGGCCATGGCCCGGCCCCGTTCGGCGACGAGGGCGACGGCGTCGGTGTCGGTGAGGACCCCCGAGACCGCGGCGGCGGTGAACTCGCCGACGGAGTGCCCGGCGACACCGGCCACGCGTGCGCGGTCGACGCGGTCGAAGAGGGCGCGGGCCGTGAGGATGCCCGCGGCGACGATGAGGGGCTGCGCCACCGCGGTGTCGCGGATGGTGTCGGCGTCGGAGGTCGTGCCGTGGGCGACGAGGTCGACGTCGGCGGCGGCCGACAGGCTGCCGAGCAGCTCGGCGAGCTGCGGGTCGGCGAGCCACGGTTCGAGGAATCCGGGTTTCTGGGAGCCCTGGCCGGGCGCAACGACAACGATCACTGATCCATCATGCCGCCCCGAGGGGCCTCGCAGGTGTAGCAACTCGACCAAAGATCGGGGCGGGGCTTGTCGCTTCTCGCCAGGACGACTGCCGAGGAGGCGCGGGTCGGCCTCAGCGACGCCGCCCCGCCTGCCCGTCGTGGTCGGCTATCGACCCCAGGATGAGCGCCGATTGCAGGATGAGCGCCTCACGGGCGCCGGTGGCGTCCCAGCCGATGACGTCGGAGACCCGCTTGAGGCGGTATCGGACGGTGTTCGGGTGCACGAAGAGCTCGCGAGCGGTCGCCTCGAGTGACCGCCCGTTGTCGAGGTAGCACCAGAGCGTGGTCAGGAGCTCGGTCGAATGGTTCTTCAGCGGCTTGTACACGCGGTTGACGAGTGTCGAGCGGGCGACGGGGTCGCCGGCGAGGGCGCGTTCGGGCAGGAGGTCGTCGGCGAGTGCGGGGCGGGGGGCGTTCCGCCAGGACCGGGCCACCGAGAAGCCGGCCAACGCGGTCTTGGCGCTCTTCGAGGCGTCGACGAGGCTGGGCACCTCGTGTCCGAGCACGAGGTGACCGTCGCCGAAGCCGGGCTCGAGGGCCTTCGCGATGTCGGTGAACGAGGGTCGGCTGGTGGAGGTCGGGGTGCCGTTCTCGTCGAGGGTCTCTTCGGCTCGGCCGATCACCAGCACGAGTCGTCGACCCTGGACGCCGATGAGCACGTCGGCGGCCAGGTGGCGCGCCGTGCGGCGGAGCATGTCGACGTCGAGCATCCGCGGCGTCGTCCCGACGAGGACGGACACCTCGCCGTGCCCGTGCCACCCGAGCGCGGCGATGCGGCTGGGCAGCTCGTCGTCGTACTCGCCGCTGAGGATGGAGTCGACGACCAGCGCCTCGAGACGGGCGTCCCAGAGACCGCGCGCCTCGGCGGCACGCGCGTAGACGTCGGCCGAGGCGAAGGCGATCTCGCGCGAGTAGAGCAGGATGGCCTCGCGCAGCGAGTCGTCGCCGTCTTTCACCCGTTCTTCGACGACCTCGACGGTGACGCGGATGAGCTGCAGCGTCTGCTGGAGGCTGATCGAGCGAAGCAGCTCGCGGGGCGCGGCCCCGAAGACGTCCGCCGCGATCCACGGGGTGGATCGAGGGTCGTCGAACCAGCTGATGAACGACGTGATGCCCGCCTGGGCGACGAGACCCACGGCCGAGCGCCGCCCCGGGGGCATGTCGCCGTACCAGGGCAGCGTCTCTTCCAGTCGCTTGATGGTCTTGGTCGAGAGTTCGCCCGAGACCGTCCGCAGCCACGCGAGCGTGCGCTCTTTCGTGGCTGCGGACGGCTCCATGGGCGAGCTCGGAACCCGCTCGGCGCTCACGGGGCCGGTCAGCTCTCCCCGCCGGCGTTGCCGCTGGTGCCGGCGGTCACGTCGTTCAGCCGATACTTGTCGATGGCCTGCTGGACGACGCCCGGCTCGACGTCGCCACGGCGGGCCAGGGCCTGCAGTGTGCGGACGACGACCGAGGGGCCGTCGATCTTGAAGAACCGACGGGCTGCGGCCCGGGTGTCGGAGAAGCCGAAGCCGTCGGCGCCCAGCGTGAGGTAGTCGCCGGGGACGTACTCTCGGATCTGGTCGGGCACGGCGGCCATGAAGTCGCTGGTCGCGATGAACGGACCCTCGGCTCCCTGCAGCTTCTCGGTGACGTACGGCGTGCGCTGCTCGGCCTCCGGGTTGAGGAAGTTGTGCTCTTCGGCGGCGAGGCCGTCGCGTCGCAGTTCGTTCCAGGAGGTGACGCTCCACACGTCGGCGGCGACGTTCCAGTCGTCGGCGAGCAGACGCTGGGCTTCGAGCACCCACGGCACACCGACGCCCGAGGCGAGCAGCTGGGCGCGGGGGCCCAGGTTCTCGGCGCCCTTGAGCTTGTAGATGCCGCGGACGATGCCGTCCACGTCGACGTCGTCGGGCTCGACCGGCTGCTGCATCGGCTCGTTGTAGACGGTCACGTAGTACATGACGTTCGGGTCGGCGTGCGTCGGGGCGCCGTTCTCGTCGGTGCCGTACATGCGGTCCATGCCCGACTTGACGATGTGACCGAGCTCGTAGCCGAAGGCGGGGTCGTACGAGACGACCGCCGGGTTCGTCGAGGCGAGCAGCAGCGAGTGGCCGTCGGCGTGCTGCAGGCCCTCGCCGGTGAGCGTCGTGCGACCGGCCGTGGCGCCGATGATGAACCCGCGGGCCATCTGGTCGCCGGCCGCCCACATGGCGTCTCCGGTCCGCTGGAAGCCGAACATCGAGTAGAAGACGTAGACCGGGATGAGCGGCTCGCCCTGCGTCGAGTACGACGTGCCGACGGCGGTGAACGCCGCGAACGCGCCGGCCTCGTTGATGCCGACGTGCAGGAGCTGACCCTGGGGGCTCTCCTTGTACGCCAGCAGCAGCTCGCGGTCGACCGAGGTGTAGTGCTGCCCGTTGGGGTTGTAGATCTTGGACGTCGGGAAGTAGGCGTCCATGCCGAACGTGCGGGCCTCGTCCGGGATGATCGGCACGATGCGGTGGCCGAAGTCCTTCGAGCGCAGCAGGTCTTTCAGCAGTCGCGCGAAGGCCATCGTGGTGGCGACCTCTTGCTTGCCGGAGCCCTTCTTGACGACGTCGTACGACGTCGACTCGGGGACGGAGATCTGCGTGTACTTCGAGCGACGCTCGGGCACGTAGCCGCCGAGGGCGCGCCGACGCTCGTGGAGGTACTGGATCGCCTCGTCGTCGTTGCCGGGGTGGTAGTACGGCGGCAGATACGGGTTCTCGTCGAGCTGCGAGTCGGAGATCGGGATGCGCATCTCGTCACGGAACTGCTTGAGGTTGTCGAGCGTCAGCTTCTTCATCTGGTGGGTCGCGTTGCGGCCCTCGAACGACGGCCCGAGACCGTAGCCCTTGACGGTCTTCGCCAGGATGACGGTCGGCTGGCCCTTGTGCTCGGCGGCGGCCTTGAACGCGGCGTAGACCTTGCGGTAGTCGTGCCCGCCGCGCTTGAGGTTCCAGACCTGGTCGTCGGTGAAGTCCTTGATGAGCTCGAGGGCGCGGGGGTCGCGACCGAAGAAGTTCTCGCGGACGTAGGCGCCGCTCTCGGCCTTGTAGGTCTGGAAGTCGCCGTCGGGCGTCGTGTTCATGAGGTTGAGCAGCGCGCCCTCGGTGTCGCGGGCGAGCAGGTCGTCCCATTCGCGACCCCAGACGACCTTGATGACGTTCCAGCCAGCACCGCGGAAGAAGCTCTCGAGCTCCTGGATGATCTTGCCGTTGCCGCGCACCGGGCCGTCGAGTCGCTGCAGGTTGCAGTTGATGACGAAGTTCAGGTTGTCGAGACCCTCGTTGGCTGCGACCTGCAGCTGACCGCGGCTCTCGACCTCGTCCATCTCGCCGTCGCCGAGGAACGCCCAGACCTGCTGGTCGGAGGCGTCTTTTATGCCGCGGTTGGTGAGGTACTTCGCGACCTGCGCCTGGTAGATCGCGTTGATCGGGCCGAGACCCATCGACACGGTCGGGAACTGCCAGAACGACGGCATGAGACGCGGGTGCGGGTACGAGCTCAGCCCGCCCGACGCGTGCGACTTCTCTTGGCGGAACCCGTCGAGCTGGTCCGTGCCGAGACGGCCCTCGAGGTAGGCGCGGGCGTACATGCCGGGGGAGGCGTGGCCCTGGAAGAAGATCTGGTCTCCGCCACCGGAGTGGTCCTGGCCGCGGAAGAAGTGGTTGTAGCCGACCTCGTAGAGGGCGGCGGACGAGGCGTAGGTCGAGATGTGACCGCCGACCGAGACACCGGGGCGCTGGGCGCGGTGCACGGTGATCGCGGCGTTCCAGCGGATCCACCGGCGGTAACGGCGCTCGAGCTCTTCGTCGCCGGGGAACTCGGGCTCGTCTTCGGTGGCGATGGTGTTGACGTAGTCCGTCTTGGGGACCATCGGCACGCCGAGGTGGAGTTCGCTCGACCGGCTCAGCAGGCTCTTCATGATCTCGCGAGCCCGTTCGTGCCCCTGGGCCGCCACGAGGGAGTCGAGCGACTCCCGCCATTCGGCGGTCTCTTCGGGATCGCGATCGGTCGTGTCGACCGTGTACGGGTCCTGGTCGTTTACCGTCACCCTTGACCTCAATCAATCTCGTGGTGTTGATAGCACCGTGTGTGGGTCGCACCGTATGTGGTGGACAGACGAGTGTCAGGTCGTCCGCGCCCGGGTTCCGAACACGTTGCCACCTGACTCGCCAGAGTCTAGTGACCCCGACTGACACCGACCCTGCCCGAGAGAGTCTCCGCACGCGCTGAGAGCGGTCCTTGCGCTCGCCCGCGTGCGGCGTAGGATCACTGATCGTGTTTGTCGCCGGCCGCCCGGGCCGACGCGGAAGGATCGCACCATGGCACTGGAGAACGACATCCAGGCTCCCGACTTCGATTTGCCGAACCAGTTCGGCGAGCACGTCAGGCTGTCGGACTACCGAGGTGTGAAGCCCGTCGCGCTCGTGTTCTTCCCCCTCGCGTTCTCGAGCACCTGCACGAAGGAGCTGTGCACGCTCCGCGACAACCTGGCGATGTTCCAGGACCACCGCGTCGAGCTGCTCGTCGTCTCCGTCGACTCGAAGGCGACGCTCCGGGCCTTCGCCGACGAGAAGGGCTACGACTTCACGCTGCTCGCCGACTTCTGGCCGCACGGCGAGGTCTCGAAGGAGTACGGCGTGTTCCTCGAGCACAAGGGCTTCGCCACGCGGGCCACGTTCCTGATCGACGTCGACGGCATCATCCGCGAGCACTTCGTCACCGAACCCGGTCAGGAGCGCTCGATCGACGACTACCGCGCCTCCCTCGACACCCTGGTGCCGGCCACCGTCTGACGGGACACCGCCCAGGAGGCGCGACTCGCGCCTCCTCAGCCGCTAACCTGATACGACCCGCCCGGCCAGACCGGCGCAGGGGCCTTTAGCTCAGTTGGTAGAGCGCCACGTTTACACCGTGGATGTCATCGGTTCGAGCCCGGTAGGGCCCACCGGAGTAGTTGCCGGTCAGAGGCAAGTCTTTCCGAGAGCAATGCCTCGTATGCCGTTGCACAAGCATTCTCGTGTCGGTGTGGTGTTGGTGAAGGACGACCCACTTTCCTACGTCGTGGACGCCAATCGCATCTTGCTTGAGAGGACCCTCGCTCAGATCGTGGGTCTGGCTCCGGGCTTCCGCTGGTCAGTTCGGCTGAATGAGCTGCGGGCCGTGTCCCGGAGAGACAGAGCTCTGCAAGACCAGCGCTGCTGCTCCGATCGCGGCTGAGTCTCTCGGGTTGGTGGCCAACTCGACTCGGACGTCGTGCGATTGCCGAGCGAATGCGCTCTCCGTGAGACGTTCTCGGACGGCCCGGGCGTACACGGAACCCGCGACCGCGATGCTCGGACCGGAGAGCACGAGCCGGTCGACGTCGAGGACGTTGACGAACGACACGACGGCGGCGGCGAGATAGCGCGCGGACGTGGCGATCAAGCTCTCGGCGACTGGGTGCCCGCCCACAGCAGCGCGAGCCAGACGGTCGAAGTCTTGGGCAACGGTGTGATCCTCGAAGGCGAGCCCGAGGCCGGTCAAGCGTCCTGACTGCTCACGGGCTTGAAGCAGGACGGCGGCGGGCGCCGCATAACGTTCCACGCATCCTCGGTTGCCGCAGAAGCAAGGCTCGCCATCGAGGTCGACGGACGTGTGCCCGAGCTCGCCAGCGTTCGAGCTCGCACCGCGGTACAGGGCCCCGTCGATGATGATGCCGGCGCCGAGGCCCGTGCCCATGTAGATGCCGGCGAAGGTCTCGGTGCGAGGGACACGACGCGTCCAGAACTCGCCCACGGCCGCGGCCGCGGCGTCGTTGTCGATCAGGACGGGGACGTCCAGGCGTTCCGAGAGCCTGTCGCGGAGCGAGAAGCCCTCCCACCTGCGGAGCGTCGGCGAGCGGAGGATGGCGCCGTGGTCGGCCGACAGCGGGCCGGGGGCGACCACGGCGACACCAGCGATCGACGCCCGTGAGATGCCAGCGGCGTCGACGAAGGCGTCGAACTGCGCCACGAGGCGATCGGTCACCTCGTCCGGCGAATCGAGCGACGCACCGTCCACGAGCTGCCGAGCGACGATCCCCCCTCCCGCACCCGTCGCCACGAAGGTCATCGACTCGAAACCGAGCTGGACGCCCACCGCGTAGAGGGCCCCGGGATTGATCTCGACGAGGGTCCGAGGCTTGCCGCCGCCCGAGGCCACCCGACCGCTCTCTCGCACGATGCCCTCGACGAGCAGCTTGCGGACGATGTTGGAGATGCTGGGCTGGGTAAGACCGGTCGTCTCGGTTAGCTCGACCCTGCTGATGGGGCCGGACGAGCGGATGACATCGACGACGAGTGCCCTGCTGCCCGGACCGGACGCGGAGGACTCGGGTCTGGCCACGTCGTCCTCCGCACCTCGGGCGAGCCCTGGTGTGTTGCTGGCCCGCGTCGGTGACACGATAGCGGTCACGAGAGAGCGCACGGCACCATGATCGGGGCCGAGGAGGACGAGGCGATGAGAGACGCGACCCTGACCGAGAGCGACCGCCCGTCGCGCCTCCCGCGGCCGATCGGCCTGACCCTGGTGCGTCCCAGCGAGATCTACGGGGCCGAGCCGTACTTCCACGAGCTCACCGCCGGCCTCGACCGTGTCGTGCGGCCGCGCGGGCATGCGGTCTTGCTCCGGGTCCTTCCCGACCGTGAGGCCGAACTCGACCTGTGCCGCCGGTGGTCGGCCGGGGGCGTCGTGGACGCCGTGGTGCTCGTCGACCTGGGCGTGGACGACCCGCGGGTGTCACTGGTATCCGAGCTCGACCTGCCCGCGATCTCGGTGTCGTCGCCCGCCATCTCGAGCGGGCTCCCCGCCGTCTGGACGAACGACGACGTCGCCGTCGAGGAGGCGGTAGATGCGCTAGCACTCTTGCACCACGTCCATCTCGCCCACGTGAGCGGTCCGCTGCGCCTCGCTCATTCCGTCGCCCGCCGGGACACCTTCATCGCGGTCTGCGAGGAGCGGGGCCTGACTGCGTCGACGATGACGGGGGACTACTCATTCGAGTCGGGTGAACGCGCCCTGTCGGCGCTCCTCGACGCGCAGGCCTGCCTTGACGACCCGACCATCGTGGGCGCCCTTGCTATTCCGACCGCGGTCGTCTTCGACAATGACCTCATGGCGCTCGGTGGACTCGCAGAGGCGCAACGCCGAGGTCTCAGCGTGCCTGGTGACCTCTCGATCGTCGCGTGGGACGACTCGGCCCAGTGCCAGCTCTCCGAGCCGCCGCTCTCCGCCCTCAGCCACGACGTCCAGCGCATCGGCGAGATGGTGGGCGAGACAGTGCTGGCAGTTCTCGACGGCCAGAGACCGCCCACCCTCGAGGCGCCTCCCATCGTCTTCGTGCCCCGGGCGACGACCGGCCCGCCCGCGCGCTGACGTCCCCGAGAGCGGACGCTCCTTGCCCGCCTTGTCCGCTTCGGCCACAGCAAAGTGCATAAATTAATAATCAAAGTCTTGACACGGCATGATGCCGCGGGCGAAGCTGAGGCACCCGACCAGCTCGCACCCGCCGAGACCTGCCGGACAGAACGGCCGAGGCACCTCGCCGGCACCCACGAACGAAGGAGTTCGCACGCATGAAGAAGACAGCACTCATGGGCATGGCGATGGTCTCGCTCACCGCGATCAGCCTCAGCGGCTGCTCGTCGGCGTCCAACGACGACGGCGACCCCTCGGGCGAGATCACCGTGCTCACCAACCGCACCGACCTCGTCGACACGACCTTCGCCGACTACGCGAAGACGTTCGAGGACAAGTACCCGGGCACGAGCGTGAAGTTCGAGGCGCTGACCGACTACGAAGGCGACGTCAAGATCCGCCTGAACTCGAAGGACTACGGCGACGCGCTGCTCATCCCCAGCTCGAACGTCACGAAGGACCAGTACTCGAGCTTCTTCGAGCCACTCGGCACGGTCGACGAGATGAGCGAGAAGTACCGCTTCGTCGACGCAGGCGCCTACGACGGTCAGGTCTACGGCATCTCGACCTTCGG
Source organism: Frigoribacterium sp. CFBP9030 (assembly GCF_034045195.1). NCBI lineage: Bacteria > Bacillati > Actinomycetota > Actinomycetes > Micrococcales > Microbacteriaceae > Frigoribacterium > Frigoribacterium sp. CFBP9030. Next base: position 16,578 of record NZ_JAXCWG010000014.1, read on the forward strand.
CTCGGCCATGGGCATGGTCGTCAACAAGAAGGTCTGGGCCGACGCAGGCGTCACCGAGGCCCCGACCACGCAGGAGGAGTACCTCACCGACCTGCAGGCCATCCGCGACAAGACCGATGCCGACCCGTACTACACGAACTACGCCGACGGCTGGCCGCTGGCGACCCTCGAGGGCAACCTCGGCGCCACCCAGGGGCCCGAGGTCCGCATGGAGATGGCCGAGGACGACGCCCCTTGGACCGAGGGCACAGACCAGTACAAGATCGACGACCTGCTCTTCCAGACCGTCGAGGCCGGCCTCAGCGAGGCCGACCCGACCACGACCAACTGGGAGGAGTCCAAGAACCTCCTCGCCCAGGGCAAGATCGGCTCGATGGTCCTCGGCTCCTGGGCCGTCAGCCAGATGCAGGACGCCGCCGAGGCTGCCGGCGCCTCGCGCGACGACATCGGCTTCTGGCCGATGCCCTGGCAGGTCGACGGCCAGTTCACCTCGGTGACGGCCAGCGACAAGGTGCTCGGCGTCAGCAAGAACAGCGACAACAAGGCGACCGCGAAGGCCTGGGTCGACTGGTTCACGAACGAGTCCGGCTACGCCGAGAGCCAGGGAGCCATCAGCCCCGTCAAGAGCGACCCCGAGCCCGACACCCTCTCGGACTTCACCGCCCTCGACGTCCAGTACCTCGAGCTGGCTCCGGACCCGGTCGGCAAGGAGGCGCTGCTCACCGACATCGCCAACGAGGCGGAGATCGACATCTTCGGCAACACCTACCGTCAGAAGCTGATCGACACCGCCCGCGGCGCCGCCGACGGCGACGAGGACTCGTTCTTCTCCGACCTCAACGACCGCTGGACCGCAGCGCAGGAGAAGGTCTCCGAATGACCCAGCTCGCCTCGCCTCCCGAGGTCGCGGCGACCGTCACCGACGACGGCCGGCGCCGGGGCACCCGCCCCGGCGCCGGCCCGGCCGGGCGCGTGGGCCGGCGCGGCCTCCGCGTCACCCCGTGGCTCTTCCTCGTCGTGCCGCTGGCGTTCCTCGTCGTCCTGACCTACGTGCCGGTCGCGAACCTGCTCTGGTACAGCGTCACCGACTGGGACGGCCTGTCGCCGGTCAAGGAGTTCGTCGGCCCCGAGAACTTCGTCGAGATCTTCACCCGGCCCGAGATCTTCCAGGTCTTCTTCGTCAGCCTCTTCTACCTGGCCGGCGCCATCGCCCAGCTCGTCCTGGCCCTGTACTTCGCGACCCTCCTCAGCTTCAAGACCCGCTTCTCGAACCTGTTCAAGGGGATCATCTTCTTCCCGTACCTCATCAACGGGGTCGCGATCGGCCTCGTCTTCCTCTACTTCTTCCGCCCCGGCGGCACCCTCGACGCCCTCGCCGCCCTGGTCGGGGTCGAGAACACCCCGCAGTGGCTCGGCGACCCCGGCGTCGTCAACACCTCGCTCGCCGCCACGAGCGTCTGGCGCTACATGGGCCTGAACTTCGTGCTCTTCCTGGGCGCGATCCAGTCGGTCCCGTCCGAGCAGTACGAAGCGGCCGACCTCGACGGCGCGACGTCGTGGCATAAGTTCCTCTACATCATCGTGCCCAGCATCCGACGCATCCTCGGCCTGTCATTCATCCTCGCGATCGCGGGCGCCCTCTCGGCGTTCGAGATGCCGTACATCATGACCGGAGGCGCCAACGGGTCGGAGACGTTCGTCATCCAGACCGTCGACACCGCGTTCCGCTTCTCGAAGGTGGGCCTCGCCTCTGCCATGGCCGTGGTCCTGCTCGTCATCGTGCTCGTCATCACCGCGGTGCAGCGGCTGCTGTTCCCCGACGAGAAGAAGGAGGAGGCCTCGTGACCACCGAGTCGCTCACCCGCTCGCGCGCGCTCGCCCGCACCGGGACGACCGTCAAGTACGTCAGCCTCGTGCTCGCGTGCCTCGCGGCCCTCGTCCCGCTCGTCACCATCGTCATGCTCGCGTTCAAGACGGACGAGGAGTACCGGACCACGACCCCGCTCACCCCGCCCGGCAACTGGCTCAACCTCGACAACTTCGTCACCGCCTTCACCCAGGGCGGCATGCTGATGGGCTTCGTCAACACGGGGATAATCCTCGTCGTGTCCGTCGTCGGGACCATCCTGATCGGCACGATGGCCGCCTACGCCATCGACCGGTTCCGCTTCCGCGGCCGGAAGCTCGTGCTCGGGGGGTTCCTGCTCGCGACCCTCGTGCCGTCGGTCACGACGCAGGTCGCGACCTTCCAGGTGATCAGCGCCCTCGACCTCTTCAACACTCGGGGCGCGGCGATCCTCATCTTCATGGGGACCGACATCGTCGCGATCTACATCTTCCTGCAGTTCATGCAGTCGATCCCCGTCTCGCTCGACGAGGCCGCGATGCTCGACGGCGCGAGCCGCTTCACCGTCTACTGGCGGATCGTCCTGCCGCTGCTCAAGCCGGCCATCGCGACAGTGGTCATCATCAAGGGCATCGCCGTCTACAACGAGTTCTACATCCCGTTCCTCTACATGCCCTCGCAGGACCTCGGCGTCATCTCGACCTCCCTGTTCCGCTTCATGGGCCCCTTCGGCGCGCAGTGGGAGGTCATCGCGGCCGGGACCTTGCTCGTGATCGTCCCCACCCTCATCGCCTTCCTCTTCCTCCAGCGATACATCTACAACGGCCTCACGGCAGGAGCCACCAAGTGACCACCACCCTCCCCACCACCGCGACCGAGACCCGCCGCCCGTTGCACGACGGCTGGTCCGTCCGCTCGACCCGCGGCCCGGTGCCCGCCGACATCGCCGCGGCGACCGTCCCCGCGACGGTGCCCGGCCTCGTCCACACCGACCTCCTCGCCGCCGGCCTCATCCCCGACCCCTACCTCGACCGGAACGAGCAGAAGGTCACCTGGATCGGCGAGAGCGACTGGGAATACCGCACCACGTTCGCGTGGAGCCCCGACGGCCACGACCGCCACGACCTCGTCTTCGAGGGCCTCGACACCGTCGCAACGGTCACCCTCAACGGCACCGAGCTGGCACGCACCGTCAACCAGCACCGCGCCTACCGCCTCCCGGCCGACGGGGTGCTCGTCGACGGCGACAACGACCTCGTCGTCCACTTCGCCTCGCCCGTCGCCTACGCCGACCAGGCCAGCCTCGACATCGGCTACCGGCCGCACACCTACTTCCACCCCTTCAACGCCATCCGCAAGGCGGCCTGCAACTTCGGCTGGGACTGGGGCCTCGACGCCGCCTCCTCGGGCATCCACAAGCCCGTCATCCTGCACTCCTGGTCGGGCGCCCGCGTCGACAGCGTCCGCCCCGTCGTGACGACCGACGGAGGCGCGGGCCACGTCCGTGCCCACGTCACGATCGAGAGGGCGGCCGGGTCCGACGCCGCGGTGACCGTCTCCGGCTCCGTGACGAGCCCCGGCGGAGCCGAGGCAGCCACGGCCAGCGTCGACGTCTCCCCGGGCGCGACCGAGGCCGTCGTCGACCTCGACGTCGCCGACGTCGCGCTCTGGTGGCCCCGCGGCCACGGCGACGCCGTCCTCTACGACCTCGCCGTCGACCTCGGCGTCGACGACCAGCCCGCAGCCGCCTGGTCGACCCGCATCGGCTTCCGCACGGTCGTCGTCGAACTCGAGCCCGACCCAGAGGGCACCAGCTTCCGGGTCGTCGTCAACGGCCAGCCGGTCTGGACCAGGGGCGCGAACTGGATCCCCGACGACGCCTTCGTCACCCGCGTCACCCGCGACCGCGTCGCCGCCCGCCTCGACCAGGCCGAGTTCGCGAACATGAACCTGCTGCGCGTCTGGGGCGGCGGCTACTACGAGTCCGACGACTTCTACGAGCTGTGCGACGAACGCGGCATCATGACCTGGCAGGACTTCCTCTTCGCCTGCGCCTCCTACGCCGAGGAGGAGCCGCTCCGCGGCGAGGTCGAGGCCGAGGTCCGCGACAACGTGACGCGCCTCATGTCCCACCCGAGCCTCGTGCTCTGGAACGGCAACAACGAGAACATCTGGGGCTTCGAGGAGTGGGGCTGGGAGAAGCGCCTCCAGGGCCGCACCTGGGGCCTGGGCTACTACCTCGACCTGCTGCCGCGCCTCGTCGCCGAGCTCGACCCCGAGCGGTCCTACACGCCCGGCAGCCCCTGGTCGGGCGACCCCGAACGACCGGCGAACGAGATCGAGCACGGCTCGGTACACCTCTGGGAGCTGTGGAACCGCGTCGACTACCCGCACTACCGCGACACCGTGCCCCGTTTCGTCGCCGAGTTCGGCTGGCAGGGCCCCGCGACCTGGTCCACGATCCAGCAGTCGATCTCCGACTCGCCCCTGACGCCCGAGTCGCCCGGCATGATCTGGCACCAGAAGGCGACCGACGGCAACGACAAGCTGACCGACGGCCTCGTCGCGCACCTCCCGCTGCCCGACGACACCGAGGACTGGCACTGGGCGATGTCGCTGAACCAGGCCCACGCCGTCGCCTTCGCCATCGAGCACTGGCGGTCGTGGAGCCCCACCACGATGGGGTCGATCGTCTGGCAGCTGAACGACTGCTGGCCCGTCACCTCGTGGGCCGCCGTCGACGGCTACGGACGCGCCAAGCCGCTGCTCTACGCCCTCAAGCACGTCTACGCCGACCGCCTCGTCACGATCCAGCCGCGCGGCGACGACCTCGTCGCCGCCGTCTCGAACGACTCGCTCGAGGCGTGGGAGGCGCAGGTCGTCCTCGAGAGGCTCTCCTACGACGGCGAGGTGCTCGCCTCCGCGACGGTCGACCTGGCGCTCGACGCCCGCACCACCAGCACGGTCGCGATCCCCGCCGCGGTCACCGCCTTCGGCGATCCGGCCCGCGAGCTGGTCGTCGCCACGGTCGGTGCCGAGCGGGGGCTGTGGTTCCCGGTCGAGCAGCGCGACTCGGCCCTGACCGCCGCCGAGCTGACGACGACCGTCACCGCGGTCCACGGCGGCTACGACGTCGTGGTGACCAGCGCCTCCTTGGCTCGCGACGTGACGCTGCTCGTCGACAAGGTCGACGTGCACGCCGTCGTCGACGACATGATGGTCACCCTGCTGCCCGGGGAGTCCGTGACGTTCCGCGTGAGCAGCGATGCCGACCTCACCCCCGAGCAGCTGACCTCGGCGAGCGTGCTCCGCACGTCGAACCAGCTCGTCGTCGACTGGGCCTGACGATGTCAAGGATCGCCCTGGCCGTCGACCTGGGCGGCACCAAAATCGAGGCTGCCCTCGTCGACGACGACGGCCGGATCGTCGGGGGCAGCCGGGTGCGCGCCGCCACGGGCGCGGCGGCCTCACGGGCAGAGCTGCGGGGTGCCGTCGGCACCGTGGTCGACGGTGCCCTGGCCGCCCTCCCGGCCGGCGGCGAGCTGCGGGGAGCCGGCATCGGGTCGGCCGGTCCCGTCGACCTCGTCGCGGGCACGGTGAGTCCGAAGAACCTGCCTGTGCTCGCCGGGTTCGACCTGCGCCGAGAAGTCGAGGAGCGCCTCCCGGCCCTGCCGGTCCGGCTGCGCCTGGACGGCACCTGCATCGCTCTCGCCGAGCACTGGCTCGGAGCGACGGCCGGGCTCGCGAACACGATGTCGATGGTGGTCTCGACGGGGGTCGGCGGTGGGCTGATCGTCGGCGGCGCCCTGGTGTCGGGCAGGACGGGGAACGCCGGACACATCGGCCAGATCCACGTTGCGGGTTTCGGGGGAGATGCAGGGGTCGTCGAAACGACCACTCTCGAGGCTGTCGCGTCCGGGACGAGCGCCGTGTCCTGGGCCCGGAGCAACGGCTGGGCCGGGACCTCGGGGGAGGACCTCGCCCTGTCGTGCGCCGACGGGGATCCGACCGCCCTGGCGGCCGTCCGCCGATCCGCCGCCGCCGTCGGCCAGGCGATCGCCAGCACGACCACGCTGCTCGACCTGGACGCCGTCGCCATCGGCGGCGGCTTCGCCGGCGTCGTGCCCGACTACGTCGACCTGGTGCGCCAGGAGGCCCGTCGAGCCACCGTGCTCGCCTACGCCGTCGAGGTGCTCATCGTCCCGGCAGCTCTCAGATCCGCCGCTCCCTTGCTGGGAGCCGGCGCACTCGTCCACCGCCCCGACATGGTCGACCCGAACCGGGTCGACACGCGGCGGCTGGTCAGCACGACCTGACACCAGGCCGCCCGACCGGGGCGCCCTGATCACCGCACAGCCGAAGGAGCCTGAGCACCCATGACGACACCGACCGCCATCAGCGTCCCCAGCCACGACCATCCGTCCCGCACGACCCCGAGACCCACACGGAGGCGGTCGATCCGAGTGTGCGCCGTGGTCGCCACGGGCGTCCTGCTCGGCTCGCTCGCACCCCTCACTCCGCACCAGGCGGAGGCCGCGTCCGCCGCGCCCCGCGCCGAGTGGACGACCCAGAACACAGAGTTCGTCACCCGGGACGCCTCGCGGCTCCAGCTCGGGGGAGAGACCTTCCGGGCCAGCGGGGCCAACATCTACTGGCTCGGCCTCGACGAGAACGTCGGCGGGGTCGACTACCCCACCTTCTTCCGCATCAAGGACACCCTCGACTCGGCCCACCGTGCCGGCATCACCGTCGTCCGGTCGCACATGGGCACCTCGACCGGCCAGGACGACGCGAACACGCTCGCGCTGATGCCGAGCCTGGGCGAGTACGACGACGACGCCTTCGCCACGATCGACTTCGCCGTCGCGTACGCCGGGTCGCTCGGCATCCGGCTGATCCTGCCGCTCACCGACGAGTGGGAGTACTACCACGGCGGCCACCGCGACTTCACGACGCCCCTCGGCCTCGAGTCCGCCGACTTCTACACGGACCCGCGGGCGATCGCCGCGTACCAGGACTACGTCGACCACGTCGTCGGGCGCACCAACGCGCTGACCGGCGTCCCCTACGCCGAGGACCCGACCATCATGGCGTGGGAGCTCGGCAACGAACTCGAGGGAATGACCCTCCCGTGGATCGACGACCAGGTCGCCCACATCAAGCAGCTCGCCCCGTCACAGCTCGTCGCCGCCGGCCGACGGTTCGACATCGACCCCGACACCCTCGCCGCGACGGCACTCGACATCGTCGACGTCCACTACTACCCGCCGACGGCCGCCCGCGTCTCGGCCGACGCGGCGACCGTCACCTCCGCCGGGAAGGTCTACATCGCCGGCGAGTACGCCTCGACGGCGGCGACGCCCGCGCTGTTGGGCCCGCTCGCCCAGGACCCGGCCGTCTCCGGGATGTTCGCCTGGTCGCTGTTCGGCCACGACGACCGCGCCGGCCTCGTGCCCCACGACGACGGCTTCACCTTCCACCTGCCCGGAGGGACGCCGTCCGAGGAGTCTCGGGCCGAGGCGATCCGCCAGTACGCCCGCGACATCGGCATCGTGCTGCCCGCCCTCCCTCTCGAGGCCCCGCTCGTGACGAGCGTGCAGCGAGCCCAGGGCATCTCGACCATCACCTGGCGCGGAACGGCCGGCGCAGCCGGATACGTCGTCGAGCGACAGGTCGCCGACCAGCCGTGGACGACCGTCACCGAGGAGGCGCTGGGCGCGTCGGCCGGGACCGTCACCGACATCGAGTCCCCGGCTGGCGCCTCCTACCGTGTCCGGGCACTCGACGGCGCGGGGACGACCGGACCTGCGTCCGACGTCGTCCACCCGGACGGCGGCGACGTGCTCGTCGATCCTGTGCAGGACTGGCGCCTCTCGTCCGCACACGACGGCGTGACGGTCGCGGCCGACCCCGACGGAGGGTCCGTGATCGCGACGGACGACACGTCCGGTTCGGTGGCCTGGCAGCGTGCCGGGCTCACCCGTGCCGAGTTCCAGGTCGACGAGCCGCCCGCCGCCCGCGTCGAGACGAGCGCCGACGGCAGCACCTGGGTGCCCGCCGCCACGGTCGTCACCGACGAGGGCTCGGTCGTCGCCGACGGCCTCGCCGACGACCACGTCCGCGTCGTGTTGACCGGAGACGCGCACCTCACGCGGGCCACCCTGCGGTCCGCGGCCGTCGACCCCACCACGGCGCCCGGCGCGTTCTCGCTCCAGGCGCCCCTCGACGAGACGACGGGCACCACCTCGACGCCGGACTTCGCCTGGACGGCCGCGACCGATGCCGCCTACTACCGCTTCGCGATCACGAACGCTGAGGGCACCGTCGTGGCCTCGGCCGACGGTCTCACGGGCACGTCGTACCGGCCCGACGTCACGCTCGAGCCCGGCACGACCTACCGCTGGTCGGTCGAGGCCGTGAACGGTGTCGGCACGACGACGTCGGTACCCACGACGGCGTCCTTCTCCACCCGTCCCCTCCCGACGGAGGCGCTCGTGGTGGAGGACTTCGAGGAGTACGCCGACGACGCCGCCCTCACCAGCACCTACGTGCGCAACACGGGGGGCGGAGCTGTCACGCCCACCCTCGGTGAGAACCCGTCCACGGGCTCGCAGGCGGGACAGTTCGCCTACGACCTCGCGGGCCCCGGCTACGCGGGCGTCGTCCGCACCCTCGCCGAGCCGCAGGACTGGTGGGGCTACACCGGTCTCTCGCTCTCGCTGCGTGCCCCGGCCGGAGACGACGTCACCGTGCAGATCGTGGCGGGCGGGTCGTACTTCGAGACCACCCTCGCGGTCGAGGGGGAGGGGTGGCAGCAGGTCGACGTGCCCTTCAGGGCGTTCGCGCCGCCTGCCTGGGCGGGCGACGCCGCCCTCGACCCGTCGACCGTGACGCAGCTCGCGTTCTACCTCGGCGGCGATGGCGCGGGCGAGCTGCTCGTGGACGACGTCGTCACGACGGTCGACCCTGCCGCGGTCCTGCCTGTCGACCCGGGTACGCCGGGCACGCCGGGCACGCCCGCTACGCCCGGTGGGGGTGCCGGACCGGGCGCAGGCCCGGAGTCCGGTGCAGGAGGCGCGGTGCCCGTCAGCGGGATCGGCACCGTCCCGGCCTCCGCGACCACCGCCTCCACAGGTCTCGCCTTCACCGGCTCGACCTCGACCACGGCACTCGCCCTGGCCGCCCTGGCATCGGTCATCGCCGGTGCCGTCGCACTCCGAGCCGCACGACGACGTCGGCTCGCATCGACGACCACCGCGGTGGTCGAGCGAGGAGAAGCATCATGACCACACGTCCGAAGCACACCGCCCTCGGGGCCGGCATCGCGTTCCTCCTGGCGGGGATCCTCGCCGTGGGCGCCCCCGCGGCGACCCCGGCCGAGGCGTTCAGCCCGACCGGCAAGAGCACGGTGCTGAACTACCTGGCGAGCATCAAGGGCCAGAAGACCATCAGCGGGCAACACAACAAGGAGCCCGCCGGGCAGCCGAGCCAGTACACACAGCGCGTCAAGGACATCACCGGGGTCTACCCGGCGCTCTGGGGCGGGGACTTCCTCTTCGCCGCCTCCGACGTGGCGAACCGGCAGCGGGTCGTCGACCAGGCCAAGACGGAGTGGAAGAACGGGGCGCTCGTCTCGCTCACATGGCACGTCTGCCCACCGACGGTCGGCTCGTCGTGCTCCTGGAACGACGTCAACGCGAACCTCACCGACGCGCAGTGGTCGCAGCTGACCACGAACGGGACGGCGCTGAACTCGGCGTGGAAGTCACGACTCGACGAGGTCGTCCCCTACCTGCAGCAGCTGAGGGACGCGGGCGTTCCCGCAGTCTTCCGCCCGCTGCACGAGATGAACGAGCAGTGGGCCTGGTGGGGCGGACGTTCGGGATCGGCCGGCTCCGCGAAGCTCTACCAGATCACCCGCGACTACCTCGCTGGTACGAAGGGCATGACGAACCTCATCTGGGCCTGGAACGTGCAGGACAACCCGGCCGGCGGGCTGGCCGGCTACTACCCGGGCAGCTCGTACGTCGACGTCGTCACGCTCGACGCCTGGTACAAGACCTTCCCGAGTGCAGCCGAATACCAGACGATGCAATCGATCGCGGCGGGCAAGCCGATCGCTCTGGGTGAGATCGGCAAGATGCCCACGTCGGCGCAGTTGGCCGCGCAGCCGAACTGGACGTGGTTCATGCACTGGTCGGAGCAGCTCGAGTCCGCGAACACGCAACAGGCGATCAAGGACACCTACGCGAACCCCCGCGTCCTGCACCAGGGTGACATTGCCATTCCCTAGCTCGAACCACGCCCGGCATCGGGCATGAGAAGGGCGTCTGCGCGCGATGCGCCGACGCCCTTCCTCTCCTGCGGCACTTGCGATGCAACTTGCCCCATGCGCCCCGGCTCCAAGTGCTTTGGCGAGTGTTCCGTGCGCCGGCGCGCTCAGCCTGGAGACGCGGCAGAGTGCTCGAGGTCCGGGTCCGACCGTGACGGCCCGGCACCGTGTCCCTCCTGCTGACTGACTCGCAAGCTACGGCACCGGGGCCGCCGACAACAGCTGTTGGCGCTGACGACTTCGCCCTGACAGGTGCGTCGTTGGCCCGGGTTCTCGCGTTGGCTCTGATGCTCCTGGCCATCGGGGCGGCCCTCGTCGTCCGCCATCGCCGCTCAGCCGCCTAGAAAAGATGCCGGCGGTCTTGCCCGACCACGAACAGCTGACTCCCGTCCGGCTGCCGGCTGTGCAGCGTTCGGCCAAGGTCGCATCTCAGTGAGCCGTGTCTCTGGCCCTCCGAATCCGCTCAATCGACAGCAGTCCCGACTGGCGTCAATAGATCCTGTTGGCGGCGTCCTCGTTCTTCGCACGGGGGCTCGACCCGCGACTGCCGTGTGATCCAGATCATCGACGAACATCGGGACCGCTTCGGGGTCGAGCCGATCTGTCGTGTGCTCACCGAGAACGGCGTCCCGATCGCCCGTCGGGCTACTACGCGTTCAAGATGCGGTCGCGATTTGCTCGAGAACTCGCTGACCAAGCACTGGTGACCGAGATCGAGCAGGTGTTCTGGGATCGGCACCTAGGTCGCGGTGCGCGGAAGATCTGGCGGTTGCTGCACCGTGCAGGCGAAGCCTGTCGACGCTCGCCATAGAGTTGTCAGACTGGATCAAGGCAACCCATGACTCGCCAGCGCCGGCCGTCCCAGAGGTGCAGGACTGGAGTCGCTCAGACGACGAGCTCGCCCCGGAGCAGGCCGCAGAGGCTGTCCGTGGTGCATTGGGACTCGGCGTGGCGACCATCAAGAACTTGCTGCAGCTCCTGGAATTGAAGGGTGCGAAGGTCTACTCCGATGGTGGCCCGCTGCAGGCCATCGACGCATTCTCGTTCCGTCACGGCGCAACGCCGGTCGTCTTCCTCAATGTTCACAGATCCGCCGAGCGTCTTCGATTCGACCTGGCACATGAGCTGGGCCATCTCGTCATGCACGGGGAATCGCTCAACGTTGAATCCGGCAAGGAGAAAGAGCAGGCGGCCAACGACTTTGCAAGCTCGTTCCTGATGCCGCGTTCCGATGTCATCGGCGCCATTCGCGGCAACAACCTGATGCTCGAAGACGTGCTGATGCTGAAGCGATGTTGGCGCGTCAGTCCAATGGCGCTCAAGCTTCGTGCCCACCGGCTCGGCGTCATCTCTGACTGGACTTACAGCACGCTCGCCAAGCAGCTCTCGATGGCCGGCTTCCGCCGCGGTGATCCGGGATCTGACCTTCGCCCTGAGTCGTCCAGTCTGCTCACCCAGGTCATGAGCGACATGCGCGGCCGCAGCCAGGCCTTCGCGGAGCTCTCCTGACTTCTCGACGTCCGTGCGTAGGACGTCCAGGACCCTATGCTCGGGATCGTTGCGTTCTCCATCCAGGGCGGTGGCGTCGTGCGGTTGAGGAGCACGGGCTACCTTCGCGATGCGTCGCTCGCGCCGGTCGCCGACCTGAATGCGTGGCGCAAACGGTCCTAGTTCCGATTCAGCGCATGACGGTGCTTCGTGCGCCGTCAAAGCTCCGTGCTCGTGTTGGTGTGGTGTTGGTCAAGGGCTGCGCACCGCTGCTTTCTCTTGCACGCAGCTGCACTCCTCACCCCATAAAACCGGCACTTCTGCGCAACAGGCGGCAACAACGTAGGCCCCGCGCCACGTTTACACCGTGGATGTCATCGGTTCGAGCCCGGTAGGGCCCACCAGAGAAGTCCCTGGTCATCTAGGTCATCACGATCGGCGTCGATGCCGGCGGTCTCTTGACGGCGGCCCTCCGGCGAGAGACCGTAGAAGCATGGATACCTACGACGGCCGACGAACGAAGCGGTCCGTGGCCGTGTTCCTGCTGATCGTCGCGTCGCTCGTGGCCATCGCTGCAGTGACACTGCTCGTGATCGATCCCTCTCGCACGAGCATGTACTTCACGCTGGGCGGCGCACTCATCACGATCTATCTCAACGCGCGGATCCTCAAGGGCGATCCGGCCGCACGGTAGGCGAGTCGGAGGTCGCCGCCTCGAGGCGGACGAGATCGCCGCCTCCTTGACACGATCGCTCCTGGTCAATAGGTTCATTACTGAACCAACTAACCAATGAGGAGGGTCGCCGTGTTCGAGGAGAGCAGCCCGATCTTCCAGCAGCTGGCCGACCGCATCGCGGACGACGTACTCGCCGGCACCTACGCGGAAGAGCAGCAGGTGGCGTCGACGAACGAGTTCGCAGCGTTCTACCGCATCAACCCGGCTACGGCGGGCAAGGCGATGAACCTGCTCGTCGACCGCGGGGTGCTCTACAAGCGACGGGGCATCGGCATGTTCGTGGCCCCCGGCGCCCGTGACCTGCTAGTCGAGCAGCGTCGTGCCCGTTTCGCCGAGCAGTACGTCCGACCGCTCGTCCGCGAGGCCGCCGCGCTCGGCATCGACGCTGCAGCCCTCACGCGCATGATCAATCAGGAGGATCCGTCATGAGCACCGCCGTCGAAGTCTCCGGGGTGCACCGCACCTACGGGTCGACCACCGCCCTCCGGGGCGTCAGCACGACCGTCCGGGAGGGCGCCATCTGCGGCCTGCTCGGCCGCAACGGGGCGGGGAAGACCACCCTGCTCTCGATGATCGCCGGGCAGGAGCGTCCGAGTTCGGGCACGGTCCGCACTCTGGGGCACGACCCGGTCGAGAGCGTGGAGGTCCTGTCGCGCACCTCCTTCGTACGGGACAGCCAGCGCTGGCCCGACGACTTCCGCATCGGTCACGTGCTCTCGGTCGCCCCGGCCTTCCACGCCGGCTGGGACCCGGCACTGGCGCGCGACCTCGTGGCCGACCTGCGCGTTCCGACTCGGACACCGATCAAGAAGATGTCGCGGGGTCAGGCCTCGAGCGTCGCGATCGTGCTCGGGCTCGCATCGCGGGCGCCGCTCACGATCTTCGACGAGCCCTACCTCGGCCTCGATGCCACCGCTCGCCAGATCTTCTACGATCGCCTGCTCGCCGACTACGCCGAACACCCGCGCACCGTCCTGCTCTCCACCCACCTCGTCGACGAGTCGGAATCCCTGTTGGAGCAGGTCGTCGTGCTCGACGAGGGACGGGTCGTCCTCGACGCCGACGTCGACACGGCTCGCGCCTCGGCCTGGACGGCGGCAGGAGCCGCAGGTGCGGTCGATCGGGTCGTCGGCTCCCGGCGGGTGCTCGCCCGGCACGCCCTCGGCGGCCTCGCCAGCGTCACCGTGGCGGGGAGCGTCGACGACGCCCTCCGGCGCGAGGCCCGCGAGGCCGGGGTCGAGCTGGGATCCGTGTCGCTCCAGCACTTCGTCGCAGCCCTGGGCGCCGGTACGCCGACGCCCGGCGTGGACGACCGTGCCGCATCCGTCACCACCGAAGGAGCCCTGTCGTGAGCCGTGCAACCGCTGTCGTCCGACTCCAGCTCGTGCGCCGCACGACATGGTTCCTCGTGCCTCTCGGCATCATGCTCGTCGCAGGCGTGGCGACCGTGATCATCCAGCTAGCGATCCAGCGCGCCACGGGGATGTCTCCGAGCTCGCCCGGCTACGCCGACAGCGCTCGCAACAATCCGGCCCTCGCCTGGTCCGTCTCCGGGTACCTCGTGGCGACGGGGGTCGCCAGCATCTCGTCCGTGTTCCCGGTGGCGTCGTCGCTCGGCACCACACGCCGCGGCTTCGCGGCGGGCACGTTCCTCACTCACGCGCTGGTGTCCGCCTACCTCGCCGTCGTCGCGGCCGCGATGCTCGGCCTCGAGCTGCTCACCGGCCATTGGTTCGTCGGCATCTACGTCTTCGACACCGCCATCCTCGGCGCGGGGAACGTCGTCGTACTGCTGCTCGTGATGTTCCTCGGCTCGCTGACGGCGTTCACGGTAGGTGCGGTCTTCGGCGGGGTCTGGCTGCGGTTCGGCCCGCGCGGCCCTCTCGGAGTGGCCGTCGTCGCGGTCCTCGTGCTCGCAGGCCTCCTCCTGGCGCTCGCCCCGTCGCTCGCCGACATCGCTGCGGCGTTCGAGTTCTGGTGGCTCGCCGTCGTGGGTGTCGCGCTGGTGCTCGTCGCCGCAGGAGGCACGAGCCTGTCGCTGCGCGGAGCGAGCGTCCGTTAGATGGAGGGGGAGAGGCGCTCGTCACCCGAGGTCCCGACCGTGACGGGTGTCCGGCCGGCCGGCGATAATCAGGACGCGTCGTGGCCCCGGGCCGATGCCCTGCGAACGGATCGTCTCTCGCTGGAGCCGCTCGCCGTGCGGCACGCGAGCGAGATGACGAGGGCACTGGCGCCCTTGGCGCTCTACCGGTTCACCGGTGGGGAACCCCCGACGTACGACGAGCTCGAGGCGCGCTACCGACGTCAGGCACGAGGCCGGTCCGACGACGGACGCGCCGGGTGGTTGAACTGGATCATCCGGCCCATCGGCGGCGGGCCGGCCATCGGATTCGTCCAGGCGACGCTCACGCGAAGGGGCGTCGAGCTCGTCGCCGACCTCGCGTGGCTGGTCACCGTGTCGGAGCAGGGCCGGGGGCTGGCGCGGGAAGCGGGTTCGGCGGTCGTGGCGTGGTTGCCGTCGATCGGCGTCGGACGCCGGCAGGCTCACGTCCATCCGGACCACACGGCGTCAGCACGTGTGGCCGAAAGGCTCGGGCTCGCACCGACGACGACCCTCGTCGACGGAGAGGTGCTCTGGGAAGGCATCGCTGCTCCATGACCCGATGGCAGGAGCAGGATCATGCCCGCCAGCCCACCGCCGAGCGGGCGGCCACAAGTCGGATGCGAGCACGAGTCCTGAGATGCTAGCTTCCGGGCATGACCTGGCCCGCCGTCCACATCTCGCGCTCGCTCGACCACGACGTCGCGACCGTGTCCAGCGTCGCCGGAGACCCTGCGAACCTCCCCGAGTGGGCGGCTGGTCTCAGCACCGGTATCCGTCAGGAGGACGGGCGATGGATCACGGATTCGCCCCTGGGCATCGTCGAGGTGACCTTCACCGGGCCGGTGGAGTTGGGGATCCTCGACCACGACGTGACCCTGCCCGACGGATCGGTGGTGCGGAACCCCTTCCGCATCGTCGCCAACGACGAGGGCAGCGAAGCCGTCTTCACCCTGTTCCGCCGTGAGGGCATGTCGGAGGAGGAGTTCCAGGCCGATGCTGACGCGGTCCGCCGAGACCTCGACCAGCTCGCGGTGCTGCTCGCCGAGCGTTTCCCGCCCGCCCGGTAGACGATCGCGTCGTCGACCCAGTCGACGCTGACTGGACGAGGTCGGTCAGCGGGCGCGGCCCGTGCGCCGGCGGACGTAGTCCGCGAAGCCGGGGACGGAGAACTCGAGCTCGCCGTAGACGGGCGCGTGGATGATGCCCTTGCGGATGATGCGGTCGCGGGTGGTCGCCACCTGCGTCAGCGACTTGCCCAGCTCGGCCGCCACTGCGCCGGACTGGACCCGAGGCGAGACGCTCGGCCGGGGACGGGCGTCGTCCCCACCGTCGGGCGACGCGTCGGCCACGGCGACCATGGTGTCGACGTACTCGCGTTCGCGCTCGGAGAGCCGGTCGTAGCGCGCGGAGTACAGCCCGGCGTCGAGCTGCCGCTGGACGGCCGGGATGGCCTCGTCGACATGCGTCGAATCGATCCGAGCGGCGCCGGCGGCGGACGTCCACGACTCGCTCGCGTAGAGCTGGAGGAAGTAGGGGTACCGGTCGGCCAGCTCGAGGACCCGCTCGAGCGCGTCGTCGTCCCAGATGGTGCCGAGGTCGAAGGCGGGATCGGTGACGGCCGAGCGCGCATCCGCCTCGCCCAGCCGGTCGATCACCTCGAAGCGGAAGCGCTCGGCGTAGGTGTTCGCCTTCGAAAGCTCGGACGCGAGGTAGGGCAGCCCGGCGCCGATGAGCACGATAGGTTCGTCCTTGAGCGCCGACAGGGCCTGGACGAGGACGGCGATGTCCCGTTTACGGAAGACCTGCAGCTCGTCGATCAGAAGGGCCACGCCGACCCCGTTCTGACTGGCGTCCCGTCCGAGCAGTCGGAGGAACCGCACCAGTTCGGGGAAGGGGTCGGAGTCCTCGCGTCGCGGTGCCGCAGCGTCGACGGCGAAGGTGAAGCCGGTCGGCCCCAGCGACAGCTTCATGCCCCCGATCGAGTGCGCCCCCGAGGACAGCGCCTTCCGGAGCCGGCCCTGCGTGAGATCGGCGCTGTCCCGGACGATGGATCTCACGGCGACACCCGGTTCGACGTCGCGCCGCACCTCGTAGTAGCCGGCGAGCCATCCTCTGGAGCGCAGCACGGCGCCGACCTCCTGGAGGAGCGACGTCTTGCCCACTCCTCGCAGGCCGGTGAAGACGACGGGGTTCGACGAGCGGCCCGCCTCGACGAGCTCGGCGAGAGAGCCGACGACCGCCAGCTGGGACTCCCGACCGATCAGGGTCGGCGGTCGGGTGCCGGCGCCGGGCGTGTACGGGTTGAGAGTCACGGGGCCTCCTGAGCGGATTTGCTATAATATAGCAAATCTCCGCACTGCTCCCGGGTCAGTCGTTCGGGAGGGGGATCGGCGTCGGGTTCTGATCGTCGTTCGTGCAGAACGTCGTCTCGGTGGGGCTCACGTCGGGGTCGCAGATCCTGACGTCCACGTCCTCGCCGTCGATCTCGAGGGTGATGTGGAAGGCGCCGTACGCCACAGCCTCGTAATCCTCGCCGGAGAGGTCGGACCCGTAGGCCTCGTACGTCTCGTTCAGGTGCTTCGCCGCCTCCTGCGATTCCGGTTCGGACTGGTCCACCAGACCGCACGACGTGAGCATCGTGACGGTGGCGAGCGCCGCGGCGGCTCCGAGCGCGAGACGGGTCAGGCCTGCGGACCGGCGGGGGAGGGAGGCGGTGGTGGAACCATTCGTCGTCATGTCGATGACGCTAGCGCCTTCCAGACCGACAGGTCTGCACCGAGCACCATGCGGTCTCCGCCCGACGCACGTCGCATCGCGGTCAGCCGGCGCCTGGCGTCGATGTGAGCCCCGTCAGCAGCACACCGCCCCCGGCGGCGATCATCACGACGGCCCACGCCGGCACCCGCCAGACGACCAGCAGCACGAAGCAGACCAGGGCCAGGCAGAAGGCGCCGACGTCGGTCACCGCCGTGACGAACACCGGGTCGTAGAGCGCCGCGGCCAGCAGCCCGACGACGGCCGCGTTCACCCCGCGGAGGAGCGCGCCGACGAGGCGGCGCCCCCGCACTGCATCCCAGAACGGCAGCACGCCCGCCAACAGCAGCAGCCCCGGCGCGAAGATCGCGAGGGTGGCCAGCAGGGCGCCGAGCGCGCCTCCCGGCCCGAGATCGGCGACGGCCCCGAGGTACGTCGCGAAGGTGAAGAGCGGACCCGGCACGGCCTGCGCCACCCCGTAGCCGGTCAGGAAGACGCCGTCGTCGACCCAGCCGGGCTCGACCAGCCCCGCGTGCAGCAGCGGCAGCACGACGTGACCGCCACCGAAGACGAGCGCCCCCGCCCGGTAGAAGATGTCGATCAGAGCTATCGTCTCGGACCGTGTCGCGGCGGCCAGCACGGGCAGCCCGGCGAGGAGGGCGACGAAGAGACTCAGGCAGACCGCACCCGCCCGCCGACCGATCGGGAACGGCGCGGACCCGACCCGCGCCTCCTCGTCCGACCGGCAGAAGAGCAGCCCTCCTGCGAGCCCGACCGCGATCGCGACCAGCTGCCCGGCCGGGCCGGTCAGCGCGAGGGCGGCGACCGCGGCGACGACGGCGAGGGAGGCGCGGGTCGGGTCGGGCGCCAGCGACCGCGCCATCCCCGTCACGGCGTGGGCCACGACCGCCACCGCGCCGATGGTCAGTCCCCTCACGACGGCCGAGCCCACGGGCCCGTCGAGCGCCCCGAGGCCGAGCGCCACCGCGAACATCAGCAGGGCCGATGGCAGGGTGAACGCGACGAACGCCGCCAGCGCGCCGAGTGGACCGGCCCGCAGCAGGCCCAGCCCGAAGCCGACCTGGCTCGACGCCGGCCCGGGCAGGAACTGCGCCAGCGCGACCAGCTCGCCGTACCGCCCGTCGGCGAGCCAGCGACGGCGCTCGACCAGCTCGGAGCGGAAGTACCCGAGGTGAGCGACCGGCCCGCCGAACGACGTCAGCCCGAGCAGAGAGAAGACCCGGGCGACCTCGAGGGGGTTCCCTCGGTCGCCCGGGTCTGCGCTGTCTCGTCTCATCACGGGGTCATGATGTCAAACCCCGGTGACTCGCCTGTGACGCGCCGGCCCGGCGCGGCGTCGACTCAGTGCCCGGCGACGTACAGCTCGGGCTCCGGCAGCCCCTTCGCCGAGCGGATCGACCGCGACAGGCGCTCGATCGACACGAGCGCGGCGACCACGTCGGCGGACGTCACCGGGAACGGCATGTTGTGGATGGTCTCCGTCTCGACGGTCGCGGCCTCGGCCACGGCGGTCAGCTCGTCGAGGTCGTCCACCGTCAGTCCGATCTCGGTCAGCGTGTTCGGCAGACCGACGCGGGTGGTGAACTCGACGAAGTCCTCGATCTCGTCGCGGGGCGCGCCCTCGAGCACGAGCTGCGTCATCGAGCCGATGTTGACCTTCTGACCGTGCGTCAGCCCGTGGGTCTGCGGCGCCGCGGTCAGGCCGTTGTGGATGGCGTGCGCCGCGGCGAGTCCGCCCGACTCGAAGCCCAGACCCGACAGCAGCGTGTTGGCCTCGACGAGGGCCTCGAGGGCGGGCGTGACGACGCCGTCCTCCGCCGCGGCGAGGGCCGAGAAGGCGTTCTCGTGGATGATCCGCCACGACAGCTCGGCGAGCGCCGTGCCGGCCTGCGTCGGGAGGCCGCCGGCCATCGTGGTCGCGTGCGAGCGGGCCGAGGCGCGGGCCTCGAGCCACGTGGCGAGGGCGTCGCCGATCCCCGCGACGAGGAACTTGACGGGCGCGTTCGCGACGAGCTGCGTGTCGATCAGCACGAGGTCGGGGTTCCGCGGGAAGAACCGGTACTCGATGAACTCGCCCTCGTCGGTGTAGACGACGGCGAGCGCCGAGGTCGGCGCGTCGGTGGAGGCGACCGTGGGCACGCTGACCCAGCGGATGCCGGCGAGGTGCCCGGCGGCCTTGGCGGCGTCGATGGCGCTGCCGCCGCCGATCGCGACGACGACGTCGGCGGACGCCCCTCGGATGGTCTCGACGAGCTCGTCGATCGAGGCGGGTGTCGCGAAGCGACCGAATCCGACGCGCTCGATGCGCAGGTCGGCCGACTCGAAGCTGGTGGTGACCGACTGCTCGACGAGACCCCAGACAACGTCGTCCGACACGATCAGCGGCTTCGAGCCGATCGGGGCGACGAACTCGCCGAGCCGGGTGATGGCGTCCTTGCCCTGGACGTAGCGGGCGGGGCTCATGACGGTGCGGATGGGAGTGGTCATCGTGCGGTCCTCTCTGGTGGTGCGTGTCGTCCCGACGGTACGCGCGCCTCCTCCGTGGCCCCTCCGTGCCCGCGTCACGGCCGGGGTGCGCGGGGTACGGTCGGCGCATGAGCACCCGCGGCCGTCGCCCAGCCCCCTCGTCCGACCTCCGTGCGACGGTGCCGACGGCGGCGCGTCTCGTCGTTCCGCAGTCGGTGGTGGTGGGGTTCCTGCGGCTGACGGCGGCGAACCGGACCTTCGTCAGCGCGGCGGGCGCCCGTCGTCGCATCCGTGCGCGGTCGCTGCGCCCTGCGCCGTTCGGTCCGCCGAGCGCCCTGCGGTCGGACGTCCGCGTCGACGTCGAGCAGCGCTCCGGCTGGCCGGTGTACCGCGTCTCACGCCGCGACGGAGCGTCCCGCGGCACCGTCATCTACGCCCACGGCGGCGGCTGGGTCGGCGAGATCGTGTCGCAGCACTGGCACCTCGCCGCGCAGATCGCGGCAGAGGCGGGCACCACGGTCGCGCTCCCGATCTACCCCCTCGTCCCGTTCGGGACGGCCGAGGAGGCGCGGGTCGGCATCGTCGACCTCGTCACCACGGCGGATGGTCCCGTGGCTCTCGCGGGGGACTCCGCCGGCGGCCAGATCGCCCTCTCGGCGGCGTTGTCGCTGCGCGACGCGGGCGTCGTCGTGCCGCGGACGGTGCTGATCGCCCCCGCGCTCGACCTCACCTGGAGCAACCCGCGGATCCCCGTGGTCCAGCCGAGCGACCCGTGGCTCGGCACCCCGGGCGGTCGGGTGCTGTCCGAGCACTGGAGGGGCGGTCTCGACCTGCGCGACCCCGTGGTCAGCCCGCTGTTCGGCGATCTCGCCGGGCTGGGGGCGCTGACCGTGTTCTCGGGGACGCGCGACGTCCTGAATCCCGACGCGCACCTCCTGCGCGACCGTGCTCGCACCGCGGGGGTCGACCTCGACTGGCACGAGGGTCGGGGGCGGATCCACGCGTACCCGCTGCTGCCGACACGGGCCGGCAGGGAGGCGCGGGTCGAGATCGTGCGGACGCTCCGGGAGACCCTCGCCGGGTGAGCCGCGGCCTACTGGACGGCGGCCGTGAGCCGGGCGACGTTGTCCAGCACCTGCAGCCCGGCGGGTCGTGACAGCCAGGCGGCGAGGGTGAGCTCGTGCGACCGCGAACGGTAGTCGTCCTCGATGAGACGCACCTCGTCGACGAAGCCCGACCCGCGCACCATCAGCGAGACCTCGAAGTTGAGGCTGAACGAGCGCATGTCCATGTTGCTCGACCCGATGACGGCCACGTCGTCGTCGACCGTGAAGTGCTTCGAGTGCAGCACGGTCGGCTTCTCGTAGAGGAAGATGCGGACGCCCGCACGAAGCAGCGTCTCGTAGTACGAGCGCTGCGCGTGGTAGACCATGAACTGGTCGGCCACCTCGCAGGCGAACAGCTGCACGTCGACGCCCCGCTCGGCCGCCGTGGTGATCGCATAGAGCATCGACTCGTCGGGCACGAAGTACGGGCTGGCGATGATCAGGCGCTCCTGGGCGCCGTAGACGAGCGCGTTGAAGAGGCGCAGGTTGTTCTCGCCGTCGAACCCGGGGCCGCTCGGCACGACCTGGCACTCGATGGTGTCCGGGCCCGTGCGCTGCTCGACGATCGGCTCGGCCTCGGAGTCGGTCGGCAGCTCGTCGGTCTCGCTGTACCAGTCGGTGATGAAGAGGGCGTTGAGGCCGATGGCGGCGGGCCCGTCGAGTCGCACCATGAGGTCCTTCCACTGCAGGCCCCGGCGCATGTTGCCCCGCTTGTTGTAGCTCGGGTCGATCATGTTCTGCGACCCGGTGAAGGCCACGTCACCGTCGACCACGACGATCTTGCGGTGGTTGCGGAGGTCGGGACGCCGCCACATGCCCTTCGTCGGGTGGAACGGCAGCATCTCCTCGAAGCGGATGCCGGCGTCGCGCAGCCAGCGGCGGGTGACTCGGCCCTGGGGGTTGCGGATGGTCGCCCAGTGGTCGTAGAGCACCCGCACCTTGACCCCCCGGTCGTGGGCGCGCTTCAGCGCGTCGAAGAAGAGGTAGGTCGTCTCGTCGCGGGTGAGGATGTAGAACTCGACGTGCACGTAGCGCTCGGCGTCGTCGACCGCCGCGGTCATCGCGGCCACCGAGTCGGCGTAGTCGGGCAGCAGCGTCGCGGTGTTGCCCGGGATGAGCGGCATGGCGCCGAGCGTGCGGTTCAGCTGCACGACGGTGCCGAACCACGGCGGCTGGGTGACCGTGGGCGCCCGCGAGTCGAGACCCTGCGTGTTCTCGAGAATCAGGCTGTTGATCTCGCGCTGCTTGTCGCGGCGGTCCTGCGGCAGCTTCGTCGATCCGATCAGCCCGAAGAGGACGCTGCCGGGGATGGGCGCGACGAAGATCGCCATCAGCCACGCCATCGCCGAGCTCGGGCGCCGATTGCGGGGGACGAGCACCACGGCCACCACGCGGATGACGATGTCGACGACGAGCACGACGGTCGGGAAGGCCTTGAGGACTCTGCGCCAGGTCATGCGTCGATCCTCGCAGGCCCGGAGGTCCGGCGCGTCTGCCTGGCCGACTTCGGCTGTTGCACTCTGGCACCCAGAGTGCAATAGTGCATCTCGGGCATTCCGCCCTCGGCATCGGCGCCGCACCATCGGGACGACGATCGAGCAGGAGGCGCGATGACCGACACGAGCACCGGGGCCGCCCCCGAGACGATCGGCAAGACGGCCCTCCGGCGGGTCCGCGTCCGTGCCGAGCTGATCGCCGAGGCCCGCCGACGGACGGCGGCCGACGGGCTGGCCGGCTTCACCCTCGACGAGCTGTGCGCCACCGTGGGCATCTCGCGTCGCACGTTCTTCAACCACTTCGCCTCGAAGGACGACGTCGTCGTGGGCACGGCCATCGACGACGACGACCACGCCCTCGAGGCGTACGCGGCCTCGTCACGCGACCCGCGCCTCCTGCCGCTCGAGACCGTGTTCGACGACCTGTCGCGCCTGATCGTGGCCCGGATCGAGCAGGTCGGGCTGACACGCGAGCGCGCCGCGGCCTTCCGCGCCGTGCTCGAGCGCGAGCCCAGGCTCTTCGCCGCGATCATGCGCCAGGGCGACGAGCAGAAGCGCCGGGTGATCGCCGCCATCGCCCGCCACGAGGGGCTCCCGGTCGACGACCCGCGCGTCGACGCCGCGTTCACGCTCGCCACCGCGCTGACCCAGCGCGCCGTCGAGCAGTTCTTCTTCGAGCTCGACGCCCCGTCGCGCCGGTTCGACGACGTCCTCGCGAGCTGGTTCGACCTCGCCCGCGATCTGCTCGCCGTCTCGAGCACGACGGCCGCCGCGAGCCCCGCCGCGACCCCCATCACGACCCCCGCCACGACCCCCATCACCACCGAACCGTCCGACCGAGAGGCCCGTTGAGTCGACCATGACCACGTCCACCACCGCCACCGCCACGAAGGGCGACGCGCCGTTCCTCCTCACCAAGAGGCGGATCTGGATCATCTTCGGCGCCCTCATCTCGGGCATGCTGCTCTCGAGCCTCGACCAGACCATCGTGTCGACCGCCATGCCGACCATCGTCGGCGAGCTCGGCGGCGTCGAGCACCAGGCCTGGATCACCACCGCTTACCTGCTCGCCACGACGATCGTCATGCCGATCTACGGCAAGTTCGGCGACGTGCTCGGTCGACGCAATCTGTTCCTGGCCGCCATCGCGATCTTCACGCTCGCCAGCATCGGCTGCGCCTTCGCCGACGACTTCTGGATGTTCGTGGTGTTCCGCGCCGTCCAGGGGCTCGGCGGCGGCGGGCTCATGATCCTGTCGCAGGCGATCATCGCCGACATCGTGCCCGCCTCCGAGCGCGGCAGGTACCTCGGCCCGCTCGGTGCCGTCTTCGGCCTCTCGGCCATCGGCGGCCCGCTGCTCGGCGGCTTCTTCGTCGACCACCTCACGTGGCAGTGGGCGTTCTACATCAACATCCCGGTCGGCGTCGCCGCGTTCATCATCGCGTGGATGGCGCTCACCCTGCCCGGGAAGAAGGCCACCAAGCGGATCGACGTGCTCGGCGTCGTGCTGCTGTCGGCGGCGACCACGTGCCTCATCTTCTTCACCGAGTTCGGCGGTCAGGCCGACCACGGCTGGGGCGCCGGCGAGACCTGGCTCTGGGGCGCGGGCGTGCTCGTCGCCGTCGGGCTGTTCGTGTTCGTCGAGTCGCGGGCCGACGACCCGATCATCCCGCTGTCGTTCTTCCGCAACAAGGTGTTCGTGCTCGCCACGGGCATCGGCTTCGTGCTCGGCATCGGCATGTTCTCGGCGATCGCCTTCGTCCCGACGTTCCTGCAGATGTCGTCCGGCGCCTCCGCGGCGGTGTCGGGACTCCTGCTGCTGCCGATGATGGCGGGTCTGATCGGCACGTCGATCCTCTCGGGCAACCTGATCTCCAAGACCGGCCGATACCGCATCTTCCCGATCGTCGGCACGATCCTCACGGGCATCGCAATGCTGCTCTTTACGACTCTGACGGCCGACACCCCGCTGTCGCTGATCTGCGTGTTCCTGTTCGTCTTCGGCGCGGGGCTCGGCCTCATCATGCAGGTCGTGGTGCTCGTCGTGCAGAACTCGGTCGACGCCGCGAACGTCGGCACCGCGACCAGCACGAACAACTACTTCCGCGAGGTCGGGGCGGCGCTCGGCGTCGCGGTCTTCGGCGCCATGTTCACCAGCCGCCTGACCTCGAACCTGACGACGGTCTTCACCGACGCGGGGGCGTCGCCGAGCGATGCATCGTCCGCGACGGCGACCCTCGACCCGGCCGCACTCAACGAGCTGCCCGAGGCCATCCGCCGCCTCGTCGTCGAGGCCTACGCCGACTCGCTCGCGCCGGTGTTCGCGTACCTGGTGCCGTTCATCGCGGTGGCGCTGATCCTGGCGCTGTTCCTGCCGCAGATCGCGCTGAGCGACGTGGCCGGGATGGTCGCGCGGGGCGAGGCCGTCTCGGGGGACGAAGCGGAGGAGCTGGAGGCGGCGAGCCGCGGTCGCTCGACACCTGCGCCGTCGGCCGCGACGTCTGCTGCGACCTCCGCCGCCGGCGAGTCGGCCACGGCCGCCGCGGTCGCGTCGGGTGCTCCCGTGGTGCCGCCGGCCGATGCGGATGCCGACACCGCGCCCCCTCGGGAGCCCCGCGGCGACTAGGCGCCGCTGCGTCCGTCGGGGCGCGGACCGCTCGAGATCGGGTGCAGTCTGCGCCCCGCCGTCCGCAGCACCGCCTCCGTCACGGCGTCGAGCAGGGGCGACCCGAGCGTCCAGCGCTGCCAGAACAGGGTGACGTCGACGGGGGAGTCGGGGGCGAGCTCGATCAGACGGCCCGCCTCGATCTCGGGCCGGGCCTGCTCCTCGGGCAGCATGCTCCATCCGAGTCCGAGCACGGTCGCCCTGGCGAAGTCGGCCGAGGCCGGCACATGGTGGCGAGGCGAGCGGGCGTCTCGGCCGGTGACGCGTCGGACGAACTCGTGCTGCAGGGTGTCCGTCCGATCGAAGACGACCATCGGCACCCGGTCGACGAGGTCGAGGTCGACGCGGCCGCCGAACCGGCGCTCGACGAAGGCGGGGCTCGCCACGGCGCGGTAGCGCATGACGCCGAGCGGTTCGACGACGCAGCCCTGCACGGGCGCCCGGGTCGCAGTGACCGCGGCCAGCACGTCGCCCGCCCGGAGCAGCGCCGAGGTGTGCTCCTGGTCGGCGCGGCGGAGGTCGAACACCACCGGATGACTCGCCGCCACGTCCGCCAGCGCGTCGAGGAACCACGTCGCCGACGAATCGGCGTTGACGGCGATCGGCAGGGTGGACGGTCCGTGGTCGGTGCCCGCGCCTCCCAGCTCGGAGGCGACGTCGGCGGACAGCAGGTCGATCTGCCGGGCGAGACGGAGCACGACGTCCCCCGCCGGGGTCGTCGCGACCGGGCTCGTCCGTCGGAGGAGCACCGCGCCGGCCGCCGTCTCGAGCAGCTTGATGCGCTGCGAGACCGCCGACTGGGTCATGTGCAGCCGCTGAGCCGCCGCCTCGAACGTGCCCTCGTCGACGATCGTCCGCAGGGTGTCGAGCTGATCGAGGGTGAACCGGGCCATGAGCTGAGCTTATGCGCCATCGAGAACATGAGCTGGAGAGATGCCGAAGGGGCCCGTACCGTCGACGTCGTGCACCTAGAGACCAGCCTTCCGATCGCCCTCCTCGGCTTCGGCACCAGCCTCGTCCTCATCGTCGCCATCGGTGCGCAGAACGCGTACGTGCTGCGGGTCGGTCTGACCGGGGTGACCCGCGTGGTCGTGCCCGTCGTGGTGGTCTGCGCGGTCAGCGACGCCGTGCTGATCAGCGCCGGAGTGGCCGGCGTCGGCGCCCTCATCACGGCCGTGCCCGAGGTCGTCGTCGTGGTGCGACTCGTGGGTGCCGGGTTCCTCCTGGTGTACGCGGCGTTCGCGGCGGTCCGCGCGCTGCGGCCGGTGGGTGCGCTGGTCCCCGTCGCCGCCCCGGGCGGTGCTGACGGTCGCCAGCCGGTACAGACGGTCCGCGTCTCGACGGCCGTGCTGACGGCCCTCGCCTTCACCTGGTTGAACCCGCACACCTATCTCGACACGATCGTCTTCCTCGGTTCGGTGGCGAATCAGCAGCCGGGGGAGCTCCGCTGGTGGTTCGCGGCGGGTGCGGTGGTGGGCAGTCTCGTCTGGTTCTCGGCCCTCGGATTCGGCTCGCGCCTCCTGCGTCCCGTCTTCGCGAGGCCCGGGGCCTGGCGGGTGCTCGACGCCATCATCGCGGTGGTGATGACCGTGCTCGGTCTGCGCCTCCTCCTCGGCGCCTGACCCCGCCCCGCTCCGCCCCACTGGCTATGGGGTTGATGAGTCACAACACGCCGCGCCCCCGGACGCCCCCACGGCGTGTCGTGACTCATCGACCGCCCCGACAGCCCGAATTTTAGCCCGAGCCCGAGCCCGAGCCCGAGCCCGAGCCCGAGCCCGAGCCCCCGAGCCCGAGCCCCCGGGTCCGAGCCCCCGGGTCCGAGCCCCCGAGTCCAGGTCCAGGAGTCGCGACACGCCGCGGGACCCTGAGCCCCGCGGCGTGTCGTGACTCCTCGTCGCCCAGGCTCGCCCCTGCTCGCCCCGGCTCACCCCTGCACAGAAGCCGCGCATCCCGTTCCCTGTACAGGTCGCCCCGAGCAACCCCCAGGCGCGGTGCCAGTAGCGCGACCCTGTCCGCATGCCTCCACCCGAGCCCCTGCCCGCCGCCCTCGTCGGCCGCCCGTTCTCAGTCACGGAAGGCCGGGCGCTCGGGATCGGCCTCGCTCGACTTCGGCGGAGCGACCTCGTGGCGCCGCACTGGGGCGTGCGCGCCTGGTCCGCCGGCGTCGCACTCGACGACCGGTGTCGCGCGCTCGCCCCCGCCCTGGGCCACGGCACCGCGTTCAGCCACCTGACCGCCTTGGCCCTCTGGGGGCTGCCTCTCCCGCGAGGGCACGATCCCGCGCGGGGCCCGCTGCATGTCGTGTCCCCGCGAGACAGACGTGTTCGGCGACCAGGAGTCGTCGGGCACACGGCGACGGCGGCACGCCTCGGACCCTCGGTCGATCTCAGGGGGCTGCCGGTCGTCGATCCCGTCACGGCGTGGTCGCAGTCCGCGGCCTCGATGACGCTGGACGACGTGGTCACGATCGCCGACGCCCTGATGGGGAGGTGGTCGACGCATCCGCAGGCGAGAGAGCTGGACCGGGAGGTGCTCTCGTCCGCGATCAGGGCAGGCGGTAGACGGCGCGGGGCGACGACGGCGCGTTCGGCGCTCGAGTTGGCGGTGCCGAATGTCTGGTCGCCTCGCGAGACCGACCTGCGACTGCTCCTCGTGCGTGCGGGGATCACCGGCTTGTCGGTCAATGAGCCCGTCCACGACTCCGACGGGCGGCTCATCGGGTACGTCGACGTCGCTCATCTCGGGGCCAAGGTCGCGCTCGAATACCAGGGAGACCACCACCGCACCGATCGCTTCACGTACCGCGACGACATACGGCGCCGCGAGGCGTTCGAGGACGCCGGCTGGCGGCAGGTCCAGGCGACGGACGACGATCTGGGACCTCTCGCCGACGCCTTCGTAGCTCGCGTCAGGCGCCTGATAACCGAGCGCGGGGTCGAGGAGTCATGACACGCCGCGGCTCCATGAGTCCTGCGGCGTGTCTCGACTCATCGACCGGACTGCGAGCGCCCAGCCCCCAGCCCCCACCCTCCATGAGTCGCAACACGCCGCGCCCGCAGACGGACCCGCGGCGTGTTCCGACTCATCGACCCCTCACGGGCTCCGAGGAGGCGCGGGTCGACTCAGCCGCGCCGCGTCGACTTCCAGAGACGGCCGGCCAGGCGCCCCACCGCGACGAGGGCGAACGACAGCGCGATGAGGGCGAGCAGCAGCACCCCGACGTAGATCGCCACGCCACCCGCGCCGCCCTGGGCCGCCGGGTCGTAGAACGGGTACGGGTAGAAGCCGATGAGGGCCCCGCGCACGATCGTGTAGACGCTGTAGACCACCGGGGTCACGAGGCCCACCAGGGCGGCCGACCAGGGGAGTCGTCGACCGGCCGGCAGCACGAGCCAGTCGATCAGCGCGGCCACGGGCACGAGCATGTGCACGACCACGTTCACCCACGGGATGACTCCGCCCCCGACGCCGGCGAGCAGCAGGTTGAAGACGAGACCGACGAACACCATGTTGACGACGTTGACGAGTCGCACGGTGTCCCAGGCGCGACTGCCGGGTCTCCGTCGCAGGGTGCGCACCGCCCCGACGGTGAAGACGACCACGGCGAACAGATTGCTGAGGTTCGTGTAGTACGAGAAGAAGTTGACGATGCCGTAGTCGTTCGTCAGGGTGACGCCGAACTGCGTGCCGACGGCCGCGAGGCCGAGCACGGCGAGGACGAGTCGGAAGGGGACCATCAGGCGGGCGCGCGTCATGGCGACAGCCTACTGAGCGGCGCTCCGGTCGCCGCTCCCGACCCGGAGCCGCCGACGACCGTCGAGGAGGCGCGCCCGGCCGCTCCCGTTCAGACGTCGTCGACGACGGTCAGGGAGGCGCGGGCCGCCTCGATCGTCGACAGGATCGACCTCGAGTCGGCCAGCGAGTGCAGGGGCGAGTCGCGGAGTCCGGCGTCGACGAAAGAGGCGAGCGCCGCGGCCTGGTAGGCGAGCCCCTGGCGTCCGGTCGGCACGGACGGGTCATCCCAGATCGCCGTGCCGCTCGCCGTGGTGAGCTCGAACGAGGTCGGGAAGACGAGGTTCCGCAGGGTGCGGAGCGACCCGCCCGACCCCAGCACGGCTCCGATGCCCGGCGATGTGGCCCGCAGGCTCGTGGCCGCCGTCGCGAGCACCCCGTCGGCCGTGCGGGTGACGACGGCCGCGTCGAGGTCGACGCCGTCGGCTCGGGTCGATCCGGTGGCGTGCCGTTCGACGGGGTGGCCGGTGGCGAACTGGGTGAACCAGAACGCGTACACGCCGATGTCGAGCAGCGCCCCGCCGCCGAGGGCGGGGTCGGTCATGCGGCCGGGCGCCGAGAGGTCGTTCGCCCACGCGACGTCGGCCGTCGCGAGACGCACGTCGCCGATCGCGCCGTCGGCGAGGAGGCGCGCCATCACCGTCGTGTGGGGCAGGTAGCGCGTCCAGAGCGCCTCCATGGCGAGCACCCCGGCGTCGCTCGCGACGGCCCCGATGAGGTCGGCCTCCGCCGGAGTCGTCGCGAGCGGCTTCTCGATCAGCACGTGCTTGCCGGCGGCGATGGCGATCAGCGCGTCGGGCAGGTGCCGGGTGTGAGGAGTCGCGACATAGACGACGTCGACGTCGGGGGAGGCCGCCATCGCCTCCGCGCTGTCGAAGGCGGACCCGACGCCGTGTGCTCGGGCGAACGCCTCGGCCCGATCCAGGCTGCGCGACGCGACGGCCACCACCCGCTGATCGGTGTGAGCATGCAGGGCGTCGGTGAAGTCGCCGGCGATCTCGCCGGGGCCGATGACCCCCCAGCGCAGAGTCGGCCCCCCGCGAAGGGGCGTGTGCGTCGCAGTGGGGAATGCTGGTGCGGGCATGGCTGCTCCTCGGGGTCACGTCGTCGTGCGCCCATCATGCCGTGCCCCGCGCCGTCGCCGGCGGACGCCCCGCCTCCTCACTCCACGAAGCGCTGGCTGCCGATCACACCGAGCAGTCGCAGCTTCTCGGCGTCCGGCGACCCGGGGCGAGCGGTCAGGACGAGCAGGGTCTGCGACTGATCCTCCGTGAAGAGCGCCTGGCAGTCGACCTCGATGAGCCCGAGCTCGGGGTGCACGAGGGTCTTGCGGTCGTCGAAGCGCTGGTGCACCTCGTGCCGCCGCCACAGCGCGGCGAACTCGTCGCTCGCGTCCAGCAGCGCCTCCACGAGCTCGCGGGGTCGGCCGCCGCCGCCCGCCATGCTCAGGGCGGCACGCAGACCCGACGCCTGCAGCGCGAGCTGGTGCTCATGGTCGTCGGCGGGGTAGGAGGCGCGCTCGGCCGGATCGGTGAACCACCGGTAGAACGCGCTGCGGGCCAGCCCCTCGTGCCGACGCTGATCACCGAGCAGGGCCACCG
Organism: Frigoribacterium sp. CFBP9030; assembly: GCF_034045195.1. Lineage (NCBI taxonomy): Bacteria > Bacillati > Actinomycetota > Actinomycetes > Micrococcales > Microbacteriaceae > Frigoribacterium > Frigoribacterium sp. CFBP9030. Next base: position 46,985 of record NZ_JAXCWG010000014.1, read on the forward strand.
CGAGCGGGTTCTGCGCCAACGTCTCGGCGAGGTCGCTCAGCACGAGCGCCGGGGTGTCGTCGAGCCGGTCGAGCACCCGCAGCAGAGCCGGGCTGACGTGCTCCCCGCCCCTGGTACGACGCGGCGGATGGTGCCCGGTCAGCCGGTAGAGGTGGTCGCGCTCGTCCAGACCGAGGCGCAGTCCGCGGGTCAGGGCTATCAGCATCTGCTCGGACGGCTGGGGCCCGCGCTGCTGCTCCAAGCGGGCGTAGTAGTCGGTCGACATGCCGACCAGCGCGGCGACCTCCTCCCGACGGAGACCGGCGGTGCGTCGACGCTCCCCGTCGGGCAGGCCGACGTCGGAGGGGCGGAGCGACTCGCGTCGGTGACGGAGGAAGTCGGCGAGCTCGGCACGGTCCATGCCGCCATGCTGTCAGCCCCGATGGCGCCCGACCAGGGAGCGTCGATCCCTGGACAGGCGCGCTCTGCCGGGCCGCGCCTCCTCGGGTGAGGGTGGTGTCACATCCACCACGAGAAGGAGCACCTCTTGAAGATCAGCGGCAACACCGTGTTCATCCCCGGCGGCACGTCGGGCATCGGTCTGGGGCTGGCGCTCCGGCTGCAGGCGGCGGGCAACACCGTCGTCGTGGCGGGCCGCCGTGCCGCGCTGCTCGACGAGATCGTGCGCGACCACCCCGGCATCGAGTCGATCGTGCTCGACACCACCGACCCCGAGGCCGTGGTCGCGGTCTCGCGCGAGGTGCAGCGGCGCTGGCCCGAGACGAACGTCGTCGTCGCGATGGCCGGCATCATGCTGCCGGAGGACGTCACGACCGCCGCGTTCGTCGAGACGGCCGAGGCGACGGTCACGACCAATCTGCTCGGGCCCATCCGACTGCTCGCCGCCTGGACCGAGCACCTGCAGGCGCGACCCGCGGCGGCGTTCGTCACGGTGTCGTCGGGGCTCGCGAGCGTGCCCCTGCCGCTGACGCCGACCTACAACGCGACGAAGGCGGCGATCCACTCGCTGAGCGAGGGCATCCGCGTCCAGTTCGCCGACACGTCGGTGCAGATCGTCGAGCTCGTGCCGCCGGCGGTGCAGACCACCCTGCTCGGTCAGCAGGACGACCCCTCGGCGATGCCGCTCGACGAGTACCTCGACGAGACGATGTTGCTGCTCGAGTCGCAGCCCGACGCCCACGAGATCCTCGTCGAGCGGGTCGGGTTCCTCCGTCACGCCGAGGCCGAGGGGCGCTACGCCGACGTGCTCGCGTTGCTGAGCGGCAGGCACTGAGCGACGTGCGCGGAGCGGCGCGCACTGAGCGGCGCGCACTGAGCGGCACGCACTGAGTGGTGTGCACGGATCGGCACGCCCACCGGGCCGCACCCGTAGTCTGTCGGCATGAGCGGATGGGGCGAATGGGGCACGGTGGTGCTCGCGGTGGTGGCCGTGGCCGTCTACGCGGCGATCGTGCTGAGCATCGTGCGGGCCGTCCGGCGACGAGCCGACACGACAGCGCTCGAGCAGACCATCTGGACCATCGCCGTCGTGCTGTTCCCGATCGGCGCCGGGGCCGTCTGGCTGCTGCTCGGGCCGCACCCGCTCGGCCTCCGCGTCGACCGAGAGCTCGACTGACCGCTCGGCCGGGAGCTCGACTGACCGCTCGACCGCGAGCTCGACCGGCAGCTCGGCCGAGACCGCGATCGACGCACGGCCCCGGCGGCCGACTGTCGGTGGCCCCGCCTACCGTGCCGACATGGACACCTCCGAGCTCGGACCCGTCGACACCTGCCGAGGAGGCGCGGGTCGACCCGCCGAAGCACCCTGCGATCACCCCGTGGTCGCCGGCAGCCCCGTCGCCCTCTGTGAATGCCATCTGGTCGTCGCGACCGAGTGGGCGGCTGCCCGCGCCGCCGTCGTCGACGGCGCGACCGACCTCCTGCCCTCGCCCTGCGCGGCCTGCGGGTCGCGGCTCGGCGTGCACTGGCCGTCGGGGTGGCTCTGCGCCGTGTGCGAGTGGCGGCAGGGTGACGTGCCCGACCATGACCTCGCGCCTCCTCGGGTCGACGTCGTCTACTACATCCGCTTCGACGACCGGATCAAGATCGGCACGACGGCCAACCCCCGGCAGCGTCTCGGGCGCCTCTGGCATCACGAGGTCCTCGCGTTCGAGCGCGGCGACCGGGGTGTCGAGCAGCGTCGCCACGAGCAGTTCGGGGCCTGGCGGTTCGGACGCACCGAGTGGTTCGCCGTCAACGAGATGCTCGATGTGCACGTGGCGACCCTCACCGCCGGCACGGACGACCCGTGGAGTCGACACGCCCGCTGGACGAGCGAGGCGCTCGCGCTGCAGGGCTGAGACGCGCAGGGCTGAGACGCTGCAGGGCTGAGACGCGCAGGGCTGAGACGCGCAGGAGTCACCCCCTCAGGTAGGCGTCGACGAACAGCGACCCGCGGATGACCCGCAGCTCGTCGAGCAGTCTCGGCACCGTCTGGCGGGTGAACCCCGACAGCTGCAGATCGTGGGGGCCGAGCATCGGCAACCTGCCCGTCCGCAGCCGGACGACCTGCCAGCCCGCTGCCCGCAGCGCCGCGTCCTTGCGGCGGTCGGCGACCTCGCGCCGGCCGACGTGCTCGAGTCCGTGCCGGCCGGTGGAGTCGTACTCGATCGCGACCCGCAGCTCGGAGAGGACGATGTCGGGCCACACCTCGACGTGGTCGAAGAACGGCCGACCGACCCGCACGGCGTTCAGGCCGGGTTCGAACTCGAGTCGGGCGGTCAGCTCGGCCCGCAGCTCGGCCTCCACCGCCGAGGCCGGTCTCGGCGCGCAGACGCTGACGAACGGGGTGCCGGTCGGCACGGCGGGGGTCCTGTCGCAGACCGGCTGGGAGGCACGGGTCGGCTTCGCCCGTCGAACCGCGGTCGGGCGCACAGGCGAATCGGCGCGCACGGGCGCGAGCTCGGCCGGCGGCGGCCCCGCCGTCTGCGCGACGCGAGGCGATCCGACCACCTGCGCCGCGCCTCCCAGGCTCGCCGCCTGCTCCCGTACGACGGCTGCCGGTGCCATCGGCGGTCGCATCGGCAGCGCCCGCGGCTTCGCCTGCTCGCTGCAGTCGGGGCACCACGACGAGCGGCGCCGTTCGCGCCCCGGTCGGTTCCGCTGCTCGTCGGGAGTGGCCACGAACAGGTGCCCGGCGTCGCACAGCCAGCAGAGGTACACGTCGGCGGCGGGCGGGATCTGACTGAGCACGATGCCGTCGTTGTGCTCGGGTCGGTACTGCCGCACGAGCACCGGGAACGACGCCCACGCCTCGCGGTACGCCCCCACCGCGTAGGGCACGGCGAGCCCGCGCGACGTCCGCCGTCGCGCCCACCAGCTGTCGATCGGCTCAGGCACGCTGCCACGCTAGAAGCGACCACCGACATCCGAGGCCACGCCGGTGGCCCCCCGCCGCCGTGCACCTCTACCATCGACCGGATGCCCTACACCGCGCCTCCCGACCTGCCCCGCTCCGAGATCGACGTGCACGCGCGGGGCTTCGTCAGGGTCCGCGGCGCCCGCGAGAACAACCTGCGGGCGGTCGACGTCGACGTGCCGCGCGACAGCATCGTGGCCTTCACGGGCGTCTCCGGCTCGGGCAAGTCGTCGCTCGCGTTCGGCACGATCTACGCCGAGGCGCAGCGCAGGTTCTTCGAGTCCGTCGCCCCTTATGCGCGTCGACTGATCGCGCAGGGCGGGTCGCCCCACGTCGACGAGATCACCGGTCTGCCCCCGGCCGTCGCCCTGCAGCAGCGCCGCGGGGCCCCGAGCTCGAGGTCGACCGTCGGCACCGTCACCACCCTCTCGAACTCCATGCGCATGCTGTTCTCGCGGGCGGGCACCTACCCCGCGGGCGCGGCGCGCCTCGAGTCGGACTCGTTCTCGCCCAACACGGCCGCGGGGGCCTGCCCGCGCTGCCACGGGCTGGGCGTCGCCCACGAGGTCACCGAGGCCTCCGCGGTGCACGATCCCGGTCTGAGCATCCGCGACGGAGCCATCACCGCCTGGCCGGGGGCGTGGCAGGGCAAGAACCTCCGCGACGTCACGGCCGGGCTCGGCTACGACATCGACCGCCCGTGGCGCGAGCTGCCGCAGGCCGACCGCGACTGGCTGCTCTACACCGAGGAGCAGCCCGTCGTCGAGGTCGTCCCGCAGCGCGATCGCGTCGCCAAGCCGTACAAGGGCCGGTTCTGGAGCGCCCGGGCGTTCGTGCTGCACACCCTCGCCGACTCGCAGAGCGAGACCCAGCGGACCAAGGTGCTGCGCTTCGTCGAGAGCGGACCCTGCACGCTCTGCGGCGGCAGCGGTCTCACGCGCGCGGCCCTCGCCGTCACGTTCGCCGGTCGCACGATCGCCGATCTGAACGCGCTGCCCCTGGCCGAGCTGGGCGAGGTGCTGCGCCCGACCGCGACCCTGACGTCGGCGACGGCGGCCGTGTCGAACGCGTCCTCCGGCGAGGTCACCGAGGTCGCCGTGACCCTGGCCGCCGACCTCCTGGCCCGAACGGCCGTCCTCGACGGTCTGGGGCTCGGCTATCTCAGCCTCGGGCGCGCCACTCCGACGCTCTCGCCCGGCGAGATGCAGCGCCTGCGCATCGCCACGCAGCTCCGCTCCGGTCTCTTCGGCGTGGTCTACGTGCTCGACGAGCCGAGCGCGGGTCTGCATCCGGCCGACGCCGAACCGCTGGTCGCCGTGCTCGAGGAGCTGCGTGAGAGCGGCAACTCGGTCTTCGTCGTCGAGCACGACATGAGCATCGTCCGTCGCGCCGACTGGGTCGTCGACGTCGGACCGGGTGCCGGCAGCGAAGGAGGCGCGGTGCTCTACAGCGGCCCGGTCGCCGGCCTCGCCGGGGTCGACCGCTCGGTGACGCGGAGGTTCCTCGACCCGGCGCCCGATCCCGCGTCCAGGGCGCGCCCGCGGCGTGAGCCCACCGGGGTCCTGGCGCTGCGAGGCGTGTCGCGGCACAACCTGCAGGGCGTCGACGTCGACGTGCCGCGCGGCGTCCTCACGGCGGTGACCGGCGTGTCCGGCTCCGGCAAGTCGACGCTGGTCGGCGGCGTCCTCGCCGAGACGGCCGTCGACCACGAGGGCGTGGACCGCGTGGTGCAGGTGGATCAGCGTCCGATCGGTCGCACGCCGCGCTCGAACCTGGCGACGTACACCGGGCTGTTCGACGCGGTGCGCTCGGTCTTCGCGGCGACCGACGAGGCGCGGGCCCGCGGCTACACGGCGGGGCGCTTCTCGTTCAACGTGGTGGGCGGCCGGTGCGAGGTCTGCCAGGGCGAGGGGGCCGTCTCGGTCGAGCTGCTCTTCCTCCCGGGCAGCTACGCGCCGTGCCCCGAGTGCCACGGCGCCCGGTACAACGCGGAGACCCTCGAGGTGGCCTGGAACGGTCGCAGCATCGCCGACGTCCTCGCGATGACCGTCACGGAGGCCGCCGCGTTCCTCGGCGAAGTGCCGGCCGCCTCCCGAGCCCTCGAGACCCTGCTGCAGGTGGGGCTCGGCTACCTGCGCCTCGGGCAGCCGGCGACCGAGCTCTCCGGCGGCGAGGCGCAGCGCATAAAGCTGTCGACCGAGCTGCAGCGCGCCCGCACGGGTCACACCCTGTATCTGCTCGACGAGCCGACCACGGGTCTGCACCCCGCCGACGTCGAACTGCTCGTGGCGCAGCTGCAGGGGCTGGTCGACGCGGGCAACACGGTGGTGGTCGTCGAGCATCACATGGGCGTCGTGGCGGCCTCCGATCACGTGGTCGACATGGGTCCGGCGGGCGGCGACGCCGGCGGCCGGGTCGTCGCGGTCGGCACCCCGGAGGAGGTCGCCGCCTCGTCCAAGAGCCGCACCGCCCCCTACCTCGCCGAGGCGATCGCCGGGCGCTGAGCGCCTCGTCGCCCGCGGGGGCCGCGCCGCGCCTTCTGCGGAACGCTTTTGTCCCGGTCGGCCCGGCGAGCCGCTCGGATATCACGCTCCCGCGGACGTACCATCCACGCATGACCGAGAATGCGAACCTGCTGTGGACGGCCGCCGACGCGCCTCCCGAGGGCGATCCGCATCGGTTCCGCTCGTCGTTCGTCGAGCCCACCCCCACCCCGGCGCCGTTCACGACGCCGACCCCGCAGGAGCTCCACCCCGTGTCCCAGACAGTCCTCCCGGAGGCGCGCGAGAGCATCGCCCCGCGCCCCGCCTCGATCCCCACCCACCGTGCCGACGTGCCCGCGCCGACCGTCGTCGAGAACGACGTGGCCGACTCCCGTCCGGCCAGCGCGCCCCGGCACTCGGTCGCCACCTCGGCGATCACCATCCCGGTCTTCGCCGTGCCCGTCGGCCCCGACCTGCCCCAGCCGCCCGAGCGTGTGACGCTCGACGACGACGTGCTCGCCCGACTGGTCACCAGGCGGTTCGACGACACCGCCACCGTCGACCTGATGGCCGTCGTCCAGGCCCAGATGCTCGCTCGACGTGCCGAGGCAGCCCGTTTCGCCCGCTGGGAGAACGAGATCAGCCGAGTCGGGACGGACGAGGCGGCACTCGTGCTCGAGCGCACCCGTCTGCGTTTCACCGGCGTCATCGACGTCATCGGAGGAGGCGCGGGTGCTGCAGGTGCGCCGGGTGCCGCCGCACCGGTCGCCCCCGATCTCGACGACAGCGACACCAATCTGATCCCGATCGTCACCCCGGAGGAGGTCGCGGCCGATCTGGCCGCCCGCCAGGAGACCGCCCGCATCGCCGAGCGCGAGCGGCTGGCCGCCGGGTCGACGGGGGAGACGGCGGCCGCTGCCGCTGCCACCACCTCGACCGGCTCCGCTCCGGCCGTCGTGCCGTCGTCGCCCGTCGCCTCCACCTCCGACGGCGCCTCGACCGGTGCCGTCGCCTCCACCGGTGCCGTCGCCTCCACCTCCGATGCAGCCCCCGCCTCCGACACCCCCGCCGTCGCCCCGTCCGCCGCGGGCGAGGGCCGTCTGGCGACCCTCCGTGCGTCGATCACCCGGGCCAACCCCGTGCTGACGATCTCGGCCGGTGCCGTCGTCGTCGTGGTCGCGCTCACCCTCGTGCTCGCTCTGGTCGCGGGGGAGTCGCTCGGCACGGCCGTCGTCGCCACCCTGGCCGTCCCGCTGATCGGCGCCCTCGCAGCCTTCGTCGGCGTCGTCGCGGTCTCGCGCCGCGCCGGCGACGCCGGGCTCGTCGACCGCCGCGGCCCCATCGCCGTCGTCGCGTCCGTCGTGATCGCCGCTGCGCTCGGCTTCGGCATCCTGTCGCCCGCCGCCGCCGCGCTCGGCTGGCAGGGTTACCTCGTCTCCGGCGTCGGCGCATCCGGTCCCGCCGCCGGGGTCGCCGTGGTGCTGGCGCTGCTCGTCGCCGCGGTGTCGGCGCTCGTCGTCGCCGTCCTGCTCACCGGGGTCCGCCGCTCCGCTCGCGACTAGGCTGACGGGGTGTCCACCCTCGCGTCCGTCTCCGCCGTCATCGAACGACTCTGGCCCCTCAGCGGGGCCGAGTCGTGGGACTCCCCGGGTCTCGTCGTCGGCGATCCCGAGCGGCCGGTGACGCACATCCACCTGGCAGTCGACGCCGTGCTCGACACCGCCGACGAGGCGATCGCCCTGGGCGCGGATCTCCTGCTCGTCCACCACCCGCTGCTCTTCCGAGGCGCACGCACGGTGTCCGAAGACACGACGAAGGGTGCGGTGATCGCTCGGCTGATCCGAGCCGGCTGCGCTCTGGTCGCAGCCCACACGAACGCCGACGTGGTCGAGACCGGCACCTCGAGGGTGCTCGCCCACCAGATCGGCCTCGTCGACCAGCGGCCGATCACGGCGGGCGGCAGCGAGACGACCGGGCTCGGCATCGTCGGCCGGCTGTCCGAGCCGATCCCGCTGGTGGCCCTCGCGACGCGACTCCGCGATGTGCTGCCGCCGACCGCCTCCGGCATCCGGGTCGCCGGTCACGCCGAGCATCTCGTCCAGACCGTCGCGCTCTGCGCCGGTGCGGGCGATTCGCTGCTCGACGACCCGTCAGTCCGCGCGGCCGACGTCTTCATCACCAGCGACCTGCGTCACCACCCCGCCTCCGACGCCCGCGAGCTCATGCTCCTCGGTCGCGGCCCGGCCCTGGTCGACATCTCGCACTGGGCGGCCGAATGGCTGTGGCTCGACACGGCCGCTGCCCAGCTCCGCGAGGCCCTCGACGACGTCGAGGTCACGCTGAGCGATCTGCGGACCGACCCGTGGGACTTCGCCGTCGTCCAGTGACGCCGACCCGCCCGCCGGCACCGCGCCTCCTCGGCACCTCCATCCCAGACCATCTGCACCGACACGAAGAAGGCCACGCATGCCGTTGACCGCCAGCCCCGACGACCAGGCCCTGCTGCTCGATCTCCAGAAGCTCGACACGACCCTGCAGCAGCTCGCCCACCGGGCCCGCAACCTGCCCGAGACCGCCGTCCTCGCCACGATCGACGGCGACGCCTCACGACTGCGCAGCCGTCTCGCCTCCGAGCAGGGCGCCCTCGAAGACGCCGAGGTCGAGCTGAAGCGCATCGAGTCCGACGTCGCCGTGGTGCAGGCGCGGGTCGCGCGTGACCAGCAGCGTCTCGCGTCGACGTCGTCGGTCAAAGACGTGCAGGCGCTCGAGGGCGAGCTGGCGGCGCTCTCGAAGCGGACCTCCGACCTCGAAGATCTGCAGATGGACGTCATGGAGCGCGTCGAGAGCCTCGGCGCCGTCGCCCGACTGACCCAGGGCGAGCTCGACCAGATCGACGGTCGGCGCGACGAGGCGACCACGTCGCGCGACGAGTCGCTGGCCGGTCTCGAGCGCGAGCGCGTGCAGGTGGCTGCCGACCGCGAGACCATCGCGGCCCGGGTGCCCGCCGACCTCCTGGCCCTCTACGAGCGCCAGCGCGAGCGCTACGGCGTGGGGGCGTCTCTGCTGCGCGGTGGCGTGTCGAGCGCCAGCGGGGTCACCCTCACCGGCAGCGATCTCGCCGCCGTGCGCGCCGCCTCGGCCTACGACGTGCTGCTCTGCCCCGACAGCGACGCCGTGCTGGTCCGCACTCAGGAGTCCGGCATCTGACCCGAGGGCCACGACGGCCGCGGTCGCCGCTAGGCTGGGTGCGCGAATGGGTCGGCAAGACGGTCGCGTCGGCACGGGTCCGCCCGTGCCGCCGAGGAACGTCCGGGCTCCACAGAGCAGGGCGGTGGGTAACACCCACCCGGGGTGACCCGCGAGACAGTGCAACAGAGAGCAGACCGCCACGGTCGTCGCCGCGAGGCGCGACCGGGGTAAGGGTGAAACGGTGGTGTAAGAGACCACCAGCGGTTCGGGTGACCGACCGGCTAGGTAAACCTCGCCCGGAGCAAGGTCAGACAGAGGGCGTCGAGGTTGCTCGCCGAGTCCTCGGGTAGACCGCTGGAGAGCTGCGGCAACGTAGTTCCGAGAGAGATGGCCGTCCACGGTGCGAGAGCATCGAGACAGAACCCGGCGTAGCAGCCGGCCCATTCGCACCACGTGACATGCCCTGCTTCAGGAGGCGCGCCTCCTGCAGCAGGGCATCGTCACGTCCGGTCGGCTGCCCGCACCGCCCCTGACGGTCGGTGCTGGCCGCGACCCGATGTGTGCCGAACCCGACCGCTCAGCCGGTGCTCCGTGTGCCGAACCCGACCGCTCAGCCGGTGCTCCGCGTGCCGAACCCGACCTGAGGCCCGCGACACGCCGTCTGCACGCGAACGCGAGCGGCGTGTCGACCTCCCCTGGTCGCGAATTGCACGCCCGGGGAGGGCGGTCGGGAGGCGCCGGGTCGGGAGGCACCTGGCGGGAGGCGCGACACCGCGAGGCGCGGGTCAGGAGGCGCGACCCCGGGAGGCGCGGGTCGCGAGAGGCGGGCGGGCTCAGGCCGCGGGGTCGGACGACGCCGCGAGGGCCGCGGCGCCCATGATGCCCGCGTTGTTGCGGAGCGTCGCCGGCACGATCTCGGCGCGGAGGTCGAGCAGCGGCAGGAACTCGGCGTGGTGCTTCGAGACTCCGCCGCCGACGATGATCAGGCGCGGGTAGAGCAGCGCCTCGAGGTGCGAGTAGTACTTCTGCAGACGCTTCGCCCAGTGCTTCCAGGTGAGGTCGTCGCGCTCCTTGGCGGCGAACGAGGCCTTCGTCTCGTAGTCCTTGCCGCCGATCTCGAGGTGCCCGAGCTCGGCGTTGACGATCAGGACGCCGTCGTTGATGAGCGCCGTGCCGATGCCGGTGCCGAGGGTCGTCATGATGACCAGACCCTTGATTCCGCGGGCCGCACCGAAGCGCGTCTCGGCGTAGCCGGCGGCGTCGGCGTCGTTCACGAAGTGGATGTCGCGGCCGAGGGTCTCCTCGAAGAGCTTCTCGGCCTCGAAGCCGATCCACTTCTTCGACACGTTCGCGGCCGAGAGGGTGGTGCCGTCCATGATCGCGGCGGGGAAGCACACGCCGACGGGCATCGAGTCGTCGTCGACCCCGAGCTCGTCGACGATCTGCTTGACGACCGCGACGATGTCGTCGGGCTCGCCGCCCTCGGGGGTCGGCTTCTTGATCCGGTCGGTGAGCAGCTCTCCCGACTCGAGATCGACGATCGCCCCCTTGATGCCGGTGCCGCCGATGTCGATGCCCACTGCCTTCTGTGCCACGGGTGGGTCCTTCCTAGAGGGGTCGAGAGGTGAGCGTCAGCTCAGGGTGAGGATGTCGGCACCGCGTTCGGTGACGACCAGGGTGTGCTCGAACTGGGCCGTGAGGCTCTTGTCGCGCGTGGTGACCGTCCAGTCGTCCGACCAGACGTCGGCCTCGATGCCGCCGAGGGTGAGCATCGGCTCGATCGTGAAGACCATGCCGACCTCCATGACGTCGTCGTACTGAGGTGCGTCGTAGTGGGGGATGATCAGGCCCGAGTGGAACGCCCGCCCGACGCCGTGCCCCGTGTAGTCGCGGACGACGCCGTAGCCGAAGCGTTTGGCGTACGACTCGATGGCGCGGCCGATCACATTGACCTCGCGGCCGGGGGCCACCGCCTTGATGCCCCGGCGGAGGGCCTCGCGGGTGCGCTCGACGAGGTCGACCGTCTCGGGTGCGCCCTCGCCGACGATGAACGTGCGGTTGAGATCGCCGTGCACCCCGTTCGCGAAGGCGGTGATGTCGATGTTGATCAGATCGCCCTCGACCAGCTCGGTGTCGTCGGGGATGCCGTGGCAGACGACCTCGTTCACCGAGGTGCAGACCGACTTGGGGAACCCCCGATAGCCGAGCGTCGACGGGTAGGCGTCGTGCGAGACGACGAACTCGTGCGCGATGCGGTCGAGCTCGTCGGTGGTGACGCCGGGGCGGAGGGCCGCCTCGACGGCGTCGATGGCCTGCGACGCGATGCGACCGCTCGCACGGATCAGCTCGACCGTCTCGGCGTCGTAGACGTCGCCGCCCGTGTAGGGGGCCGGCCCCTTCTTGCCCACGTACTCGGGGCGGGGGATGGACGCGGGGACCGGACGCTGCGCTGAGAGCCGGCCCGGAGTCAGGGTTCCGTTGCTGTCCCGGGGCATGGGGTCAAGCTTAGGGGGAGTGTCCGACGACGGGGCGCCTCCTTGCCGTCCCGCGCCCGACACGCGAGAATCGACGGCATGGTCGCCATCGTCATCGCCCTCATGGTCGTGGGCTCACTCGTCATCATCGCCGGCATCCTCGTGATGCTGCTGTCGCCGGTCGTCTCGGCGCTCCTCGCCCGACGCGCGGGTACGGCGGCCGGGCCGCGGCCGCAGGTCCGACCGCGGTCGGTCGGCGGGCGGTAGCCTCCACGCATGTCAGAGTTCTGGTTCAACACGAAGACGCACGAGGTCGAAGAGGGCAAGGTCTCGCCCGCGATCGACCGCGCCGGCCCCTACGCCACCCGCGAGGAGGCGGCGAAGGCGATCGAGACCATCAAGGCCCGCAACGCCCGACTCGACGCCGAAGAGGCCGCAGACGACTGATCGCCGTCGGCCCGGCGCCCCTCGCGACACCCGGCTCGTCCAGTAGCCTGGACGCCGAGCAGAAAGGCCGTGAATGGACAAGCAGAGAGACTTCGTTCTTCGAACGATCGAAGAGCGCGGCATCAAGTTCATCCGCCTCTGGTTCACCGACGTGATCGGCACCCTCAAGTCGGTGGCCATCGCCCCGGCCGAGGTCGAGGGCGCATTCGCCGAGGGCATCGGGTTCGACGGCTCCGCCATCGAGGGTCTCACCCGGTCGTACGAGGCCGACGTGCTCGCGCAGCCCGATCCGACCACGTTCCAGATCCTGCCCTGGCGGGGCGAGATCGACCCCACGGCGCGGATGTTCTGCGACATCACGACACCCGACGGCCAGCCCGCCGTCGCCGACCCCCGCAACGTCCTGAAGCGCACGCTGGCCCGCGCAGGAGACCGCGGCTTCACGTTCTACACGCACCCCGAGGTCGAGTTCTACCTCCTGAAGAGCGCCCAGATCGGCGAGCAGGGGCCGCAGCCCGTCGACTCGGCCGGTTACTTCGACAACGTCCCCGGGGGCACGGCGCACGACTTCAGGCGTCGCTCGGTCCGCATGCTCGAAGACCTCGGCATCTCGGTCGAGTTCAGCCACCACGAGGCGGGCCCCGGTCAGAACGAGATCGACCTCCGTTACGCCGACGCCCTGACGACGGCGGACAACATCATGACCTTCCGCACGGTCATCAAAGAGGTCGCCATCGAGCAGGGCGTCTACGCGACGTTCATGCCGAAGCCCTTCAGCCAGCACCCCGGTTCGGGAATGCACACCCACATGTCGCTCTTCGAGGGCGACTCGAACGCCTTCTACGAGGCGGGTGCCGAGTACCAGCTCTCGACCATCGGGCGTCAGTTCATCGCCGGTCTGCTCAAGCACGCTCCCGAGATCACGGCCGTGACGAACCAGTTCGTCAACAGCTACAAGCGTCTCTGGGGTGGCGACGAGGCCCCGAGCTTCGTCACCTGGGGGCACAACAATCGCTCCGCTCTGGTGCGCGTCCCGCTCTACAAGCCCAACAAGGGCAACTCGAGCCGGGTCGAGTACCGTGCGATCGACTCGGCGGCGAATCCGTACCTCGCCTTCTCGCTCATGCTGGCCGCCGGTCTCAAGGGCATCGAAGAGGGCTACGAGCTGCCCGCCGAGGCGGAGGACAACGTCTGGGGCATGAGCGACGCCGAGCGTCGCGCCCTCGGCTACAAGCAGCTCCCCGCCAGCCTCGACCACGCGCTGTCGATCATGGAGGACAGCGAGCTCGTCGCCGAGACCCTGGGCGAGCAGGTCTTCAACTACGTCCTGCTCAACAAGCGTCAGGAGTGGAAGGCCTACCGGGCACAGGTGACGCCGTTCGAGCTCAGCTCGAACCTCGAGATCCTCTGAGCCCACGACAGATGCCCCGTCCCGCCGCAGCTCTCTCCGAGCTGGCCCGACTGGGCTTCGCCGAGCTCGGCGAGGCGCGTGACCGCCTCGCCGAGCTCTCGTCGCGGGTCCCCGCGGTGGCCGAGCTGCTGCCCGCCTTCGCGAGCAGCGCCGACCCCGACTCCGCCCTGCTGCAGCTCGAACGTCTGGTCGACCGTGACAGGTCGGCGGTCGAGTCGCTGCTGACCGACGGCTACGGGCCCCGTCTCGTCGTCGTGCTGGGCGCCTCCTCGGGGCTCGGCGACTTCGTCGTGCGTCGCCCCGCCGAGCTCGAGGCGCTCCGCGATCCGCTCGTGCAGCCGCCGTCGGTGGGCGAGTACACCGCCGACCTGCTCGAGTCCGTCGGCGAGCGGGTCGGCGACGAGGCGCGTGTGGCCCTCAGGGTCCGCTATCGGCGGCACCTGCTGCGACTCGCGTCGTTCGACCTCGACTCGCCCGACCCGCTGGCGGTCCTGCCGGTCGTCGCCACCGCCCTCGCCGATCTCGCGGGTGCGGCGCTCGACGCGGGTCTCGCCGTCGCCCGTCGCGAGGTGGCGTTCCCCGCGGAGGACGTCGACCGCACCCGACTGGCCATCATCGGGATGGGCAAGGCGGGGGCGCGCGAGCTCAACTACCTGAGCGACGTGGACGTCGTCTACGTGGCCGAAGGCGCCGACGGCCTCGAGAACGGCCGCGCGGTCGAGATCGCCACCCGCCTGGCCGTGCACACCGTCCGTGTCGTCTCCGAGCTGTCCCTCGAGACCGAGCTCTGGGAGGTCGACGCGAACCTCCGACCGGAGGGCCAGGCCGGGGCGCTGGTCCGCACCCTCGAGTCGCACGTCGCCTACTACGAGCGGTGGGCGAAGGGGTGGGAGTTCCAGGCGCTGCTCAAGGCCCGGCCCCTCGCCGGCGACACCGAGCTGGGCGACCGGTACGTCGAACGCGTCGCGCCCTTCGTCTGGGCCGCCGCGTCGCGGGAGAACTTCGTCGAGTCGGTGCAGCGGATGCGCGAGCGCGTGACCGACCTGATCCCCGCCGACGAGGTCGACCGGCAGCTGAAGCTGGGCCCCGGGGGTCTCCGCGACATCGAGTTCACCATCCAGCTCCTCCAGCTCGTGCACGGTCAGGCCGACGACGGGGTGCGTCAGCGCGCGACTCTCGACGCGCTCGGGGCGCTGGCCCGTCGAGGATACGTCGGTCGCGCCGAGGCCGCCGAGTTCGACCGCGACTACCGCCTCCTGCGCCTCCTCGAGCACCGCATCCAGCTGTCCCGGCTGCGGCGCACCCACCTCATGCCGGTCGACGAGGGGGCGCTGCGCGTGCTCGCCCGCTCGTCGAGGCTGGGCGCCACGGCGGCCGAGCTGGTGACGACCTGGCACGACGTGCGTCGTCGCGTCCGCACCCTGCACGAGCGGCTCTTCTACCGGCCGCTGCTCTCGGCCGTCGCGGCGCGTCCCGAAGAGGAGCTCGCGCTCAGCAGCGACCAGGCGGCGGCGCGGCTCGCGGTGATCGGCTTCGTCGACCCCCGGGGTGCGCTCGGACACATCGCCGCGCTGACCGCGGGGGTGTCGCGACGGGCGAGCATCCAGCGCCACCTGCTGCCGGCGATGCTGCAGTGGTTCGCCGACGGCACCGACCCCGACCTCGGTCTGCTGGCCTTCCGGCGGTTGAGCGACGGCCTGGGCGAGTCGTACTGGTTCCTCCGCATGCTCCGCGACTCCTCCGGCGCGGCCCACCGGCTCACCACCGTGCTCTCGAGCTCCCGCTTCGTCGCCGATCTGCTCGACCGGATCCCCGAGGCGGCGGCCTGGTTCGAGAACGACCACGAGCTGCGGCCCCGACCCCTCGCCAGCCTGCTCGACGAGGCGCGGGCGACCGTCGCCCGGCACTCCTCCGTCGACGCCGCGGCGGCCGTGCTGCGGCAGTCCCGTCGGCGCGAGATCCTCCGTCTCGCCATGGGCGGCATCCTCGGCCTGCTGAGCATCGACGAGCTCGCTCGCGGACTCTCGGCGGTGACGACGGCCGCCATCTCGGGCACGCTCGCCCTCGCTCGCCGCGACGCCGGCGACCTCGAGTTCGCCGTCATCGCGATGGGTCGCTACGGCGGTGAAGAGCTGGGCTTCGGCTCGGACGCCGATGTCCTCTACGTCTACCGGGCCGAGGGAGACGACGGCACCGCGCACCGGCGTGCCCTGGCCGTGGTCGCCGAGCTGAACCGTCTGACCTCCGACGCCCTCGTCCCGCTCGACCTCGACACCGGGCTCCGCCCCGAGGGCAAGAACGGCACCGTCGCGCGCTCGTTGTCGTCGTATCGCGCCTACTACGCGCGCTGGTCGCTCACCTGGGAGGCCCAGTCGCTGCTGCGTGCGCGCCCGGTCGCCGGCGACGAGGGTCTGGCGGCCGAGTTCATGGCCGTCGCCGACGGTGTCCGGTACCCGGAGGCCATATCCGACCAGGAGGTGCGCGAGGTCAAGCGCATCAAGGCCCGTGTCGAGGCGGAGCGGCTCCCGAAGGGCGCCGAGCCGTCCCGTCACCTCAAGCTCGGGCGCGGATCGCTCAGCGACGTCGAGTGGTACGTGCAGCTCCTCCAGCTGCAGCATGCGCACGACACCCCGGGTCTGCGGACGCCGTCGACGCTGGAGGCGCTGGCAGCGGCCGCCGAGGCGGGTCTGCTGTCGAGCGACGACGCTCAGAAGCTGCGGGACGCCTGGACCATCGCCTCCCGGGCTCGCTCCGCCGTCGTGCTGTGGACGTCACGGACGTCCGACGTCCTGCCGACCGACCGGCGCCTCCTCGAGGGGGTCGCCCGGCTCATGGAGTACCCGCCGGGCTCCGCGACCCGGCTCGAAGAGGACTACCTGGCGGCGACCAGGCGGTCGCGGGCCGTCTTCGAACGCGGCTTCTACGGTCTCGACGAGACCCCCGAGCCCACCGGCTGAGTCCCGCTCGGCTGTCTGCCCCGCTCGGCCCTGCGCGAGCCCGCCCGAGCCCGCTCGAGTGCGCCGTCCTCCGACCGGCCCTGAACGGCAGGAGGCCCGCACCCCGAGAAGGTGAGCGGGCCTCGTGCGGTGCTCGGAGGTCAGACGCCGAAGTACAGCTCGAACTCGAACGGGTGGGGACGCTGCGCCATGGGCAGGATCTCCTTCTCGCGCTTGTAGGCGATCCAGGTCTCGATGAGGTCTTCCGTGAAGACGTTGCCCTTGGTGAGGAACTCGTGGTCGGCCTCGAGCGCGTCGAGCGCACCGTCGAGCGACGCGGGCACCTGGGGGATGCCCTTCGCCTCCTCGGGGGGCAGCTCGTAGAGGTCCTTGTCGACCGGCTCGTGCGGCTCGATGCGGTTCTGGATGCCGTCGAGGCCGGCCATCAGCTGAGCCGCGAACGCGAGGTACGGGTTCGAGGCGGCGTCGGGGACGCGGAACTCGATGCGCTTGGCCTTCGGATTCGTGCCGGTGATCGGGATGCGGATCGCGGCCGAGCGGTTGCCCGCCGAGTACACGAGGTTGACGGGGGCCTCGAAGCCGGGGATCAGACGGTGGTACGAGTTGATCGACGGGTTCGTGAAGGCCAGGACGGCGGGGGCGTGCTTGAGCAGGCCGCCGATGTACCAGCGGGCGAGGTCGGAGAGGCCGCCGTAGCCGTTCTCGTCGTAGAACAGGGGCTTGCCGTCGCTCCACAGCGACTGGTGCGTGTGCATGCCCGAGCCATTGTCGCCGAAGAGGGGCTTGGGCATGAAGGTCGCGACCTTGCCCCACATCTCGGCGGTGTTCTTGACGATGTACTTGAACTTCAGGATGTCGTCGGCCGCGTGGACCATCGTGTCGAACTTGTAGTTGATCTCCTGCTGACCGCCGGTGCCCACCTCGTGGTGCGCGCGCTCGAGCTCGAGGCCGGCGTCGATCAGCCGCAGGCTGATGTCGTCGCGGAGGTCGGCGGTCTTGTCGACCGGGCTGACCGGGAAGTACCCGCCCTTGTAGGCCGTCTTGTTGGCGAGGTTGCCGCCTTCTTCGACGCGACCGGTGTTCCAGGCGCCCTCTTCGCTGTCGACGCTGTAGAAGCTGGCGTTCTGCTTCACCTCGTAGCGGACGTCGTCGAAGATGTAGAACTCGGCTTCGGGGGCGAAGAACGCCGTGTCCGCGATGCCCGTCGACGCGAGGTACTTCTCGGCCTTCTTGGCCACCTGACGCGGGTCGCGGCTGTAGAGCTCGCCGTTGCGCGGGTTGAAGATGTCGAAGACGAGGATGAGCGTGCGCTCGGCACGGAACGGGTCGACGTATCCGGTCGTGACGTCGGGGATGAGCTGCATGTCCGACTCGTGGATGGAGGCGAAGCCACGGATGGACGATCCGTCGAAGAGCTGCCCGACGGAGAAGAACTCCTCGTCGACCGTGGAGGCGGGGATGTTGAAGTGCTGCTGGACACCGGGAAGATCGGTGAAGCGGATGTCAAGGAACTTGACGTCGGTGTCCTTGATGAACTTCAGCACCTCGGAAGAATCAGTGAACATACGAGATGTCTCTCCAATGGGCTTGACTGGAACGGATCGGCCACGGCTGCAGCCTGTACCGAGGGTATTGAGGGGCCGTTTCGCCGCAGTGTCCCTGATGTTTCCGGCATGTTACGGCTGCCCTGATCGGTAGGCTCATGGGCATGCCTCAGACCCCTCGAACACCGCCCGGCGGCCCCGACAGGGCAGGAGGCGCGGCGGGCGGACAACAGGCCTGGCCCGGTCGTCGACTCGGACTCCCCGAGAGCGGACCGCGGTCGATCGCGAGACTCGGGCGCCGCGTCGCCGCCATCGCGATCGACTGGGCTCTCGCCTACATCGTGGCCTTCGCGTTCTTCGGGGGCGAGGGCATCGCCATCACGATCGTCTTCGTCCTCGTGCAGATCGTCTTCCTGATCACGCTCGGCGGCACGATCGGTCATCTCGCCCTGCGGATGCGGGTGGTGCCGATGGCCGGCGGGTACCTCGGCCTCTGGCGCCCCGTCGTGCGGACTCTGCTGGTCGCCCTGGTGATCCCCGCCGTGGTCTTCGACCTCGACCAGCGCGGTCTCCACGACCGGATCGCCGGCACCGTGCTCGTCCGCGTCTGACCGTCCGGTCACGACGAAGCCGCCGCCGTTCCCGAGGGGGAGCGGCGGCGGCTTCGTGATCGCAGGAGGCGCGGGTCAGCGCGGTCGACCGGCGCGGGCCTTGAACGGGTCGACGCCCTTGGGGATGGGCAGGCCGTTCTGACCGAGCGACTGCAGGCGGTTGCCCACCGCCAGGACCTCGTTGCGGTTGATGGCCTTCTTCAGCTTGTTCATCCGACCGGCCAGCTTGTGCAGCGGCACGGCGTCCGAGTCGGGGCCCACGTGGAGGACCGTGATCGGGACGTTGGGGAGGACCCGGGCGACCTTGCGGCGCTCCTCGTCGACCAGGCGCTTCGTCTGGCCGGCCGCACCCTCGGCGATCAGCACGACTCCCGGCTTGCCGACCGCGCGGTAGACCGCGGCCTGGCTCCGGCCCTGGACGGCGACGGGCATCTCGTTGGCACGCCAGGCGCGGCGGAGGCCGCTCTTCATGACCGCGCCCACGGCGCCGGGCTGACCCTCGATCTGCGAGTAGGCCGCGCGCTCCGCACGACGACCGAGCACGAGCAGCAGCAGCAGGATGCCGAGCATGACGCCGACCACGATGTAGAGGACGAGCGCGAGGACGTTCCCCTCGGAGAGCAGGATGCCCGCGGCCACACCGAGCAGGATCGGGACGATCAGCACCGCCAGCATCAGCGGCAGCGCCGTCTTGTCGATCCGGCGGGTCATCTGGAAGACCTGCCACATCTGCTTGAAACGGCCCGGTTCCTTGGGCGGTTTCGGGGTCGTGTTCTCCGGAGACTTACGTGCCATGCTCACAGGATACGGGTTCGCCCGCCGTCACGAGTCCTCCCCGAGACCGCCGTCCGCGAACGCGTCCCCAGACGGCCGCCGGCTCCGCCGTCCCCGTGCCGGCGTGCACGACTCTCGAGTCATGTCGAGCACCCGTGTCGGGCCCTACGAGGCCGAGCCCGTCGACGGGCCTCCGCCGTTCCGGTGGTGGACCTCGACGTGGTCGTCGGGCGAGCCCGTGCTGCTCCGCGCCTCCCCCTCCTCGACCCGTGAGGCCCTCGTCGAGGCAGCGGCCCTGTGCTGCGCCGACCACCCCCATGTGGTCGAGGTGCTCGATGTCTTCCACTTCGACGGTCGACCGGTCGTGGTGACCCGGGGTGTCCCGTCGATCCGGCTCGACGCCTGGCTCGCGGGCCGCGGGGCGCTCGCGCGCGGCGAGGCCGTCACCCTCGTCGTGCCCCTGGCCTCCGCACTCGGGCACCTGGCCGCTCGGGGCGTGGTCCCCGCGGTGCTGCCGCCTCACTGCATCGGGATCGACGATCGCGGTGCACCGGTCATCATCGGTCTGAGCTCCGGCGACGTCGCGGTCTCGACCGCGCCGCCGGATGCCCTCTCCGGCACGCTCTCGACCGCGGCTCTCGCCGGCCACCCCGGGGTGGCCGATCTCTGGTCGCTGGTCGTCGACCGCCTCGACGACGAGTCGTGCCGGGGCGTGCCGCCGACCACTCCCGACGAGCTGCTCGAGTGGGCTCATGACCTCGGCGAGCCCCGGCCGTTGCCGACGGTGTTCCTCACCCCATCGGTCGGTGCGGTGGGGGAGCAGTCGACGGCGACCCTGCGGGCGGCGCCCCGCGAGACACCCGCCTGGCTGGCCGTGCTGCCCGAGAGCGCCCTGATCGACCGGGCCCTCGCGTGGTGGCACGATCGACCGCGGGCTCCGCTGCGGGATCGACTCCGAGTCGTCCGCCCACGCTTCTGGGTCGTGGCCGGCGTGCTCGTCCTGTCTCTCGTGGGGGCGTCCCTCCTCTCTCCGAGGGAGGATGCCGCGACGGACGCCGACGGGCTTCCCCGCCCGTCGACGTCCCCGCTGCGGGCGGATGCGTCGGGAGGGCCGCCGCCGGGCATGTCGCCGACCGCCACGCCCTCCGCCGAGGAGGCCGTGCTGCGAGGTGACGACGCAGCAGCCGCGACGGCCGTCCTGCTGGAGGCACGGGTCGAGTGCCTGAGAGACCCCACCCCCTCCTGCATCGCCGCGGTCGACCACCACGGGTCACCCCTCGCCCGGTCGGATTCGGCACTGGTCGACGACCCCGCCGCCACCGCCCAGGCGCTCCTGCCGACCCGCCTGGGCCCGGAGACCCAGCGTCTCGGCGAGAGCGTGCTGTTCGAAGCTCACACCGCGGACGACGAACCGGCCTCGGTCCTCGTGGTGAGGACCGAGGCCGGTTGGCGGCTTCGCGAGATCATCGCCCGTCAGTGACGGGCTGCGGATCAGATGCCGAGCTTCGCGGTGAAGTCGCCGGCCTCGAGGCGGTCCTTGACGGCGACCAGGAATCGCGCAGCGTCGGCACCGTCGACGATGCGGTGGTCGTACGACAGGGCCAGGTACACCATCGAGCGGACGGCGATCGCCTCGCCACCGTCGGTCTTGACGACCACGGGGCGCTTGACGACGATGCCTGTACCGAGGATGGCGACCTGAGGCAGGAACACCACCGGCGTGTCGAACAGCGCGCCCCGCGAACCCGTGTTCGTCACGGTGAAGGTGCCACCGGCCAGCTCGTCGGGCTTCAGCTTGTTGTCGCGGGTCCGCTGCGCGAGATCGGCGATCTGGGCGGCGATGCCGGCCAGGTCGAGATCGGCGGCGTTCTTGATGACCGGAGTCAGGAGACCCCGTTCGGTGTCGACCGCCATGCTGATGTTCTCGTGGTCGGGGTAGACGATCGAGTCACCGTCCACCGTCGCGTTGAGCTTCGGGTGAGCCTGGAGGGCCTCCGCCGCCGCGAGGGTGAAGAACGGCAGGAAGGACAGCTTGTTGCCGGTCTTCTCCAGGAAGGCGGCCTTGTTCGCGTCGCGGAACGACGCCACCTTGGTGACGTCGACCTCGACGACGCTGGTCAGCTGGGCCATGGCCTGCATCGACTGCACGGCGCGCTCGGCGACGACCTTGCGGAGTCGCGTCATCGGGACGGTCGTTCCACGGAGGGGCGAGATCTCGAGGGGCGCCGGCGCTGCGCTCGTCGACGCCGTGCTCGACTCGGCGGTCTTCGCGGACGCGGCCTCAGCGGCTGAGAGGACGTCCTCCTTGCGGATGCGCCCGCCGACACCGCTGCCCGAGAGGGACGACAGGTCGACGCCCTTCTCGTTCGCGAGCTTGCGGACCAGAGGCGTGACGTAGCCCGCGGTCGAACCGGAGTCCGACGACGGGGCGGCGGCGGGTGCCGCGGCAGCGGGAGCAGCAGCGGCCGGCGCGGCTGCGGCCGGCGCGGCGGGAGCCGACGGCGCTGCGGCGGGGAC
>NZ_JAXCWG010000015.1:0-66421 GCF_034045195.1 Frigoribacterium sp. CFBP9030
CACCGCCGCGGCCGACGTTGGCGCCGGGGTGGAAGTGGGTGCCGCGCTGGCGGACGATGATCTCGCCGGCGAGGACGACCTGGCCGCCGAAGCGCTTCACGCCGAGGCGCTGAGCGTTCGAGTCGCGTCCGTTACGGGTGGACGATGCGCCCTTCTTGTGTGCCATCTGCGGGGCCCCTTACTTGATCGAGGTGATCTTGACGCGGGTGAGGTCGGCACGGAAGCCCATGCGACGCTTGTACCCGGTCTTGTTCTTGTAGTTCTGGATGACGATCTTCGGGCCGCGGAGGTCGTTCAGGACCTCGCCCTCGACAGTCACCTTGCCCAGGTCATCGCCCGAGAGGATCGTGTCGCCGTCGACGTGCAGGACGGGGACGAACGAGACGGTGTCTGCGGTGGAGGCCTTGAGGCGGTCGACGGTCAGAATCGTTCCGACCTCGACCTTCTCCTGACGGCCACCGGCGCGCACGATTGCGAAAGCCATGGGAACTCCAAAGTGAGGGGGTGTGACGCCCGGACTGCCGAGCGACGTCGTGGTGCCACGAGGGCAACTTGGATAGTCTTTCACAAATGTCACGACCGATCAAACTTCGCCGGCCGCCTCAGTTCACCGCCGAGATCGTCGACGACGCCCGAGAGCGCCTCGTCGACCTGCTGGAGGACCTGCGACGCATCACGACCGAGCACGCCGACGACATCGAGGTGTGGGGCTCCGCCGTCACCACGGCCGGCTGGGAGATCGCGAGCCTGGGCCAGTGGCTGGGGCTCGAGGGCGAGGCCGTGCTGCTGCTGGGCGGCGCCTCGTATCCCGAGATCGCCGAGCATCAGGGCACCAGCCCGTCCGCCGTGTACGCCCGGGTGGGGCGCTCGCTGACGCTGGCGCCCTACGCGCAGGCGTCCGGCTCCGACGGGGCGTCGAGTCGCGTGTCGGCCGAGGGCGTCGACCTCGCCAGGGCGGAGTACCTGCAGGAGGCGCACGAGACCGGTTCGGACTCGCCCGGTCCCGAGGGGGCCGGTGCGGGCGACTCGCTGGCCGACCGCATCCCCGAGATGCTGCGGGCGGGCGAGCTCCGCACGACGGAGATCGCGGCGGCGCTGCCCGACTACCGGCGGAGCAGCGTGCTCTCCACGCTCAGCGTGCTGACCAGGCAGGGTCGAGTCGAACGCGTGGGTCACGGCGTCTACGCTCTGCCCCGCCCGACCACCCCGTAGACGGGAGCGCCGGCGGCCGGTGGCCGCCCCCCGCCCGCCGGCGCCCCCGGTGGATCAGTGAGCGGCGTCGTAGGCCTCGCGGACCGAACCCGAGACGCGGCCGCGATCGGACACCTCGTGGCCGTTCGCGCGCGCCCACTCGCGGATCGCCTGCAGCTCCGCCGGGTTCGACTTGCCGGCGGGGCCCCGGCTCGGGGTCTGCTTCCGCCCCGTCCGGCGGCCGGCGGAGACGAACGGCGAGAGCGCGGAGGTGAGCTCGTCGACATGCGAGTCGTGCAGATCGATCTCGTACGTGGCGCCGTCGAGGGAGAAGGTCAGAGTGCGGCCCTCGCCATCGGCGATGGGCGAGCCGTCGAGATCGTCGACGAGTTGGATAAAGGTCTTCTGGGCCACGGGAATCCTTTGTTCGGCGATTAGACAAATCACAGAGGCGACTTATCGGATTCACTATGGCTTATTTCCGCGCTAATCGCACCTGGAGCTTTTCTCACGAATCCACTGAACAATGACGTATTCGACGAGCCGTTCGCTTTATCAGGGGCGATGGGATATCCGCATATGTCCTTCCGAGAGGGTGCGATCTCTCCGGTTCACCAGTCGTGCACCGTGCCATCGGCCAGCCGGTTGTACGGCAGATAGGCCTTCTCGTACGGATACCGGCCGGCCTCGTCGACGTCGAGCTCGACTCCGATGCCGGGTCGATCACCCGGGTGCAGCATGCCGTCGACGAAGGT
Organism: Frigoribacterium sp. CFBP9030; assembly: GCF_034045195.1. Lineage (NCBI taxonomy): Bacteria > Bacillati > Actinomycetota > Actinomycetes > Micrococcales > Microbacteriaceae > Frigoribacterium > Frigoribacterium sp. CFBP9030. Next base: position 1,947 of record NZ_JAXCWG010000015.1, read on the forward strand.
GAATCCCTGGTCGAAGACCAGATCGGTGCGTGCACCGTGCTTCATGTACTCCTGGATCCCGAAATTGTGGATCGAGAGACCGAGGTGCATCGCGGCGGCCATCCCGACGGGCGAGATGTCCGTCGGGCCGTGCATGCCCGACTTGATCTGGTATTGCGCCGCATATTCGAGAACCCGTTTGAGATGCGTGATGCCGCCGGTGTGGGTCACGGCGCTCCGCACGTAGTCGATCAGCTGCTCGCGGACGATCTGCTGGTAGTCCCACACGGTGTTGAAGATCTCGCCGATCGCCAGAGGCGTCGTCGTGTGCTGGCGGACGAGGCGGAGGGCCTCGGGGTTCTCGGCCGGGGTGACGTCCTCGAGCCAGAAGAGGTCGTACGGCTCGAGGCTCTTTCCGAGGGAGGCCGCCTGGATCGGCGTCATGCGGTGGTGCCCATCGTGCAGGAGGGGGATCTCGGGGCCGAACTCGTTGCGGACCGCCTCGAAGACGGTGGGGACGTGACGCAGATACGAGCGGGTGTCCCAGTCCTCCTCGTTCGGCAGCGCACCCCGTTGAGCGGGCTCGTGGTCGTAGCGGACGCCGGTGTTGGCGTCGAAGGTCGCGTTGGACGCGATGCCGTAGATCGACTTCAGCCCGGGCACTCCGGTCTGCACCCGGATCGCCTTGTACCCCTGCTCCTGGTGATCCCGGATGCTGTCGAAGAGCTCCTCGAGGTCCTTGCCGGAGGCGTGCCCGTAGGTCAGCAGCCCTGTCCGGGAGGCGCCGCCGAGCAGCTGGTAGAGCGGCATGCCGGCGGTCTTCGCCTTAATGTCCCAGAGGGCGACGTCGACGGCGGCGATCGCCGCCATCGTCACCGGCCCCCGGCGCCAGTACGCGCTGCGGTACAGGAACTGCCAGGTGTCCTCGATGCGGGCGGGGTCCCGTCCGACGAGGAGGGGGACGACGTGCTCGGTGAGATACGCGACGACGGCGAGCTCCCGGCCGTTCAGCGTGGCGTCGCCGAGTCCGGTGATCCCCTCGTCGGTCGTCAGCTTCAGTGTCACGAAGTTGCGATCGGGGCTCGTGACGATCACATCGGCGCTGTCGATTCTCATTCCGTCTCCTTCGACCGAATCCGTGCTCGGGCGAGGGCCCGGGCACGGACCAGCTTAGGGAGACGACTCCGGGAGGGGCGGGCGGCAGCCGACCCGCGCCTCCTCGGCTCGGCAGGAGGCGCGGGTCAGCGCGCGCAGTCGATGCAGAGTCGAGCGGTCGGCCGGGCGTCGAGCCGGGCCTCCCCGATGCGCGCCGAGCAGCGCTCGCAGCGGCCGAAGGTCCCCGCGGCGAGGCGCTCGAGAGCGGAGCGCGCGTCGTCCGCCCGGTCGAGCGCCGACCGGCGGATGGCGTCGAGCTGCGACCTCTCGTAGGCGATCGTCGAGCCCTCTGGGTCGTGCTCGTCGTCAACGTTCGCGGACTCGCGGGCCTCGGCCACCGCCTCCATGTCGCTGCGGAGGCGCTCGGCGAGCGAGAGGGCATCGTCGCGGATGCCCTCGAGGCGGGCGACGGGCCCGATCACGAGACGACGAGCGGGGGCACCTCTTCGCCGGCACGGGGCGCCGCCGGGGGAGTGCCGTCGCCGAAGGGCCGTCCGCCGAGCTCCTCGCGACCGTGCGCGGTCAGCCAGCCCGACGGGTCGGGCCCGGCGGGGACGATGCCGGTCGGATTGATGTCGCTGTGCACGATGTAGTAGTGCTTCTTGATCTGGTCGAAGTCGATCGTGTCGCCGAACCCGGGGGTCTGGAACAGATCGCGGGCGTAGGCCCAGAGCACGGGCATCTCGGTGAGCTTGTTCCGATTGCACTTGAAGTGGCCGTGGTAGACCGCGTCGAAGCGGGCCAGGGTCGTGAAGAGGCGGATGTCGGCCTCGGTGATCGTGTCGCCGACCAGGAACCGCTGATCGGTCAGTCGCTCGGACAGCCAGTCGAGTCGCTCGAAGAGGGTGCGGTAGGCGCGCTCGTAGCTCTTCTGCGACCCGGCGAAACCGGCACGGTAGACGCCGTTGTTCACGTCGCGGAAGACCACGGCGTTCACCTCGTCGATCTCGGCGCGCAGGTGCTCGGGGTAGAGGTCGGGTGCGCCGTCGCGGTGGAGGTCCGTCCACTCGGTGGCGAAGTCGAGGGTGATCTGCGGGAAGTCGTTCGTGACGACCTTGCCGCTCGGCACGTCGACGATCGCCGGCACCGTGATGCCGCGCGGGTAGTCGGGCGTGCGGGCGAAGAAGGCCTCTTGGAGGCGCTCGATGCCGAGGACGGGGTCGCGCCCGTCGGGGTCCAGATCGAAGGTCCAGCTGCGGGCGTCGTGCGTCGGGCCGGGCAGTCCCAGCGAGATCGCGTCTTCGAGGCCGAGCAGTCGGCGTGAGATGACGCTGCGGTTCGCCCAGGGGCAGGCCCGCGCCGCGACGAGGCGGTAACGGCCCGACTCGACGGGCCAGCCGTCGGCGGCGTCGCGCGTGATGCGGTCCTCGATGTAGTTGGTGTCGCGGGTGTACTCCTGGCCGGGCTCGACGTAGGTGCCCTTCGCGTGCTGCTCGCTCATGCCGCCACCCTACGCACGCCCGGTCGGCAACTCCTGTCCGGTGTCACGCCGGGCCGCGACACGCCGACGTCCGGTGCGGCCGGGCGGCAGGGAGGAGGAGTTGCCGACGCGCGGGTCAGGCGCCGACGTCGACGGCGTCGAGACCGGCGGCCGAGGAGGCGCGGGTCGCGCTCCACTCCCGCCACATCGTCTTGAGATCCCAGGCGTCGTCGGCCTCGAGCGAGATCCCCCGCTCGCCGGTGCGACGGGTGCGGCCCTGGATCAGCATGAGCTGCGTGCCGAACAGGAGGGAGCCGGCGCGCTGCTGCGCCTCGTCGAAGAACGTCGAGTCGGAGACGCCGCTGCCGTCGTCGAGGCTGATGAACACGACGCGCCGACCGCTGCGCATCGGCGGGGTCTGGGTGGCGATGCGGATGCCGGCCACGAGGACGGTCGTGCCGTTCCAGTGGTCGCGCAGGTCGGCGGCCCGGACGACGCCGAGGTCGTCGAGCATCGGACGGTAGCTCTCGATGACGTGCTCGCTGACCTCCATCGACAGGATGTCGAGCTCGTCGCTCACCCGGTCGCGGACTCCGACGTCGGGGGTGCCGGTGGGCACGGTGTCGGAGTCGTCGACGACGAAGTCGAGCTGGTTCTCGACGTCGGCCGCCCGGGGCCGTGACGACCTGCCGGTCAGCGCGCGCACCCTGGCCAGGACATCGCCCCTCGTCCGCCCGGGGCCGGCGAGCGAGTCGAGCGCCCCGACCTGGGCGAGTCGCTCGAACAACGACCGCGACGGTGTCGCCCGCTGCCAGAAGTCGGTGATCGAGTCGTAGGGGCGACCCACGACGACCCGGGCGAGCTCGGCGTCGCTGATGCCGTGCACGTCGACGAGCGACAGCCGGATGCCGAGGTCGCCGGTGCGGGTCGGCGCGATCGGGGTGGCGGGTGCGCGCAGCCGTTCGACGCGGTAGACGTCTGTCGAGGCGTTGACGTCGAGCGGCAGCACCGGGATGCCCATCCGCCGCGCCTCGGTCAGGAGCAGCCGCTTCGGGTACATGCCGGGATCGTGGGTCAGGATGCCGGCGAGGAACTCGGCCGGGTAGTGCGTCTTCAGCCATGCGCTCTGGTACGTGGGCAGGGCGAAGGCGGCACCGTGCGCCTTGCAGAAGCCGAACGATCCGAAGCCCTTCAGCACGGCCCAGATGCGGTCGACGTCGGCGTCGTCGTAGCGGCGCAGCCCGGTCTCGGGGTCGACGTTGGCCCGGGTGCGGGCGCGGAACGTCGCCTCGAGGGCGTCGTCGTCGCCCTTGCCCATGTGACGTCGGATCTCGTCGGCCTCGGCGAGGCTCACCTGCATCGTCGCCTCGAGGATCCGCAGGACGTGCTCGTGGTAGATCACGACTCCGTAGCTGTCGTCGAGGAACCCCGCGAAGCTCGGGTGGATGTAGTCGGGATGCTGGAACCCGTGCTTCGTGTCGAGGAACGGCACGATCATGTTGCCCTTCATCGGCCCGGGGCGGAACAGGGAGATGTCGGCGATGAGGTCGGAGTAGCGGTCGGGCTGCATCTTGCCGATCAGCTCGCGCTGCCCCGGGCTCTCGATCTGGAACATGCCGAGCGTGTGCGTCGTCCTGATCGCCGCGAACGTCGGCTCGTCGTCGTGCGGGATCTCGTCGAGCTCGATCCGCCCCTCCCTGTTCACGTACCGTGCGTCCACCGGCAGCGCACCGGCCACCGCGGCCCTCGAGCCGTTCACGCGCTCGATCTCGTCGAGCGCGTACGCCAGCGTGCTCTGCATGCGCACCCCCAGCACGTCGAGCTTCAGCAGACCGGCGTCGTTCATGTCGTGCTTGTCGAACTGGCTCATCGGCAGACCGATGCCGCTCGGCTGGACCGGCGTCATGCTGAGCAGACCGGAGTCGCCGAGGATCACCCCGCACGGATGCATCGAGATGTGCCGCGGCAGCCGGTCGAGTCGCTCGCTGAGATCGACCAGCAGGTCGATCTGCCCGTCGCTGCGGGCCAGCTCGGCGATCTCGCGCAGCTCGGGCTTCTCGGCCAGGGCCGTCCGCAGGTCGCGGGCGTTCGAGCGCCAGACGTTCTTGGCGACGAGGTCGATCTGCTCGTCGTCGAGACCTAGCGCCAGACCGGCGTCGCGGACGGCGCCTCGCCCCCGGTAGGTCGACTGCATCGACATGAGGGTCACCCGGTTGCTGCCGTACCGGTCGAAGATCGCCCGGTAGACCTCGTGCCGCCTCGCCGACTCGACGTCGATGTCGATGTCGGGGAGCGTCTCCCGCTTGTTGCCGAGGAACCTCTCGAACAGCAGATCGTGCTCGATCGGATCGACGTTCGAGATCCGCAGCAGATAGGTGACGAGGCTGCCCGCCCCTGACCCGCGTGCGGCGTTCCGCACCCTCATGTCGCGCATCAGCTTCGACACGTCGGCCACGGTCAGGAAGTACCCGGCGAAGCCGAACCCCGTGATGATGCCGAGCTCGTAGCGCATGCGCTCGTCGACCTTCTCGCGCAGAGCGCGACCGGCGTCGCCGAACCGCTCGGTGATCCCCGCCTCCGCCCGGCGGAACAGCACCTGGTCGGGATCGCCGTCGACTCCGATCGCACTCGGCTCGGGGACCTTCGGCCGACCCCAGCCCAGATCGGCGGCGGGGTCGAGTCGGCACCGGTCGGCCAGCCGCTCGGTCGCGGACAGCATCTCGTCGGCGGAGCTGCGAGGCAGCGAGGAGGCGTCGGTCACCATCCGCGCGACGGCGCGCATCGCATCGGCCGACTTCAGGAACGCCTGCGCGTTCGGCTGCGGGCGGAAGCTGCCCAGGGCGGCGAGATGCCCCGCCGAGTCGAGGACGTCGGCGGTGACCGCCTCGTCGGGGTCGAGGTAGCGGACGGCGTTGGTCAGCACGGCCGGCACCCCGACGTGGTCGGCCAGCTCGAGCATGCGGGCCGCGTGCCGGATGCTGCGGCTCTCGCCCGGCTCGGTCAGATGGCAGACGACCTCGACCACCACGCCGCCCGGCAGCTCGGCCGCCCAGTCGGCCAGCGACGCCGCCGCCTCGGTGTGCCGACCCGCCTGCACCAGTCGACCCACGTCGGAGTCCGGGCCGAGCAGCACGGTCGCGGCGGGCCCCGACTCGCCCTGGACGAACGCCCGCACCCGTGACCGGCCGATGGTCGCCACGCTGTTCGCGCTGCCGCTCGCCTTCCGCGTCGCCCGGCCGTGCGCGGCGCTGATCAACCGGCAGAGCGCCGCCCACCCCGCACCCGGAGCGCCGCCGTCGATCGACCCGTGCGCCAGCACGACGATCCGATCGACCGGAGCACCCGCGCCCGCAGCACCAGCGCCTCCGCCGGCACCAGCGCCGGCACCGGCCCGATCGTCGCGGCACCCCAGCTCCACCCCCACGATCGGGTCGACGCCCGCGGCGCGACACGCGCCGATGTGCCGGATCGCCCCGTAGAGCCCGTCGCGGTCGGTGATCGCCGCGGCGTCGGCCCGTCGCCCGGCCACGGTCTCGACGAGGGTCTTCGGGTGGGCGGTGCCGTAGTGCGCGCTGAAAGACGACGCGACGCGGAGATGGGTGAAACGCATGACTGTGCCTCGTGCTCAGACCCCCCGGCCGGGTCGGTTCGAACAGATGTTCGATCAGTGTACGTGGTCGACGACCCGGCGGCGACGCCCGCCGGCTGGCATCATCGAGCCATGACCGACCGCCGCTCGACCCTCGACCGGGACGCCCGCGCCGTCGGGCACTGGACCCGCGTGCTGCTCGCCCAGCCGCGCCTCCTGCTGGCTGTGAAGACGGCGTTCGCCGCGGGGCTCGCCTACTGGATCGCCCCGCAGATCCCCGGCACGGCGGCCGACTACCCCTACTACGCGCCGCTCGGCGCGGTCATCGCCATGTATCCGACGCTGCGGGCCTCCTTGCGACAGGGCATCCAGGTGCTGCTGGGCGTCGTCGTCGGCATCGCCCTCGCCACGGCGGTCTTCGCCCTGCAGGACGGGCCGCCCGGAGTCCTCGCGGTCGGCGTGCTGGTCGGCATCGGCGTCGTGCTCGCCGGCATCCGCTGGCTCGGGGCCGGTCGCGACTGGGTGCTCACCGCGGGCCTGTTCGTGCTGCTGCTCGGAGGATCCGACACCGAGTCGTACGGCATCGGCTACATCGTCCAGCTCGGCGTCGGCGTCGTCGTGGGCGTCGTCGTCAACTTCGTGATCGTGCCGCCTCTGAACACCTCGCGCGCCGAGACGCGGCTCCGGCGGGTCCGGCAGGCGCTCGCCGAGCGGGCCGACGAGATCGCCGGCGTCTTCGAGACGCCCTGGCCCCTCGAGGACGACGACTGGGAGGAGCGCGTCGGCGAGCTGCCCGCGACCCTCCACAGCGTGCGCTCGTCGGTGCAGTACGCCGACGAGTCGCGGCGGATGAATCCCCGGTGGCTGCTGCGTCGACGCGATCTCGGCCACGAGTACGCCGAACTGGCCGCGTTCGAGCGGGTCTCGTTCCATCTGCAGGACATCGCCGAGGTCTCCGGGGTCCTCGGCAGGCGCATCGGCCGCCAGATCGGCATGCCCGACTCGCTCGCCCCGGCCGTGGCGCACACCCTGCACGGGGTCGCCGAGGTGATCAGGCGCCATGACTCCGACGCCGACGTGTTCGTCGAGGCGCGCCGTCGCATCGCCGACCTCTGGGAGGCGATCGACGCCCACCGCGACCGCCCCACCACCGACACCAGCGGCGGGGTGTCGATCGCCGTCTCGCTCGGTCGCATCGTCGCCGCGCTCGACCCCGACGACGGCACCGCGCCCCGGCCCTCCGAGACGGACGCGGGGACGGCGGAGGCCGGGACCGACACCGAGGAGGCGCGCCCCGGATCCGACGGAGCCGACGGAGACGAGACGGCCGGCGCCGACGACACCGCCACCGCCGACGACTCCGCGGATGCCGACGACTCCGCGGATGCCGACGACTCCGCGGACGCCGACGGCACCACGGGCGACGACGGCACGGCCAGGGCCACGGAGGACGACGAGGCGCCCCGCGACACCGTCCGACGCGACGCCGACTGACGGGGTGCGACGCCCGCCGCCCAAGAGCAGTACGGTTGACCGGGCACCGACGCCGAGACGCGACCCGTGCCCTGACCGGCCGGGGCGGTCGACGGGAATGCCCGTCCGCCCTGTGCGTTGACACTCGTGGCCTGAGCACCCCACCCGCCGCCAGATCGACAAGCGACGATCCGTTCGCCGCCCTCATCCATGAAAGCCGCACAGTGACAGACACCACCACCCTCATCATCCTCGGAGCCAGCGGAGACCTCACCGAGCGTCTGCTGCTCCCCGGCCTCGCCAGCCTGCTGAAGAGCGACCGCGGAGTCGACGTGCAGCTGATCGGCACCGGCCGCAGCGAGCGCAGCGCCGACGAGTGGGACGACGTCGTCAAGACGGCGTTCAACGGCGACGCCGGCAGCGACCTCGCCAAGAAGACCCTCGCGTCGAGCCGCTACATCCAGGGCGACCCCACCACGGTCGAGCACCTGAAGGCGCTGTTCGAGGCCAGCGAGGGCACGCCCGTCATGTACTTCGCCCTCCCGCCGGCGATCAGCACGAAGGTCATCCAGTCGCTGGCCGAGATCGACCTCCCCGAGGGTCTCCGCCTCGCCCTCGAGAAGCCCTTCGGCTCCGACGAGCAGAGCGCTCGCGAGCTGAACGCCGAGCTGCTGAAGATCGTCCCCGAAGAGCGCATCCACCGCACCGACCACTTCCTCGGTCGTGCGACCGTGCTCAACATGATCGGCCTCCGCTTCGCGAACCGCCTGTTCGAGCCGGTCTGGAACAGCGAGAACATCGAGAAGGTCGAGATCTTCTACGACGAGGTGCTCGGTCTCGAAGGCCGCGCCCAGTACTACGACAAGGCCGGCGCCCTGATCGACATGATCCAGAGCCACCTCCTCCAGGTGCTCGCGGTCATCGCGATGGACGCCCCGTCGTCGATCGACTCGGTCGAGCTGCGCAGCGAGATCGCGCGCGTGCTGCGTGCCACCTGGGTCAAGGGCGGCGACCCCGTCGCGTCGAGCCGTCGCGCCCAGTACTCCGCCGGCACCATCGACGGCAAGGACGTCCCCGCCTACGCCGACGAGGACGGCGTCGACGACGAGCGTCAGACCGAGACCCTGGCCGAGGTCGAGTTCGAGGTCAAGACGCGCCGCTGGGCCGGCGTGCCGTTCATCCTCCGTTCGGGCAAGGGCATGACGAAGATCCGCAAAGAGGTCCTCATCACCTTCAAGCCCGTGCCGGCGCTGCCCGAGGGGCTCAACGGCTCGTCGACGCCCGACACGCTGCGCATCGAGATCAGCCCCGAGACGATGGAGCTCGGCGTCACGACCAACGGCTCCGGCAACCCTTTCGACCTCGAGAAGTCGACCATGTCGGTGACCCTCGGCAAGCCCGAGCTCACCCCCTACGGCGAGGTGCTCAGCGGCATCTTCCACGACGACCCGACGCTCTCGATCCGAGGCGACGTGGCCGAGCGCTGCTGGGCCATCGTCGCTCCCGTGATCGACGCGTGGCAGGCCGGCCAGGTGCCGCTCGACACGTACGCGGCCGGCTCGACCGGTCCGGCGGACTGGCCCGCCTGATCCACCGGCCCACCTGAACCACGGCAGCACCCCGACGGCCGCCCCGCTCGCATCGAGCAGGGCGGCCGTCGTCCGTTCCGCCGACCCGGGGAGCCTAGGAGGCGCGGGTCGCCTGCGCGCGCCCGATCGCGTCCGCCGCACGGACCAGCGCCAGGTGCGACAGCGCCTGAGGCGTGTTGCCGACGTGTCGCCCCGTCGCGACCTCGATCTCCTCCGAGAGCATGCCGACGTCGTTGCAGTAGCCGACCAGGCGATCCATCAGGGTGACGGCGTCGTCCACCCGCCCCGAGGCCGCGTACTGCTCGGCGAGCCAGAACGAGCAGGTCAGGAAGGGGTTCTCGTCGCCCGCCAGCCCATCGACGCCGCTCTCGGTGCGGTAGCGCAGCAGCAGTCCGTCGTGCAGCAGGTCGTGCTCGATCGCGGCGACGGTGCCGAGCATGCGGGGGTCGTCGGCGGCGACGAAGCCGACCTGGGCGAGCTGCAGCAGCGAGGCGTCCACCTCGGTGGTGTCGTAGTGCTGCGTGTAGGAGTTCCGTTCGGCGTTCCAGCCGTCGCGTTCGACCTCGGCCCGCACCTCGTCTCGGAGCTCGCGCCAGCGGTCGACCGGGCCGTCGAGGCCGAACTGCTCGACGCCCGCGATGGCGCGATCGAGCGCGGCCCAGATCATGACCCGCGAGTGGGTGAAGTGCTGCAGCTCGCCGCGGATCTCCCAGATGCCGCTGTCGGGCCGGGTGCGATTGTCGTCGACGTACTGCATCAGGGCCCGCTGCAACGGCCACGAGTACTCGGTCTCGTCGACGCCGAGCTGGCGGGCCTCGTGCAGGGCGATCATGACCTCGCCGAAGATGTCGCCCTGGTACTGCTTGTAGGCGGCGTTCCCGACCCGCACCGGAGCGGCGCCCCCGTAGCCGGGCAGGTGGTCGATCTCGCTCTCGTGCAGGTGGCGCTCGCCGGCGAGGCCGTACATGATCTGCACGTCGGCCGGGTCTCCGGCGATCGCCCTCAGCAGCCAGCCGCGCCAGCGATCGGCCTCCTCGACGTAGCCGTGCAGGATCAGCGCCTGCAGCGTCATCGACGCGTCGCGGAGCCAGACGTAGCGGTAGTCCCAGTTGCGCGAGCCCCCGAACTGCTCGGGCAGGCTGGTCGTCGCGGCGGCGACGATGCCCCCGGTGTCTTCGTGCGTCAGCGCTCGGAGGATCAGCAGCGAACGGCGGACCTCGCGTTCGTAGGGCGGGGGAGTCGTGCACCGTGCGGCCCAGGCCTGCCACCAGCCGACCGTGTCGTCGATGGCCGCGTCGATGTCCACCGCCGCGGGTGGCTGCCGGTGCGAGGGGTACCAGGTGAGGGAGAGGTCGACGACCTCGCCGGCCGCGACGTCGAACTCGGTCGCATGGGTGTGGTCGGTGGCGGTCAGGCGCGGCCCTCGGACGACGACGGCGTCGGGGCCGGCCGTCGCGACGAGTGCGGTGTCGTCGCCGTCGGTCACCTGCCGCACCCAGGGCATGGCGCTGCCGTAGCCGAAGCGGATGGCCAGATCGACGTGCAGGGTCACGGTGCCCGAGACCCCCGTCACCCGGCGCACGACATCGGCGCGGCGGTCGCCGTAGGGCATCAGATCGGTGACCTCGACGACGCCCGTGGCGGTCTGCCACCGCGTCACGAGCACGAACGTGTCGTCGATGTAGCGACGGGTCGCGGTGGCGTCGGCGTCGGTCGGGGCGATCAGCCACCGCCCGGCGTCGTGGTCGCCGAGCAGGGCGCCGAAGGTCGAGGCGGAGTCGAAGCGGGGCAGGCACAGCCAGTCGATGCTGCCGTCGGTGCCGACGAGGCATCCGGTGTGCAGATCACCGATCAGGGCGTAGTTCTCGATGGGCAGGGGCATGCGGCCATCCAAGCAGTCCGGTCAGCGACCCCGCTGGAGGGTGGGGTCGGGCCAGCGTGTCTCGATCTGAGGCTTCTGCCGGCGGGTGCGCGCCCAGACGACGAAGCCCATCAGGGTGAACGCGCCGTAGAAGACGTACATGAACGCCGAGGCGTAGTAGCCGGCGCTGAACAGCAGCGGTGTGCCCACGAGGTCGACGGCGACCCAGATCAGCCAGAACTCGACCCAGCCCTTGGCCATGCCGTACGTCGCCAGTAGCGAGCCCATGAAGATCCAGGCGTCGGCCCAGACGGGCTCGTACGAGCCCAGGGCGCCGAAGATCGGGGTGAGCACGGCCGTGCCGCCGAAGAGCGCCACGACGAGCAGGACGCGGTTGCGCCAGCCGGCCCACCGCGGCTCGACCGCAGCGCCGGCCCCGGTCTCGCTCTGCCGCCAGCGGCGCCACCCGTAGATCGAGACCACGATGAACATCACCTGACGCCCGGCCTGGCCGAGCAGATTGACCGGGTTCGGCGTGTCGAAGACCGCGCCGAGGAACACCGTGAAGAGCAGGGCGTTGCCGACGATGCCGATCGGCCAGGCCCAGACCTTCCGGCGCATGCCGCCGAGGGCGCTGAGCAGACCGAAGACGTTGCCGACGATCTCTCGCCAGAGGATGGTCTGATCGCCCAGCACGAGCTGAGCGTCGAAGAGCCACCGGATCACCTGCACGTCGTCCTCCTGGTCGTGGCGACGACGGTCTCCGTGATCTGCCACGGCGCTCGAGTCGCCGAGGTCGGAACGAGCGGGGTGCGTCGTTCATTCCCGAGTGTCGGCATTCCCGAGTGCCGGCCGATCAGGCGAACAGCTGCTGCTCGACGCGGTCGTCGAAGACGCCGAGCAGCAGCCATGAGCCCAGCGCGGGGTCGAGGGCGAGGTCGAAGGTGCCGTCGATCCGATGGGCGCCGTCGGTCAGCGGCAGGGCGTCGACCCGCCAGACCGGCAGCTCGAGCAGATCGACCGCCCCGCCCCGAGGCGCCCGGGCAGCCGACCGCCACCACTCTCGGCGGGTGATCCACCGCTCGGGCGGGCTGACCACGCCGTACACGACGCCCCGCCACACGAATCGCAGCGGCGCCCCGTCGTCGGTCGTCTCGACCGGTACCTTCTCGTCGACCTTCATGTCGTCTCGCCCCGCTCGTCGTCGTTCGAATGTGTGTTCGAACGAAGTGTACGGTCGGCCGCTGACATCCGACCCGCGAGAGGGAGGATCGAGAGGCTGCTACGCCCTCACTCGACGACGCCGGCGTCGGCGAGCTGATCCCAGAGGCCCGCGCCGTCGGGGGCGGACACCCAGGGGGTGTCGCTGCCCTGGGCGTGCTCGGAGCGCGTCGACCGGCCACCCGCGAGGACGGCCTCGCTGGGCGACAGCTGGCGGATCGCCACGGCGGCGACCGAGTCGGGGTGCTCGTGCAGGAACCGCCCGTAGAGCTCTTCGTCGTGCTGGCCGTCGTCGCCCACCAGCAGCCAGCGCATGTGCGGGAACTCCTTCGCCAGCCGGTCGAGCGACGCGTGCTTGTGCTCGCGTCCGCTGCGGAAGAAGCGGTCGTGCGTCGGGCCCCAGTCGGTCAGCAGCAGCGGACCGCTCGGGTAGAGGTTGCGCGAGAGGAACCGCGAGAGGGTGGGGGCGACGTTCCAGGCGCCGGTCGAGAGGTAGATCACCGGGCAGCCGCCGGCCGTGCGCTGCAGTCGCTCGTAGAGCACCGACATGCCGGGCACGGGGCGTCTGGCGTGCTCGTTCAGGACGAAGGTGTTCCAGGCGGCCAGGAAGGGCCGGGGCAGCGATGTCACCATGACCGTGTCGTCGATGTCCGACACGACGCCGAACCGCACGTCGGGGTCGATCACGTAGACCGGGGCGTCGACGGGCAGCGAGCCCTCGCAGCTGACGGTGGCGACGTGCCAGCCCGGTTCGAGGTCGACCTCGACCCGCACGTCGAGCACGCCGCCGCGGTCGGTCGTCAGGTGGTGCGTGCGCCCGCCGAGCACGACGTCGACCCTGGCCTTCTCGACAGGCACGCTGGTGAAGCTGCGCCAACCGCGCACGTTCGCCCGGTCGATCCCCTCGAGGGTTCCCTTGCGGGTCAGCAGCACCCGCGACAGCACGCGGGCCCAGCCGGACGAGCCGTAGCCCGTGTAAGGGACGACTGTCGGGAGGAGGCCCCGCTTGCGGGCGCGCTTCTCGCGGAACCGGTGGACCGAGTTCTCGATGCGGGCGGCGCGGTGCAGCAGCGGCTCGACTCCGGCCGGTGCCGGTCTACGGGTGTCGGGCATGCGCCCATCCTGTCACGTCAGACCGGTTCGACGAGGGCGGGGGAGTCGGACGACACCGAGCCGACCTCGGACGAGACCTCGTGGAACGACATGCGGTCCGCGATCTCGGGTGCGAGCCCCGCGACCCCCTGCACGAGATCGTCGTCGCCCTCGGTCTCGGGATCGAGCCAGTCGTCCATCACGTCGGCCCCCACGAAGACCGGCATCCGGTCGTGCAGGGTCTCGAGCGGCCCCGAGGAGGCGCGGGTCAGGATCGTCGTCGACAGCAGCCACCGGGACGGTGCGTCCGGTGCCGCCCGCGGGTCGCGCCACCACTCGTACAGCGCGGCGAAGAGCATGACCTCGTCGTCGGGGAGGCGCACCAGATGGGGGTGCTTGACGCCCGCGGGGTCGGTCGTCCATTCGTAGTAGCCGGTGGCCGGCACCAGCCCGCGACGGGCCGCCACCGCGTCGCGGAACATCGGCTTCTCGGCCGCCGTCTCCGATCGGGCGTTGAACACCGGGGCGCCCTCGGGTCCGTTCGACCCGCCGGGGACGAGTCCCCATCGGGCCGCCGCGAGCCGACGCACCGGCGGGCCGCCGGCGTCGGCGCCGCGGGGGGCGGCGTCGACCAGCAGATTCACCGGGCGGGTCGGAGCGATATTCCAGGAAGGATCTGGGAGAGTGTCTCCTGATACATCAACGTCGAACAGGGCCACCAGGTCGCTCGAGGCGCGAGCCATCACGAATCGTCCGCACATGCGTCCATTCTCCCGGCTCGCACCGACATCGGCCGCCACCGACGGGCGGAACGGTGCACGAGGTCGGTGCGCACCGCGCCCGCGGCGCCCTCGATCGACGTCCAGCACCATGTCGCGACGACGTCGCGAATCGCCAGAAGGAGAACCGTTGCTCGCCACCGAGGTCACAGAAGCACTGCCCGGGGGATCATCACTGCTCAGGAACGAGCCGGTCCAGGCCCGGAGCTCCGCGCGCCTCACGGGGCTGCTCGACGCCGCGGCGTCGATCATCGACGAGATCGGTTACGAGCGCCTGACCACCGCCATGGTCGCCGAGCGCGCGGGCGCCTCGATCGGCACCGTCTACCGGTACTTCCCCGACCGCATCGCCGTGGTCGACGCCCTCGCACTCCGCTGCATCCAGCGCCTCACGGCGACGGTCGCCGAGCGGGTGGCCGACCCCGACATAGTCGACTGGCGTCGTGCCATCGAGGCGCTCATCGACGCCAAGGCCGAGATGTACCGCGACGAGCCCGGGTTCCGCGCCATCAGGTTCGGCGACGCTCCCGACCTCGGCGCGCCGCACGAGGCGCCCGCGGGCAGCCCTCTCGCCGATCGCATCACGAGTCTGCTGGTCGACCGCTTCGGGGTCGTCCGCGACGCCGAGACCGAGCTGGCGGTCGAGGTCGTCGTCGAGATCGGCAACTCCCTCCTCGCCCGGGCGTTCGTGTCAGGCGGCGACGGCGACCCGCGCTTCATCGACGAGTGCCGACGCGTCGTCGTGGCCTACCTCGAGCCGGTCCTCGCCGTCCGCTGATCCGAGCGGTCACCCTGATCGGTCGCTCCGGACGCTGACTCCGGGCGCTCGCCACGAGCGGTCATTCCGAGGGGGCGTCGTCGGGAGCGGACATGTGCCGCTCCTCCCGAGCGTGCACGATCCTCTTGACGACGACCACGGCCACGCCGAAGACGACGATCACCGCGACGAAGAGGTAGCCGGCCCAGTGCAGCCGGTCGGCGATCTCCCGGTAGCCGCCCGCGGCGGCGGCACCGACCGAGACGTACGCCGTCGACCACAGGATGCAGGCCGGGGCCGTCCAGGCCAGGAACGTGCGGTAGCGCATCGGGCTCATGCCGACCGTCAGCGGGATGAGCGAATGCAGCACCGGTAAGAAGCGCGAGACGAACACGGCGACCCCGCCGCGACGCGCCAGGTAGTTCTCGGCCCGGACCCAGTTGCGCTCGCCGAGGCGCCGCCCGACCGCACTGCGGCGGATCGCGGGGCCGAAGCGCCGACCCAGGGCGAACCCCACGCTCTCGCCGATCAGAGCCCCGGTCACGAGCGCCAGCACCAGCGCGACGAACTCGAACGGCGTCGCGACCGCCGTGGCCGACACGATCGCCACGGTGTCGCCCGGCACGACGAGTCCGAGCAGCACCGAGGTCTCGAGCACCATGGCGAGACCGGCGAGGAGGGTCCGCAGCACCGGATCGACCGATTGGACGAGGTCGAGGATGCTGCCGAGGAGGTCGTTCACGAGCTCGATCCTATTCACAGCCGTTCGGCAGCGACCAGAACCACTAAACGACATGTGTTGTGTAACTGGGGACGCATACTGTCTCTGTGAACGACCTCCTCGACCCGCTCCTCCTCTCGCGGTGGCAGTTCGGTCTGACGACGATCTACCACTTCCTCTTCGTGCCCCTGACGATCGGCATGGCCTTCACGGTCGCGGTCTTCCAGACGGCATGGGTGCGCACCGGCAAGCTGCACTATCTGCAGCTCACCCGGTTCTTCGGCAAGATCTTCCTGATCAACTTCGCCATGGGCGTCGTGACCGGAATCGTGCAGGAGTTCCAGTTCGGCATGAACTGGTCCGACTACTCGAGGTTCGTCGGCGACGTCTTCGGGGCGCCGCTCGCCCTCGAGGGTCTGCTCGCGTTCTTCCTCGAGGCGACCTTCATCGGCATCTGGATCTTCGGCTGGGACAAGGTCCCGAAGAAGCTCCACCTGGCGAGCATCTGGGGTGCCACCGTCGGCAGCATCCTGTCGGCCTACTTCATCATCGCCGCGAACGCGTTCATGCAGAACCCCGTCGGTTACGCGATCAACGAGGAGAAGGGCCGGGCCGAGCTCACCAGCCTCTGGGAGGTCCTCACCAACAAGGTCGCCCTCGCCGCGTTCCCCCACACGATCTTCGCCTGCTTCATGGTGTCGGCCGCGGTCATCGTCGCGGTGGCCGCCTGGCACCTCTCGCGCAACCAGAACCTCGAGACCATGCGGCCCGCGCTGCGCTTCGGTCTCTGGACGATGGTCGCCGCCGGCGCCCTCACCGTCCTCACCGGTGACCAGCTCGGCCTCGCCATGGTCGAGACCCAGCCGATGAAGATGGCGGCCGCCGAGGCGCTCTACAAGACCTCGACCGGTGCCGACGCCTCGTTCTCGATCTTCACCCTCGGCACGCCCGACGGGGTGCACGAGCTGTTCAGCATCCGGGTCCCGTACCTCCTGAGCTTCCTGTCGACGCACACGTTCGACGGCACGGTCGAGGGCATCAACGACCTGCAGGCGCAGTACGTGCAGCTCTACGGCCCCGGCGACTACACGCCGATCATCTGGGTGACCTACTGGTCGTTCCGCTGGATGATGGGCCTCGGCATGGTCGCCATCCTCATCTCCCTCGTCGGCCTCTGGGTGACCCGCAAGGGCCGCCTCCCGGTCAACCGCTGGGTGTGGCGCGCGGCCGTCTGGTCGTACCCCCTCCCGTTGATTGCGATGATCGTCGGCTGGGTCTTCACCGAGATGGGACGACAGCCCTGGCTGGTCTTCGGGCTGCTGAAGACCGAGGACGGCGTCTCGCCCAACGTGACCGGTCTGACCGTGCTCATCTCGCTGATCGCGTTCACGCTCATCTACGGCAGCCTCGCGGTCGTCGAGTTCCGACTGATCGTCAAGGCCGCCCAGAAGGGGCCGGGCGAGGCGCCCGTGCCCGACCCCGAATCCGGCGAGATCCGCCACGAAGCGACGGTGTACTGATGGACCTCCCCACCCTCTGGTTCCTGCTGCTCGCGTTCTTCTTCGTCGGCTACTTCGTGCTCGACGGCTTCGACTTCGGCGTGGGCATGTCGTTGCCGTTCCTCGGCCGGGATGACACCGACCGTCGGGTGCTGATCAACACGATCGGCCCCGTCTGGGATCTGAACGAGACCTGGGTCATCGTGGCCGGCGCGTTCATGTTCGCGGCGTTCCCCGAGTGGTACGCCACCCTGTTCAGCGGCTTCTACCTGCTGCTGCTGCTGATCCTGCTGGCGCTCATCGCCCGCGGCGTCTCGTTCGAGTACCGCCACCAGCGCCCCGAGGCCGCGTGGAAGCGCCGCTTCGACCTGATGATCACCGTCGGCTCGGCCGTGCCCGCCTTCGTCTGGGGACTCGTCTTCGCCAACGTCGTCCGCGGGGTGCCGCTCGACGAGGGGTTCAACTACACGGGCGGCCTGCTCGATCTGCTCAACCCCTACGCCCTGCTCGGCGGGCTCACGACCCTCCTCCTGTTCTTCACCCACGGCGTGGTCTTCGTCTCGCTGAAGACCGAGGGCGAGATCCGCGAGCGGGCACGGCGACTCGCGGTGCGGGCCGGGCTGGTCACGATCGTCGTCGCCGCGTCGTTCCTGGTGATCACGACGCTGATGCACGGCACGATCGCGTCGGCCGTGCTCTCCGCGGCGGCCGCGGTGACCCTCATCGCCTCGTTCGCCGCCAACCTCCGGGGGCGCGAGGGGCGGGCGTTCGCCCTGATGGCCGTGACCATCGCGTTCGCCGTGGCGAGCCTGTTCGCCGCCCTGTTCCCCGCCGTCATGCCGGCCAGCAACGACCCCGCGAACAGCCTCACCATCGCGAACGCGGCGAGCTCCGACTACACCCTCACCGTGATGAGCTGGGTCGCCCTCGTCTTCGTGCCGCTCATCCTCGGCTACCAGGGGTTCACGTACTGGATCTTCCGCAAGAGGATCAGCCGCGCGACGATCCCGGCCGCCTCGTGAGCCGACGACCGTGAAGCCGCTCGACCCGCGCCTCCTCGGCTACGCCGCCGCCGCCCGCACGTTCCTCGTGATCGGGGCGGTGCTCGGGGTCGTGCAGACGGCGTGCGTCATCGCGGTCGCCTGGTCCGCCTCCCGCTCGGTGGTCGCCGTCGTCGACGGCCGCGGCGCACCCGCCCTCACCGAGGCGCTCGTCGGGCTGGCGATCGCCGTGATCGCCCGCTCGCTCGTCTCGTGGGCGCTCGAGGCCGTCGCCGCGCGGACGGCCGCCGTGGTCAAGAGCCAACTGCGCCGCCGCGTCGTCCGAGCCGTCACCGACCGGGGCCACGAGTGGCTCGCACGCCGGAACTCGGCCCGGCTCGCCACCCTGATCGGCCCGGGCCTCGACGCCCTCGACGACTACTTCGCCAAGTACCTGCCGCAGCTGATCCTCACGGCGCTCAGCACCCCGCTCATCGTCGCCGTGATGGGTGCGAACGACTGGCTCTCCGCGCTCATCGTCGTCCTGACCCTGCCGCTGATCCCCGTGTTCATGGTGCTCATCGGCTGGACCACCCGCACCGCCCAGGCCCGGCAGTGGGATCGCCTCGCCGGTCTCGCCTCGTCGTTCCTGGACGCGGTGAACGGCCTGTCGACCCTCAAGGTCTTCGGACGCGAGCGACGCCAGGTCGCCCGCATCGGCCGCCTGACCGACGACTACCGGACGCAGACCATGTCGGTGCTCCGCGTGTCGTTCCTCAGCGGTTTCGCCCTCGAGCTCGCCGCCTCGCTCTCCGTCGCCCTCGTGGCCGTGTCGATCGGAATCCGGCTCGTCGACGGGTCGCTCGGGCTGCCCGTCGCGCTGTTCGTGCTGCTGCTCGCCCCCGAGGCCTACCTGCCGCTGCGGCAGGTGGGGGCGAACTTCCACGCCGCCTCCGACGGCGTCGCCGCCGCGACGGAGGTCGTCGAGCTGCTCGACGACGCCGACCGGGAGACGACCACCGCCAGTGGCGCCGCCGACCCCGCCCGCGCCTCCGCCCCCCTCGCCGCCGTCGGTCCGACCGACGCCCTCGTCGTCTCCGAGGTCTCCGTGCACCGAGGAGGCGCGCCCTCGTCCCCGACGACGTCGTTCGTCGCCCCCGTGGGCAGCCTCATCGCGATCGTCGGACCGAGCGGCGCCGGGAAGACCTCGCTGCTCGCCGCCCTCCGGGGTGCGGTGCCGTCGGAGGGCGAGGCGCGCTGGCAGGACGCCGACCGCGCCCCCGCCCCGCACGAGATCGCCTGGTCGGGGCAGACCCCCGGGCTCGTCTCGGGCACCGTCGCCGACAACATCGCGCTCGGCGACGAGATCGACCCCGAGGCCGTGCTCGCGGCGCTCGCCGCCGCCGGCGGGCAGGGCATGGACCCCGCGGTCGAGCTGGGTGCGGGCGGCGCGGGACTCTCCGGCGGGCAGGCGCAGCGGGTGGCGCTGGCCCGGGCCGTCTACCGGCTGCGGCGTCGCGGCGGCCGGCTGCTGCTCGTCGACGAGCCGTCGTCGGCGCTCGACCCCGTCACCGAGACCACGATGATCGACGGGCTGGTCGACATCGCGCGCTCGGGCGTCGCCGTGATGGTCGTGACCCATCGGGCAGCCGTCCGCGATGCGGCCGACACCGTCGTGACCCTGTCCGCCCTCGACCGGAGCGCCCTCTCATGACGACCTCCCTGCTCCGCACCGCCCAGCCGACGGCGCGACGCTCGCTGTCCGGCATCGTCTTCGGCGTGCTGAGCGCCCTGAGCGCCATCGCGCTGCTCGCCGCGTCGGCGCACCTCATCACGCACGCCGCGGAGCAGCCGCCGATCCTCTTCCTCACGCTGTCGATGGTGGGGGTGCGCGCGTTCGCCCTCGCGCGGGCGTTCTTCCGCTACCTCGAGCGGTTGGCGAGTCACGACGCCGCCTTCCGTCAGCTCGCGGTCGTGCGGACCGAGCTCTACCGCCGACTCGTGCGAATCGCCCCGGCGGGGCTCGGCGGCACCGACCGGGGCGATCTGCTCTCGCGGATGGTCAGCGACGTCGACGCGCTGCAGGACCTCCCTCTCCGCGTCGTCCAGCCGCTGATCGTGTCCGGTGTCGCGTCGGCCGTGTCCGTCGCCGGTGTGGCCTTCTTCTCGCCACGGGCGGCGCTCGTGCTCGCCGCGGGGCTCGCCGTCGCCTTCGTCGTCGGCTGCGCCGCGGCGGACGCCCTGGCGCGTCGCAGCGAACGCGCGCTCGCCGACCGTCGGGGCGCACTCTCGGGCGCCGTGCTCGACACCGTGCAGAACCTCGACGTGCTGACGGCCTTCGACGCCCTCGACGGTCAGCTCGACCGGGTCGCCCGGCTCGACGACGACCTGCGGCGGGCCGCCCGCCGTCGGGCCACCTCGACCGGGGTGGTCGCTGCGCTGATGTCGCTGCTGTCGGGCGCCACCGTCTTCGCGACCATCGTCGTGGCGGCGCCGACGGTGGCGGGCGGCGACCTGTCGGGGCCCTCCTTCGCCCTGGTCGCGCTGGTGCCGTTGGCCGTGTTCGAGGTCGTCGGCTCGGTGCCGACGGCCGTGCTCGCCTGGCGTCGGGTGCGGGCCAGCGGGGAGCGCCTCGAGTCGGCGGTCCCGGCCGTCGCCCCCGCGGGCGTCGTCGTCGACGAGGTGCCGAGGGGCGACGAGCCCGCGGCGGACGGTGTCGGCGCGGTGGACGCGGTCGGCGGGGCCGACGTGGTCGATGCGGCCTCGGCCCGGCTGCCGCTGCCGCCCGCGGGCGGCACCGCCCTCCGCCTCGCGGCCCTGTCGGCGGCCTGGCCCGGGTCGACCTCGCCGGCGCTCGACACCGTCGACCTCGACCTCCGGGTCGGCGAGCGCGTCGTCGTCGAGGGACCGAGCGGGGCGGGCAAGAGCACTCTGGCCGCCGTGCTGGCGAGGTTCCTCGACCACCGGGGTCGCTACGAGGTCGGCGGCGTCGACGCGTCGACGGTCCCGGCCGACCGGGTGCGGGCCACCGTCGGCCTGATCGAGCAGGCGCCCTACCTCTTCGACGAGTCCGTCCGTCAGAATCTGCTCTTCGCCAGGGACTCCGCCACAGACGACGACCTCTGGGCCGTGCTCGACCGGGTCGACCTCGCCGACTGGGTGCGTGCCCGCGGCGGCCTCGACGCCCGACTCGGTGAACGCGGCGCCCTGGTGTCCGGCGGCCAGGCGCAGCGGATCTCACTGGCCAGGGCCCTGCTGCACGGGTTCCCGGTGCTCGTGCTCGACGAGCCGACGGCCGGGCTCGACGCCGACCTGGCCGAGCGTCTCGTCGCCGACGTGCTCACGACGGCACGGCAGGAGGGCACGACCGTGCTGCTCATCTCGCACGTGCCGATCGACGACGCACTCGTGACCCGTCGGGTCCGGGTCGAGGCGGGGCGGATCGTCGACGCGACCCGCGCCTCCTAGGCTCCATGCCCCCGGGGCTGAGGGCCTGCGCGGCCCGGCGCCTGCAGGGACGCCGTCAGACCGACGGCAGCGGACGGCGCAGGGCGTCGAGCCGTGACCGCCAGAGCGCCAGCCGACCGGGCTGCTCGGCGGGCGACGGGCCGTCGACCCAGCCGGTCGCGATGCGGATCCCGTGCAGAGCGCTCGTGGTCCAGACCTCGAAGCCGCTCAGCTCGTCGGGTCGGGCGTGCTCGTGCAGCACGTCGACGCCCATCACCGCAGCGAGGGTGGCCAGAGTCCGCACGGTGACGCCCGGCAGACGCGGCAGATCGTCGGACGGCAGGCAGAGGGCGTCGCCGCGCCACCAGACGATCGAGCTCCACGCCCCGTCGACGACATGACCGTCTCCGCTCAGGACGACCGCCTCGTCGGCTCCCCGCGAGCGGGCCTCGTCGCGCACCCGGCCGAGCGCCATGAGATCGGGCCCCTTGACGAGCGGGCTGACCCGCGGGTCGTGGGTGGCCGTCGCCAGCACCACGGTCGCGCTCGCCGGGGGAGCGGGCCGCAGCCGCAGTCGCAGAGCGACCGAGGAGGCGCGGGTCGAGTCGGCCCCGCCCGTCGTGTCGGCCCCGTCCGTCGCGTCGGCCCCGCCCGTCGTGTCGGCCCCGCCGGTCGCGTCGTCCCCGGCGGCCACCAGCTCGACCCGGGGGAACCACCGGCCCGTGCGCGGCAGCCGGGCGACCACGGCCGTCCAGAACGCGTCGACGTCGTCCGGGGTCGGCCGACCGGTCATCCCGGCCGTCGCGGCGTCCACCGACCCGGCGAACCGGTCGCGGTGCACGTCGAGGGCTCGGACACGACCCTCGTCGACCAGCCAGGAGTCGGCGACCAGCAGCGTCGGCTCGGCCGCACCGGTGTCGGCCGCACCGACGCCGTCGGCACCTCGCCGGGCGTCGGGCAGGGGCTCGAGGAGTCCGCCGCGCCAGAGGAGGGTCGTCGCGGTGCTCATACACTCAAGGCTATGCGTCCTCCGGTGGTCCGTGCGCCGCTCGAGTGGCGCGACCCAGAACTCGTGGTGTCGTCTCTCGCGGCCGAGGGAGACGTGGTCTGGATCGACGCCGGGCTCGACGCCGCGACCGGTCGGTCGGTGGTGGCGTGGGGCGAGGCCGTGACCGCCTCCGCGTCCGGCGGTCGACTCGACGCGGTCTGGTCGGCGCTGCACGACGACCTCTCCGCACCGCGCGCCGACGCGGATCCGCTCGGCTGGGCCGGCTGGCTCGGCTACGGGGTCGGCCTCTGGCTGCTCGACCGCGACGGCGGACTCGGTCGCGGGGCGCACCCCGTGATCGACGCGGGCGAACGCGCCGACGGCACCGCGCCTCCTGATCTCGCCCTGCTCCGGACCGACCGGGCGCTCGTCTTCGATCACGCGCTCCGCACGGTCGAGGCGGTCAGCACCGCCTCGGCCGACTGGCTCGAGGGCGTCGTCGCCCGGTGGGACCACCTGGAGGCCGAGGAGGCGCGGCTCGAGACCGCCCCGCACCGCGCCTCCTCGACGCACCCCCGCTGGGATCATGACGCCGAGTCGTACCTCGCGCTCGTGGCCCGCTGCCAGGAGGCGATCGTCGCCGGCGAGGCGTACGTGCTCTGCCCCACGACCCGGGTCGCGGTCGACGGAGCCGTCGACGATCTGGCGGTCTACCGGCGCCTCCGACGCACGTCGGCCGCCCCGCGCGCGTCGTTCGTGCGGATCGGCGGGACCTCGGTGCTGGGCGCGTCGCCCGAGGCCTTCGTCGAGGTCTCGGCCGACGGCACGGTCTCGTCGTCGCCGATCAAGGGCACCCGCCCGCGGGGGCGCGACGCGCTCGCCGACGCGGAGCTGTCCGACGAGCTCGCGACGAGCGAGAAGGAGCTCGCCGAGAACCTGATGATCGTCGACCTCGTGCGGAACGACCTGACCCGCGTCTGCGCCCCCGGCAGCGTCGAGGTCGTCGAGCTCTTCGCCGTGCACTCGTACCCCGCGGTGCACCAGCTCGTCAGCACCGTGCGCGGGCGCCTGCGACCCGGGCTCACGGGGCTCGACGCCGTCGCCTCGATGTTCCCCGCGGGGTCGATGACCGGCGCGCCGAAGCGCCGCGCCGTCGAACTGCTGACGGCGTGGGAGGCGCGCCCCCGGGGGATCTACTCGGGCGCGATCGGCACGTTCGGACTCGACGGCACCGTCTCGCTGGCCATGGTGATCCGCTCGATCGTCGTCGACCGGGCCGGAGCGGGCGGCGCCGGCACGGCGACCGTCGGCGTCGGCGGGGGAGTGACGTCGGCGTCGGTGCCCCGCGCCGAGTGGGACGAGGTGGGGGTGAAGGCGGCCGCCCTGCTGGCGGTGCTGGCGGACGGGCCGACCCGCGCCTCCTGAGCTCCCCCTCCGACGGCGGCCGAAGGGTGCCGCCACCGGCGGCGGATCCGGGTTCGGCGGACGGCGGGCCGGTCATCTACGCTAGATCGTCGGGTCGCCGTGCCCGCACGTCGACGTGCGCTGCAGCAGGTGCGTCCCTCCCCAGGAATGAATGAGAGTCCCGTGGCACACGAGCACGACAACACCGCGCCTTCCGAGAAGACCGCCGCCGGCGAGCGTCCGCCCCGCCCCGAAGAGGAGCGTGAGTACGACGTCGCGCGTCTGCAGCGCAAGTGGCAGGCCATCTGGGAGGAGGCGAAGCCGTTCGCCGTCGACCCCGACGACAAGCGCCCGCGCAAGTACATCCTCGACATGTTCCCGTACCCGTCGGGCGACCTGCACATGGGGCACGCCGAGGGCTACGCGCTCGGCGACGTGATCGCGCGCTACTGGCGTCAGCAGGGCTTCAACGTGCTGCACCCGATCGGGTGGGACAGCTTCGGCCTGCCGGCCGAGAACGCGGCCATCAAGCGCGGCGTCGACCCCCGCGAGTGGACCTACGCGAACATCGAGCAGCAGAAGCAGAGCATGAAGCTCTACGCGCCCTCGTTCGACTGGGACCGCGTGCTGCACACGAGCGACCCCGAGTACTACAAGTGGAACCAGTGGCTGTTCCTCAAGATGTACGAGAAGGGCCTCGCCTACCGGAAGGACAGCTGGGTCAACTGGGACCCTGTGGACCAGACCGTGCTCGCGAACGAGCAGGTGCTGGCCGACGGCACGAGCGAGCGTTCGGGCGCCGTCGTCGTCAAGAAGAAGCTGACGCAGTGGTACTTCAAGATCACCGACTACGCCGACCGTCTGCTCGACGACCTGAACCAGCTCGAGGGCCGCTGGCCGTCGAAGGTGCTGAACATGCAGCGCAACTGGATCGGCCGGTCGGTCGGCGCCGACGTGCACTTCGAGATCGAGGGGCGTGACGAGCGGGTCACGGTCTTCACCACCCGACCCGACACGCTCTACGGCGCGACCTTCATGG
Organism: Frigoribacterium sp. CFBP9030; assembly: GCF_034045195.1. NCBI lineage: Bacteria > Bacillati > Actinomycetota > Actinomycetes > Micrococcales > Microbacteriaceae > Frigoribacterium > Frigoribacterium sp. CFBP9030. Next base: position 26,940 of record NZ_JAXCWG010000015.1, read on the forward strand.
TCGTCGCCCCCGACTCCGATCTCGCCGCCGAGCTCGTGGCCGACGCCACGGACGACGTGCGCCAGCGCTTCGCCGAGTACCTGACGGCCGTGCAGAAGACGACCGAGATCGAGCGTCAGTCGACCGACCGCCCCAAGACCGGCGTGCCCCTCGGGCGCGTCGCGGTCAACCCGCTGACCGGCGACCCGATGCCGGTCTGGGCCGCCGACTACGTGCTGGCCGACTACGGGCACGGCGCCGTCATGGCCGTGCCGGCCCACGACCAGCGCGACCTCGACTTCGCCATCGAGTACGACCTGCCCGTGCGCGTCGTCGTCGACACGAACGCCCCGGTGACCGGTGTCATCCCGAAGCTCGAGCTCGACTCCGACGGTCAGGCGATCCTGCCCGACGACCTGCCCGAGCTGAACCCGCGCGAGACGGGGGTCGCGCTCTCGGGCGACGGCCGCCTGATGAACTCCGGTCCGCTGACCGGGCTCAGCAAGTCGAACGCGATCAAGCGCGTGATCGAGCTGCTCGAGGCCTCGGGCGCCGGCAAGGGCGCCAAGACCTACCGTCTGCGCGACTGGCTCATCTCGCGCCAGCGCTTCTGGGGCACGCCCATCCCGATCGTGCACGGCGCCGACGGCACCGAGATCCCGGTGCCCGAAGACCAGCTGCCGGTGCTGCTGCCGCCCACCGAGGGTCTCGACCTGAAGCCCAAGGGCAGCTCGCCGCTCGGCGCGGCCACCGACTGGGTGAACGTGCCGAACCCGATCGACGGCACCCCGGCGAAGCGCGACGCCGACACGATGGACACCTTCGTCGACAGCTCGTGGTACTTCCTGCGGTTCCTCAGCCCGACCGACGCCGACCGCGCCTTCGACCCCGCCGTCGTCAACCGCTGGGCGCCCGTCGATCAGTACGTCGGGGGCGTCGAGCACGCCATCCTGCACCTGCTCTACGCGCGCTTCATCACGAAGGTGCTGTTCGACCTCGGTCACCTCGACTTCACCGAGCCGTTCAGCGCGCTGCTGAACCAGGGCATGGTGCTGCAAGACGGCGCGAAGATGAGCAAGAGCAAGGGCAACCTCGTCACGCTCTCCGAAGAGGTCGAGAAGCACGGCGTCGACGCGATCCGCCTGACCATGGCGTTCGCCGGCCCGCCGGAGGACGACATCGACTGGGCGGACGTCTCGCCCGCCGGCTCGGCGAAGTTCCTGGCCCGGGCGTTCCGGCTCTCGGGCGAGGTGTCGAGCCCTCGCGACGTGGTCTGGGCCGACGGCGACCAGGCGCTGCGCCGGGTCACCCACCGGTTCCTGGCCGAGGCGCCGGGGCTGACCGAGGCGTTCAAGTTCAACGTCGTCGTCGCCCGCCTGATGGAGCTGGTCAACGCCATCCGCAAGGTCGTCGACTCGGGTGCCGGTGCGGGCGACCCGGCGGTCCGCGAGGCCGTCGAGACCGTGACCCTGGGGCTCTCGCTGTTCGCGCCCTACACGGCTTCCGAGATGTGGGAGAAGCTCGGCTACGACGGCGTCTCCGTCGCGAAGCACGGCTGGCGGAAGGCCGACCCGACCCTGCTCGTCGAGACGAGCGTCACCGCCGTCGTGCAGGTGAACGGCAAGGTGCGCGATCGCCTCGAGGTGTCGCCGAAGATCGCTTCGGAAGAGCTCGAGGCGCTGGCCCGCGCCTCGGCCGCCGTGCAGCGTTCGATCGGCGAGAAGGAGATCGTGAACGTCATCGTGCGCGCGCCGCGACTGGTGAACATCGCGGTGAAGTGACCTCCCGGGGGCGGATGAGTCCTCCCCGACCGCGACGGCCGCCCTGGTGTCCCCAGGGTGGCCGTCGTCGTCTGCGGGGGTCGTCGGGCGGCTCGTAGCCTGCCGCCATGACCGTCTCGTTCAGCACCGCACCCGACCCGTCGCGGGGGCCGCGCTGGCGGACGGGGGTCGGGGCGGCGGTCGTGCTCGTGCTCGCCGCGCTGGTCGTGACCGTCGTGGTGTCGGCCCTCTCGACCGCAGGAGGCGCGGGGACGACCACGATCACCTCACCCCCGTCGACCGGCGCGTCGTCCGAGCCGGGTGCGCCAGGCGGGGCGGGGGCGTCGGCCGGCGACGCGGACGGCGCGCTCTTCGTGCACGTGCACGGCGCCGTCGTCTCGCCCGGTCTCTACGAGCTGGCGGCGGGGGCGAGGGTCGTCGACGTCGTGGCCGCCGCCGGCGGGTTCGCCGACGGCGCCGACCAGGCGGGGGTCAACCTGGCGCGACCGCTCGTCGACGGCGAGCAGCTGCGGGTGCCGGCCGTGGGGGAGCCCGCGGCGACCGGGGGGGACGGCGGCGGGGGAGCGGCGGGTCCCGGTGGCGCTTCAGGCGGAGCGGGCGCCGGCGGGGCGGGTGCGGGCGGGGCGGGTGCCGGTGGTGGCGGGGCCGTCGACCTCAACCTCGCCGACGACGCCGCGCTGCAGACCCTGCCCGGGGTGGGGCCGGCCACGGCCGCGGCGATCCTCGACTGGCGGGAGCAGAACGGCGCCTTCCGTTCCGTCGACGATCTGCTCGGCGTCCCCGGCATCGGCGAGAAGACCCTCGAGAAGCTGCGTCCGCAGGTGACGGTGTGATCGACGACCGGCCCGTGCTCGACGTGCGCTGGGCGATGCCCGCCGCCGTCGGGTGGATCGCGCTGGTCGTCCTGCTGCCGAGCCCCGACCGGCTCGGTCTCGCGGCCGCGGTGGCGGGGGCCGTCTCGCTCGCGGCGCTCGTGGCGGCCCGCACGTGGTCGCGCAGCGGGCGGTCGTCCTCCTCGCGGGCGGTGGGTGCCGCGACCGCCGTGGCCGTGAGCGTCGGCCTGGCCGGCCTCCTGCTCGCCGGCGCCGCCGTCCGTCACGACGTCCGGTACCCGCCCGAGCTCGCCACCCTCGTCGGGCACACGGTCGAGCTCGACGCCACGGCGTCCGAGCGACTGACGGACGCCTCGCAGGTCGCGTCCCTCGACGTCCGCACGGTGACGAGCGGCGAGCGGATGTGGCAGGGGCGCGTCTCGATGCTGGTGCTGGCGCCTCGGGTCTCCGGCGCCGTCGAGGTGGGGCAGCGCGTCGCGCTCCGGGCGACGGTGCTGCCCGTCGAGCCGGGTGGCGACGCCGCGTTCGTGGTCGCGGCGCGCGGCGAGCTGCGACCCGGCGCGCCCGCCTCGGGAGCGGCAGGGCGGGCGGAGGCGATGCGCGCCTCCTTCCGAGCCGTCGCGGCGGATCTGCCGGGCGACGGCGGTGCGCTGCTGCCCGGCCTGACGATCGGCGACACCTCGGCCGTGCCCGACGACCTGCGAGACGCGATGCGCACGTCGTCGCTGTCGCACCTGACGGCGGTGTCGGGTTCGAACTGCGCCGTGCTCGTGGCGCTGACCATGCTGGTCGGCGGCGCGCTCGGGGTGCCTCGGGCGGTGCGGGTCGTCGCGGCGTCGGTCGTGCTGCTCGCGTTCCTCGTGCTGGTGACCCCCGATGCGAGCATCGTCCGGGCCACGGTGATGGCCCTCGTCGTGCTCGGGCACCTGGCCGGGTCGAGGCCCGTCTCGGGGCTTCCGGTCGTCGCCGTCGCAGTGACGGGCATGCTGATGGCCGACCCGTGGATCTCCCGCGACATCGGGTTCGCGCTGTCGGTGCTCGCGACGGCGGGTCTGGTCGTGCTCGCGGCGCCGCTGGCCCGTCTGCTCTCCCGGGTGATGCCCGAACCGCTCGCCCTCGTGCTGGCCGTGCCGATCGCGGCTCAGCTCGCCTGCGGCCCGGTGCTGCTCCTCCTCGACCCCGGGCTGCCTCTGCACGGCGTGGCGGCGAACGTGCTCGCCGAGCCGGCCGCTCCGGTGGCGACCGTCCTCGGGCTGCTGGTCTGCGTGCTGGCGGGGTGGGCGCCGGGGGCGGCGGGTCTCGTGGCCGGTGTGGCCTGGGCGCCGGCCTCGTGGGTGGCAGCGGTCGCCCGCTCCGTCGCCGACTGGCCGGCGGCCCGGGTGGAGTGGGGGCAGGGGGTCGTGGCCGTCGGGCTGCTCGCGACCCTGACCGGGCTCATCGTCGTGCTCGTGCTCGCGGGGCGGCGGAGCAGGGCGCGCCGGGTCGCGGCCGCGGGGCTGGTCGGCGTCGTGGTGATCGCCGGAGGCGCGGTGCTGGGATCGGGGATCGGCTCCCGCGGCAGCGTCCCCGACGACTGGACCGTCGCGCAGTGCGACGTCGGGCAGGGGGACGCCGTGCTCGTCCGCAGTGCGGCGAGCGTCGCACTGATCGACACGGGCGACGACGAGGCGGCCCTCGACCGCTGCCTCGACCAGTTCGGCGTCGACCGCGTCGACCTGCTCGTGCTCACCCACTTCGACACCGATCACGTGGGGGCCCTCGCGGCCGTCGAGCGCCGCGTCGACGCGGCGCTCGTCGGCCCGACCGGGCGGAGCGCCGACGAGCGCGTCGTCGAGCGGCTCGTCGCCGCCGGGGTCGAGGTCGTCGACACCCGGGCGGGCACCTCGGGCGTGCTGGGCGAGTCGAGCTGGGAGGTGCTGTGGCCGCCCCTCGAGGGTGCCTCGCCGCCGCCGGGCAACGACGCGAGTCTCGTCATGCGCTTCCGTCCGACGACGCACTGCCGCGCGGGGTGCCTCGATCTCGTGGCCCTCGGCGATCTCGGGGCGGAGGCGCAACGCCGCCTGGCCGCGACCGGTGGGCTGTCCGCCACCGGTGGGCTGCCCGGGCGGGTCGACGTCGTGAAGGTGGCCCATCACGGTTCGGCCGATCAGGACCCCGCTCTCTACCGGTCGCTCGGCGCGTCCGTGGCGCTCGTCGGGGTGGGGGCCGACAACACCTACGGGCATCCGACCGACTCGCTGCTCGCCGTGCTCGACGAGACCGCGTCCGCCGTGGCCCGATCCGACCTGGACGGCTCGACGGCGGTGGTGGTCGACGACGGCGGGCTCCGTCTGTGGCGTGAGCGCGCCTCCTCGTCGGAGGCCTCGTCTACGCTGGTCGCGGCGTCCGTTCCGCATCCGGTCGCCGGAGGAGGACCGTGGCCGCGCGAGCGAGTGCCAAGCCGGCGAAGAAGACCGGTGTCGCCATCGATCAGGTCGGATGGGACAGAATCCGGCCCGCCGCCGTGATCCTCGTCAGTGGGCCCGAGCAGTTCCTGGCCGACCGCGCCGTGCGGCAGCTGCGCGACCAGCTCACCGCTGAAGACCCCAGTCTCGAGGTCAACGACCTCGAGGCCGATCACTACCAGCCGGGCGAGCTGATCACCCTCGCGAGCCCGTCGCTGTTCGCCGAGCCTCGCCTTATCCGCGTGGCCAACGTCGAGAAGTGCACCGACGCGTTCCTCACCGAGACCCTGCGGTACCTCGAATCGCCCGCCGACGACACCTACCTCGTGCTGCGGCACGGCGGGGGAGTGCGCGGCAAGAAGCTGCTCGACACGATCCGCGGCGGCACCGGCCAGGGGCTCGAGGTCGTCTGCGCCGAGCTGAAGAAGGACACCGAGAAGCTCGACTTCGCCGCCGCCGAGTTCGCGGCCGAACGTCGACGCGTCACCTCGGGGGCGCTGCGGGCGCTCGTCACGGCGTTCTCCGACGATCTCGCCGAGCTGGCCAGCGCCTGCCAGCAGCTCATCTCGGACGCGGCGGAGGAGATCACCGAGGCCACGGTCGAGAAGTACTACGAGGGGCGCGTCGAGACGAACTCGTTCAAGGTCGCCGACATGGCCGTCGCCGGGAGGCAGGGTGAGGCGCTCGTGCTGCTGCGCCACGCGCTCGCGTCGGGCGCCGACCCGGTGCCCGTCGTCGCGGCCTTCGCGATGAAGATCCGCGGCATGGCCAAGGTGCACGGGGCCTACGGCCCGTCGGGTCAGCTCGCGTCGCGACTCGGCATGGCGCCGTGGCAGGTCGAGCGGGCCCAGCGGGAGGTGCGCGGCTGGGGCGAGGACGGCCTCGGGCGCTGCATCGAGGTCGTCGCCGAGACCGATGCGGCCGTCAAGGGCGCCGAACGCGACGCCGTCTACGCGCTCGAGCGCATGGTCACGGTCATCTCGATGCGGGGCGACCGCCCCCGCTGACCAGGCCCCGCCCCGGCGGCCTCGCCTCGGCGGCTGTGCGGCCCCCGGGGAACGACGAAGGCCCCGTCTCGATCGAGACGGGGCCTTCGTACGGGGGGAGCGACTCAGAGAGCGCCGACCTGCTTCGCGATCGACGACTTGCGGTTCGCGGCCTGGTTCTGGTGGATGACACCCTTGCTGGCGGCCTTGTCGAGCTTCTTCGACGCGACGAGGAGGGCCGAGGTGGCCTTGTCCTTGTCGCCGGCGGTGATCGCCTCGCGCGTCGCGCGGACGGCGGTCTTGAGCTCGCTCTTGACCGCGCGGTTGCGGTCCTGGGCCTTCTTGTTGGTGCCGATGCGCTTGATCTGCGACTTGATGTTTGCCACGTGAACTACTTTCTGGATTCTGTGTCTCGGACGGATGTGCGCCAGCCGAGCGACCGATCGACTCTCGTCGATCGACCCGGTGCTGCCGCCGGTGATGGCCACCGGAGCGGCTCTCGGCTGCGATCGCGTTCCGCCCGTGCAGACGTAACGCGTAAGCCAACAGGCAACGTTACCAGCAGGCGGCCCGAGTCTCAACGAACAGCCGTCGGGCGGCGCGCCGTGTCGTGCGTAGTACCGTGCCATCATGCCGCAGCTCGCCCCGCACATGACCTCCGTCCCCGCCTCCGGCATCCGTCGCGTCTTCGAGATCGCCGCGCAGCTCGACGACGTCGACATGCTCGTGATCGGCGAGCCCGACGTGCCGGTCGCCCGGCACATCGGCGACGCCGCCCGCCGGGCGTGGTCAGAAGACCGCACGAACTACACGCCGAACGGCGGCATCGCGCCGCTGCGCGAGGCGCTGGTCGCGAAGCTCGCCCGCGAGAACGACATCCACGTCGACGTCGAGCAGGTCTGGGTGACGATCGGCGGCACGCAGGCGCTGCACCAGACCATGGGGCTGCTGCTCGCCGCCGGCGACGAGGTGCTCGTGCCCGACCCGGGTTACACGACCTTCACGATGAACGCCCACATGCTCGACGCGGTCCCGGTGCCCTACACGCTCGCCCCCGCCGCCGACTTCGTGCCCGACATCGACGAGCTCGACCGGCTGGTCGGCGACCGGACGCGCGCGATCGTGGTCAACTCGCCCTCCAATCCGCTCGGCGTCGTGTACTCGGAAGAGACCCTGGTGCGCCTCCTCGACTTCGCCCGTCGGCACGACCTCTGGGTGATCAGCGACGAGGTCTACGAGTACTTCACCTACGGGTCGAAGCACATCAGCCTCGCCTCGCTCGATCACGACGACCGCGTCTTCAGCGTCTTCTCGCTGAGCAAGACCTACGCCATGACCGGTGTCCGGGTCGGCTACCTCGTGACCCCGAAGGGGCTGGCCGACACGATGCGGACCGTGCAGGAGGCGCAGATCAGCTGCGTCGCCGAACCCGACCAGCACGCGGCCCTCGCCGCCGTCGTGGGCGATCATCAGCCGGTCGCCGACGCCCGCGACCACTACCGGCAGAACCTCGAGCTCGCGACGTCCCTGCTCGACGAACGGGGCATCCGCTACCTCGAGCCGACCGGCGCCTTCTACCTGTGGATCGACATGTCGCACGCCTCCGGCGGGGACGTGGCCTCGTGGGCCGAGCGGCTGCTGCTGACCGAGCGCGTGGCCGTCGCACCGGGCAGCGCCTTCGGCCGGAGCGGCGAGGGCTGGATCCGCGTCTGCCTCGCGACGGAGCCTGAGGTGCTCACCCGCGGCCTGTCGAAGCTCCCGGCGCCGACCGCCTAGACCCGGTTTCCCGCCCCGGCGTGGGAGAATCGACGCGCCCCCCGCCCAACACCCCCTGAGGATCGTGTGAGCCCCCTAGCCTCCCGTGCACTGCAACCGGCGTCGACACCGCCCGCGTCGCTCCGCAACTTCTGCATCATCGCCCACATCGACCACGGCAAGTCGACGCTGGCCGACCGCATGCTGGGCATCACCGGCGTCGTCGAAGACCGCGCGATGCGCGCCCAGTACCTCGACCGCATGGACATCGAGCGCGAGCGCGGCATCACGATCAAGAGCCAGGCCGTCCGCATGCCGTGGGAGCGCAACGGCGAGACCTTCGCCCTGAACATGATCGACACCCCCGGGCACGTCGACTTCAGCTACGAGGTCAGCCGATCGCTCGCGGCCTGCGAGGGCGCGATCCTCCTCGTCGACGCGGCGCAGGGTATCGAGGCGCAGACGCTCGCGAACCTGTACCTCGCCCTCGAGAACGATCTCGAGATCATCCCCGTCCTGAACAAGATCGACCTCCCCGCCGCCGACCCCGAGAAGTACGCGGCCGAGCTGGCCGGTCTGATCGGCGGCGACCCCGACGACGTCCTGCGGGTCAGCGGCAAGACGGGCATGGGCGTCGAAGAGCTGCTCGACCGCGTCGTCGACCGCATCCCGTCGCCGACGGGCGACTTCGATGCCTCGCCGCGCGCCATGATCTTCGACTCGGTCTACGACAGCTACCGCGGGGTCGTGACCTACATCCGCATGATCGACGGCACGCTGAACCCGCGCGAGAAGGTCCAGATGATGTCGACGAAGTCGACGCACGAGATCCTCGAGATCGGGGTGTCGTCGCCCGAGCCCACGCCGAGCCAGGGGCTCTCGGTCGGCGAGGTCGGCTATCTCATCACCGGTGTCAAAGACGTGCGGCTCTCGAAGGTGGGCGACACCGTCACGACGGCGGCGAAGCCCGCGACGGAGGCGCTGGCCGGCTACGTCGAGCCCCTCCCGATGGTCTACTCGGGCCTCTACCCGATCGACGGCAGCGACTACCCCGACCTCCGCGAGGCGCTCGACAAGCTGAAGCTGTCGGACGCCGCGCTGGTCTACGAGCCCGAGACGTCCGTCGCGCTCGGCTTCGGCTTCCGCTGCGGGTTCCTGGGGCTGCTGCACCTCGAGATCATCACCGAGCGCCTCGAGCGCGAGTTCGGCCTCGACCTCATCACCACGGCCCCGAGCGTCGTCTACGAGGTCATGACCGACGACAAGAAGACCATCACGGTGACGAACCCGAGCGAGTTCCCCGGGGGCAAGATCGCGAGCGTCAGCGAGCCCATGGTGAAGGCCGCGATCCTGGCGCCGAAAGACTACGTCGGCGTCATCATGGAGCTCTGCCAGCAGCGCCGGGGCAATCTGCTCGGCATGGAGTACCTCGGCGAAGACCGGGTCGAGATCCGCTACTCGATCCCGCTCGGCGAGATCGTCTTCGACTTCTTCGACAGCCTCAAGTCGAAGACGGCCGGTTACGCGAGCCTCGACTACGAGCCCATCGGCGACCAGGAGGCGGACCTCGTCAAGGTCGACATCCTCCTGCAGGGCGAGACGGTCGACGCCTTCAGCGCGATTGTCCACCGCGACAAGGCGTACGCCTACGGGGTGCTGATGACCGGTCGCCTCCGCGAGCTGATCCCTCGTCAGCAGTTCGAGGTCCCCATCCAGGCCGCCATCGGAGCGCGCATCATCGCGCGCGAGAGCATCCGCGCCATGCGGAAGGACGTCCTCGCGAAGTGCTACGGCGGCGACATCTCTCGAAAGCGCAAGCTGCTCGAGAAGCAGAAGGAGGGCAAGAAGCGCATGAAGACCATCGGTCGCGTGGAGGTGCCGCAAGAGGCCTTCATCGCCGCCCTCTCGGGCGACACCGAGAAGAAAGACAAGAAGTAGTCGCATGAGACGCGCGACGTACACCGAGACCCGCACGACGTACGGCGAGGTCGGGGCCACGCAGGCTCCCGACCTGATGCAGTACCCGCCGACGGGCTTCACGCCCGCCGAGTACCGCACCCGCGTCGGTCACGGCGATGCCCGGTTCGAGGCGGCCTGGATCGCGACGATGACCTGGCAGATCCAGCGCCGCAGCGGCATCGAGGTCCGGGTCGACGCCGTCCCGCCCCTCGAGGAGGGCGGCTACACGCCTGTCACCTTCGACGAGAACGGCGCCCCGATCGACCCGGCGCACTGGTCGCGCTCGCCCGACGAGGCGCGCTTCGCCCCCGACGGCACGCCCCTGCTCACGGCCGGGACGACTGCGACGCTCACCATCGAGGCCTACGGGCGCAAGGTGGAGGCACCGGTCCGGGTGGTCTACGTGATCGACGAGCCCAAGCGCAAGGGCTTCGCCTACGGCACCCTCGACGGGCACCCCGAGAGCGGCGAGGAGTCGTGGATCGTCGATCAGACCGACGACGGCTCGGTCTGGCTCTCGATCCGCTCGTTCTCGCGTCCGTCGTCGCTCCGCTGGAAGCTCGTCGAGCCGTTCATGAAGCGCACGCAGGCCCTGTACACGCGTCGCTATCTTCGGGCGCTGTCGATCAGCGAGCCCGGCCCCGAGCCCGAGACGGACCTCGACGCCGCGGCGATCACGGCGGCCGAGTCGCCCGAGACCGCTCCCGAAGACCCGACCCTCCGTCGGCTGGACGACTGAGGGTGCCGAGCACCCTCCCGCTCGGCGACCCCGCGCCCGTCGACGGCGGTCTCCCGTCGTCGGTCGTCGCCGGGGCCGACCAGCGCAACTTCGGCGTCTACCTGCACGTCCCGTTCTGCCGTGTCCGCTGCGGCTACTGCGACTTCAACACGTACACCGGCGACGAGCTGCGCGGCGCCAAGCGCGACGACTACGCCGGGCAGGCCGTCGCCGAGGTCGCGCTCGGCGGTCGCGTCCTCGCCGAGGCCGGTCTGCCGGCGCGACCCGCGTCGACCGTCTTCTTCGGCGGCGGCACGCCGACGATGCTGCCGCAGTCCGATCTGGCCGAGATGCTGCACGCGGTCGTCGACACCTGGGGTCTCGTCGACGGCGCCGAGGTGACCACCGAGGCGAATCCCGACAGCGTCGACGCCGACTACCTGCGGGCGCTCAAGGCGTCCGGCTTCACCCGGGTCAGCTTCGGCATGCAGTCGGCCGTGCCGAGCGTGCTGGCGACCCTAGAGCGCACCCACGACCCCGAACGCATCCCGCTGGTCGTCGAGTGGGCGCGTGATGCGGGCCTCGACGTCAGCCTCGACCTGATCTACGGCACCCCCGGCGAGACGCTCGACGACTGGAAGCGCTCGCTCGACGTCGCGATCGCGCAGCAGCCCGACCACCTCTCGGCGTACGCGCTCATCGTCGAGGACGGCACGAAGCTGGCCCGCCAGATCCGCCGCGGCGAGGTCGCGACGCCCGACGACGACCTAGCGGCCGACATGTACGAGGTGGCCGACGACCGCCTGGCGGCCGACGGCTACGACTGGTACGAGGTGAGCAACTGGTCGCGCGGGGTCGACCACCGCTCGCGGCACAATCTCGCCTATTGGCAAGGCCACGACTGGTGGGGCGTCGGCCCGGGCGCGCACAGTCACGTCGGGGGAGTCCGCTGGTGGAACGTCAAGCACCCGGCCGCCTACCAGCAGCGCATGGCGGCCGAGCAGTCGCCGGGCGCCGGTCGCGAGACCCTCGACGACGAGACGCGTCGGGTCGAGCGGGTCCTCCTCGGCGTCCGCATCCGCGAGGGTCTGCCGGTGTCCGAGCTCGACCACGACGGTCGCCAGGCCGTCGCCGGGCTCATCGCCGACGGCTGGGTCGAGGGGCGCCCCGCCCTGCAGGGTCGGGTCGTCCTCACCCGTGAGGGCCGCCTCATGGCCGACGCGGTCGTCCGCCGACTCCTGCCGTCGTAGAGCGGGCCCCGTGACCGTCGCGAGCTCGACGGACGACGAAGGGCGCGCCTCCTTCAGGAGGTGCGCCCTTCGTTCGGTGCCGTGCCTCAGTTCTTGATGAACTCGAACGTCAGCGGGTACTTGTAGTACTGGCCGCGGGATGTTGGGGCTGCTCGTACGTATCGATAACGAGAGGCACGGATCCTACGGCCGCAGATGCAGATGCAGATCCAGATGCAGATGCTTGTGACTGGGACTCGCTACATGCCGCGGCTGACGAACTACTAGGAGTTCTCAACGCCTAGCCGGTCGCGTGGCCTAGGGCTTGGTCTTTCTCGACCAGCTTCACTGTCGTATCAGCGTCGCTTTCGGCCCGAGGCCTCTGGACCACTTGCACGCTTGAGTGCTGCAGCCTCTTTGTGCTTCTTCGATCCGAAAAGACTGACGTTGCCGTCCTCGTGGTCGTATGTCAGGAACAGGAGTACAACAAGCGCAAGCAGACAGAGGAGGTGGGCGTAGAGCAGCCCGATAGCGATCCCGCCCAAGGGATCAGAGAGGCCCTTATCGAGACCAGATGCGGTCAGAATGGTTCCGATCAAGCCAAAGCAGGTCCCGAGTCCAATGGTCAGGATGTAGAAGACGTTTGAACGAAGGGCTGGGTTTACGGCTCTTCCCTCGACAAGGGAAATCAGTAAGAGCACAGGAAATACGGTCACTAAGGTCGCGCACACGGTTGGAGTCACAAAGCGAGGCTAGTGGATGAGGCGCACTCCATGTGTAGGTGCCCAGGCCTCCCGGTGTACCGAAGTCAAATGGCGAACTAATCTAGCACTCGGTCACTCGTCAACCTCCGGTGATCGATTCGCAGTTGACATCGCACTAGACCTGAATCGACGGCCTATGTCAAAAAGCGTGAGCAGGAGTGCTTCTGGCATGACAGGCCAGCGGAATCATAAGGGTTCGCTTCGGCACCCTGCGGGGCGTGCGCTACCGGCAGCCCTACTGCTTTCCTAGCAGCCCCGGCCACGGGGTGCGCCAGAGAGACCGGCCGCGGATCTGCACAGATCCGCAGGGCGGGCCCGAGTCCTGAAATACTCGGTGCCCACCCCCTTCTCTTCCCGGTTCCACGAGTGGTGTCGGCCTGACCGGCACAACTCGCCTCGAGCGTGACGCTCAGATCCAAGCCGCTCGAAATTTCTCGACGTCGGGATCGCCTCCGGGGGTCGCACCGAACTTCGCGGTGCGCAACCGGAGCTCGCCGGCAAGTTTGACGTCACCCTTCAGTACCGCGCATGCAGCAACGCAGTGTCTCGAAGCTCCGACCAGTCCGTAGACGTGAAGTCAGCCGACAACGGCGACTCCGGCCACATGCGCCACCACTCAAGCATGATCGCCGGCCACACGAATTTAGCTAACTTGCCGTCCTTTTCGATGGCGATCGTCGGTCGGTCGGGCTGCTTAGCCACCCCACGGGCTAGGACACGCATGGCGATTGGGTCGCTGTTCCGCCGAGCCCGCGCATCCGGGTCCTTCGGGACAAAGCCTCGTCCTGCCATGGTTGCTCCCGTTTCGGCTGATTCGCCGCCGTTTCGGTGGCCATCCTTCGGCCACTTGCACTGTTATGCGCATCGCCACGCACTAGTGGGAGATAAATCGCCCTAGTGGGAGATAATCACTGTCAGAATGTGGACGTGACGGACATTTCAGTGCTCCACGCAAAACTCGCAACCCTGAAGAGCATCTTTCGGCCGTCTTCGCCGACAGATGACGTAAATCTTTTCCGCGGACGTACACGACAAATCGAGAGCCTCCTGACCGGCATCGCCGAGATTGGGCAGCATCCAGTGATCTACGGTGAGCGAGGCGTGGGGAAGACGTCACTCTCCTACATCGCGCGAACGCTCTACATGTCCATGCACGCTGGTGAAGCGCTGTCCGTGCGAGTGCAGTGCTCAGATAGCGAGAGCTTCTCTGAAGTGTGGACTCATTTTTTCCGGTCCTTCAGGTCCGAGGTGGAGGCGCTAGATAAGGAACAGCGCGAGCATATGAAGGACGTGGTCGAACGCGTTGAAACTCTGCTCATGTTTCCTGATAATGACGAACTGGCAGTCCATGACGTCGTCGAAGCGCTGTCGCTCATCGCCTCCCGCAAGAACCTATTGGTTATCTTGGATGAGTTTGATCGTCTTGGCGGCTACAGGGAAACAATACCGTTTGCCGACCTTGTCAAGTCCGTATCGGACGATCTCGTCCCCATGACCCTAATCATCGTTGGTGTCGCGGACAATATCGACGGCCTGATCCAGGGGCACCAGTCGATTGCTCGAAACATTCGCCAGGTGGCGATGCCCCGGATGAGTGACCCCGAACTTGCTGAGATCCTCACTGGGGGATTTGCCGCCTACAGCGAGAAGACTGGAGAGTCGCTGTCGTGTGATGCAAGGACTGCGGCATCCGTCGCTCGAATCTCTCAAGGTTTCCCCTACTACACGCACCTTCTAGGCGGTGCGGCCGGAGCCGAAGCGATTCGAGACGGCGAGACTGTGGTTTCGCAAGCTACCGTCTTCCGCGCAATGGTGCGCGCCGTCGAAGACACCTCACACGCGATTCGAAGCTCTTATACGGAAGCCGTTTCGGCTCGAGCAGACGCACAACTGGTGCCGACACTCCTTGCTTGCGCTTTGGCTGAGACCGATGACATCGGCTATTTCTCCTCGACGGACGTGGCGAATAAGCTGTCTGAAATCGTTAAGGCACCTCGTCAGTTAGGTCACGTAAATAGCCACTTAAAGCGATTTGCCGGCGACCCGATTTGGATTCTTGAAGAACGACGGAGAGGAGAAAGGAGCATCCGGTACCGCTTCCGAGATCCGCTCATGAAGCCCTTTGTGCTCATCAAAGGCCTCGAGTCGGGAATGATGCCCGAGTCGTACGCATAGGGAAGTGCTGCCCTCCAACTAAGGTGCAGACCCGTACACACCGCCAGCTACGGCACATCTAGGCTCGGCCAGGCCCCACGGGAGGGGGTGGGTGGCCCCTGTGTGTGGCTGTGCTGGTGCGTGCCGGTTGTTCATTGCAAGCGTTTGCCCGGCGTGTGGCCTGTCTCCTCGTCGTCTTAGGTGCCGGCTGAGAGCGTCGTCGGTGACGTGCTTGTGTGCCGCATGATTGACGGCCGGTTTAGGTGGCTGGCAGTCGTTCGCGGGTGCGGTTGGTGGGGCCCTTGGGTGTGGCACCTATCGAAGGCCGAAGTGTTCTCTTGTGGCTTGCGTGCTGATGGGCGTGGGATGTAGCGGCACGCTTCGAGCGCTTCGAGTGCGCTCTTCTTGTCGTGGTGTCAACGGCATAATGACTGCAGGTTGGAGAGGGCGTAGTTGTCACCGTGGATGATGTGGTCGCAGTCAGTGCCAGGCCCGATACAGCGTGTGCCGTCGCGCATGTGGCTTGGCATCCTTCGCCTTCACGGTCGCGTGTCGTGGTGCGGCGTTGTTCCCGGTCGTCGGGTAGGCGTTCTTTGCGGGTGGATCCGGACCAGCTTGCGGCCACGCAATGACTCCTCAGCTTCGTCGGACCCGGTGGCTCGGTCCTCTCTTGGCCTGCTTACGTCTCGGTTTAGGATCTAGCTATGTCTAATCCTGCCGCCGACCTACACGCCCTTTTTGTTCAATGGGGAGAGGTCCTCAAGGACGGCAATCACAGCGTTGCAGGCAGTCGAGGTCTCGACACAGTCCGTGGATTCGCAGGTCAGCGTGATGCCATGCGCCATCTCTTGGACTTGGTCGACGGCCTGGCGCGCCTTGAGGAGCAAGGCTTGCCTGTCTCTCTGTACAGCAAATACGTCCCGGCGTGGACGAGCATGCTGATGAACTTCGACCGTTCCTGGGGCTCGGCGATGAGCCGTGAGGTTGCATTCCCCTCGAACGAGATGGACCATCTGGAGACGCTCATAGGGTGGTTCGCTGTGGGTGCGCCCCGACTGCGAGGCGGGACCGGCATGGAACTTCGCGCGCTACTCGAGGACGTGAGCTCGCTGCTCCTCGAGGATGCGTCGATCTCCGACGAGTTGCGGCTCTACATTCGCCGATTAGTTGCTGACATCACTGCTTCTCTTGACGACGAAACACTTGGTGATGGCTTCGACCTCGGCGGGGCCGCCGAACGCTTGTGGGTAGCTTTATTTGCCGCCGCGGGTCAGACATCTGATCCAGAAAAGAAGAGCCGCTGGGCCAATCTGGCAACGACAATTTGGCAACCGTCGATCGTTGGCATCACCTCGAGCATTCCTGGTGTGGTCGTGACGGCCCTTGGGGCTGCAGGGGCCAGCTGAACAGTGCTGTTCTAGGTACTTCGCGCGCAGCTGAAAGGCGAGGTCCATCTCAGGGTGCACAGGTTGTTCCGCTACTTGCCGCATGAGTCCTCCGATTGTTCGTCGTCGCCTGCCGACCTCTCATGGGTGCCGACACACGTGTGTTCTTCCCGGGCTCTCAGCGGAGTAAGAGTGTGTGTCGCTCGGTCGCGGGAAAGAGTCGAGGTGCGTCTTCATTGGCGATACATCAACCTTGGGGCTGGCCGCATTGTCAGCCTCGCAGTCGCAGTCGCAGTCGCCGTCGCGTCCTGCAACGTGATCTGCACTCATCTTCTGGAAGCCGCAATGATGCACTACGTACCGGTCTTATAAGGCATGCCCGGCGAGCTCGCCGCTTGGAGAAACAAATCTACGAATGTCGGTGCTGGATCCACGCCTCTTTGCGTGGCTGTCCAGAGTCCTTCAGCGATATACCTGTTGAGGGTCTGGGGTGTGATCCCGAGCTCAAGTGCTGCTTGTCGCTTCGACCACGATTCCGACTTGGGCTCTGCGTGCTCCCCCGCAGTTCGTGGAGCAGTTCGCGAACGCGGCCGGCATCGATGAATGAGTCGGCGCCCTGGGTGTGCTCGCACTTGGAGCAGCGCAGCTCGAACTGGTCGACGTTCTTTCTGGTCCAGGTAGCTCCGAACGTGTCCTGGTCGCAGACGGGGCAGGGACGGTCGAGCACGCCGCGGGGTGGTCGGGGTGCACGGGGGGAACCTGCCGCGAAGGTCTCGCATCATGTCCGCGACGTCGTCGAAATAGGCCATGCCGGTGTCGTATGCGGCGATGAGGTCGTGGCGTGCGAGGAACCAGAGCGTCGCCTGCTGGGTGAACGCGCCGGCACCGCTGGGAGCAGTGGACGCGCGAAAGCCAGTTACTTCGCCGTCCTGTGCCTAGTGGACTTGCATGCTCCAGGGCGGGGCGAGTCGGTAGGCGCCGGCCCAGTAGCTGACCCAGCGCAGCAGCCGGGCGAGGACGTCGTCGGTGTCGTCGACGGCATCGGCTCTGAGGGGGAGCGGTACGGTCTTGGACGCGGGTCACGGCATGCCGTCGCTGGCCCCGCCGAGTCCTGGAGTAATGAGTGTGCGGACGTTCGCGATGAGTCCGGGTGCTTCGACCAGGCTGAGGCGAGCGCGGGCGGCGGCGAGGTGAAGGTGCTGGTCGGGCGTGAGCTCAAAGGCGTCTGGCTGCTGGTTCATGCGGGTGCTTCGTTCGAGGGTGGAGGAGGTGGGCTAGTTGTTTCAGATGGGGCGAAGCGCTACGCGGGTATCTAGGGCATCACCCCGACGACTCCGGGTCGTACGTGCGGGGCCAGCCTCCGACATCGTGACACGTCGCCCGTGACTGCCTGTCAATAGGGCCAAGCACTTGGTGTTGTGTGCCCACTGCTGTTCGACGTCGGCGGCAATGTCGTTCCGGATGCCGACGATCACGCCGACGACGACGATCGTCGCGGCGACAAGGACGATTAGGGCGAGTGCGTTTGCGCACACCCAAGAGGGGATCAGCCACGAGTGCGTGCGGCACTCCGAGGTTGAGGGTGATGTGTGCGGTGAGCTTGTCGGGCTGGAAGTCGGCCCAGTGCTGGTCGGTGGCGGGGCCGCCCTGGGAGACGATGACGACGGGGCGGCGGTGTAGCCGAGGCTCTTCGCGGCTCGAGGTTGCGGGACTCCGTGATGTCAGCCAGCTCGTAAGCGACGTCGCGGGCCTTGAGCCAGCGCTTCGTCATCTAGCACTGGCTGCAGTTCGGCTTCGTGTAAACGGTGACGGTCTACTTGACGGGCATAGGCAGCTTTCTTCTCGTGGTGCAGCGATCGTCGATACGGTTGCCTCATGGAAATTCCCGATGTGTTTTGGGGGGCAGGGATCGCGCTAGTTGCTTCCCTGCTTGGTGGCGCGTTGACGACGATCGTTGGGCCATGGCTAGCCCGCGGAGCGGAGGAAGGTCTACGCAAGAAGCGCGTTGCAGAAGATGAGCGCAATGTGGTTCGTGAGGCGATTCGCGATGCCACACTTGCTCAGCACGAGTGGCTTGACGGATACCTCCGCCGGGATCGTGTGTTGCGGGAAAAAGGCAAGGCGCAGGTCATTGTGGCGTCAACGACAATCAGTCTTTGGACAAGCTTCGACGAGCGGTGGATCGAGTTGACACTTCTCGACTCGATAGCGGGCACCTCACCTGGTGATGCGGCCGTTCGTATCGGCGCATGGCAGGCAACGGCTTCAGCCTGGTTTCGCGGCGTGCTGGCGTCCGGAAACTTCCAGGCCGATTACCAAGAGGGCTTAAAGCGGAACGAGCACAAGGTGGCAGCCTTGAACGAGGACGCGATGAGGAACTACCCGCATCCTGATGAGTGACTGCCACCGTGCGCTTGTCATCTCACATGGCGGTCCCGTTCGCGAGCTCGAGCAGCACGTCGGCGTGGCACGGCTGGTCCAGAGGGCACCAGCACGCGAGGCCGCGTCCGGCCAACTGTTCGTGGATGCGGGCGAGAGGCGCGTAATTATGTCCTCGTCGACCGCGAGTGCCGTCCGCGGGGCGGTAATTCGGGATCAGGAGGCCGCAACCATCGGTACGGACGAGGTCGCGGAACTCGGCCACGAGCATCTCTGCGACGCCGCGCTCGTCGAGGGACAGGTAGGCGGCTCCGACCTCGGTCGCATTGAACGGATTGACCCACGGACCAAATCGCGAGACGACGGCTGCGCCCTCAGGCTTATGCCAGAGCCCTTGCGGCGGATGCGCTGGATGCGCTGGATGCGCTGCGGCATTAGAACGGCGTCTCGTCGTTGTACACGCCATCGACCGTGTCCGGCTGGTTCCACACGTACGCGCTGGCCGACTGGTACTGACTCGACTAATAGGGCCACTGCCGCTCGCGCCCCGCGCACAGCGGTGCTGGATCTCACTACCGGTGACGACGTGGCACCCGCGGAACTGGCAGACGTTCAGGTCCCGTGCCTTTATGCGGTCACGGGTCTTCTGGGGAAGCCGGTATCGCGGGAACGGCTGCGATGGGTGTCGGGTTTGGGGCCGATCATGATTGCCCCGTTTCTTGGGCGGGCACGCTGAGCACATCGCCTCCAATAGGGTGTGGGAATGGAATGCGGGGGATGGCAGCGCATCGCGTGCGCGCTCGAGGAGATAGCGGCCAACACGGGACAGGGGCGGGACGCCTATGAATGGTGGGCGCAGATTTGGATTCCGGCACTGATCGGGCTCGGGTCGCTTCTTATCGGCGCGGCCGCTCTCCTTCTGACGCACCGGTATCAGGTGCACGAAACGAAGACCCGGACCAAGGCCGATGCCGTTGCCCGCCTGGCAGACCGAACGCGGATCATGGTCTTGGGGCGTCGCGTCTTGCTGAAGACATACGAGGTGCGACTCGGAATGGACAGTGGCTGGGAACTGGGGAACGATCCGGGAAGCCTCATGCTCGAGATGGGTGAAGAGGTTGCACTGACGAGCGAGCCCTATGCAAACGAAGTGCTTTCACAAGTACGCGTCGCGTGCGAGAAGCTTCCGAATTACCGTAGTGAGGCGGCGGACGCTTACGCAGGAATCGTGTCCGGTGCTGCGCAGTTTTCGCTTAGGCAATGGGCGCGGAACCCTGAGGGGTGGAAAGAGCGACAGGCGACCCGCGATGACATTGTCGAGACCCACCTTGAGCTAGTTCGCAAGGTGTACGACATTGAGCGCGCTCAGCGGAGTGCGTGGCAGGACGAGGTCTAGGGCTTCGACCAGATCCTAAGGTCTGTACGTGGCCGTTCGTGGTCGATGTCTTGCTCGACGTCCCTAGCCTTAATGTGCGTGTCGTCGACCCATGCGATGCCGTTGAGGGCGTCAGTGAGCAGCTCGAGAAGGTTCTCTGCCTAGGGGTTAGGCGAGGACGGCTTGCGGTCTACGTTCGTTCGCATGTTCCTTGTCCAACGCCCCGCAGATCGTCGAGGTGGAGTCCGTGTCGATGAGGGCTGAGCAGAGGCGGCAGGGGTCACGGGAATCAGCCCGCATGACCTCAGGCACTATTTCGCGTCGGGCCTCATTGCCTCCGGCTGCGATGTTGTGACCGTGCAGCGTGCGCTTGGCCACGCTCAGGCGACCGTCACGCTGAACACCTACGCGCACCTCTGGCCGACATTCGAGGACCGAACCAGAACGGCTGCCGCGGGACTCATGCGGGCCGCTCTCGAGCCTCCTGCGGACTCCCCGTGGACCGGCGAGTCCGCGACAGCCGCGGAGACCCTTAACTAGGCAGTCAGTTCTTGATGAACTCGAACGTCAGCGGGTACTTGTAGTACTGGCCGCGGTTGGCGGCGACGGCGGCGATGATCGAGAAGATCACGATGACGACGCCGGCGGCGAAGCCGGTGATGGCGCCGATCACGATGACGCTGAGCAGACCCGACGCGACCAGCACGATGGCCATGGTGATCTGGAAGTTCAGGGCGGCACGGGTGTGCTCGCGGATGAACGGGCCGCGGTCCTTCAGGACGAGGTAGCCCACCAGTGCGGGGACGATCCAGAACAGGATGCCGCCGAGGTGGATCAGCGTGGCCCAGAGCTTCTCGTCCTCCGGACGCATCGGCGGGACGGACGGCTGCCCCTGGTGACCGTAGGGCGGATGGCCGTTCGGCTGCTGGTTGTAGGGCTGCTGGCCGTTCGGCTGCTGGCCGAAGGGCTGCTGGCCCGCGCGGGGGTCGTTCGGTTGCGAAGGAGGCATGTCGGTCATGGCCTCACCCTAGGGCAGACCACCCCGCGGGCAGTAGGGAGCTCGGGATGCCGAGTGCGCCGGGTGTAGGTCGCGCGGCGCACGTGACGTAGGATTGGCAGTCTGGTACGGCGAGTGCCAGACAGTCGGAAGAGAGGTGCGTCGTGGTCTCGGAACGCGGACTCGAAGTCCTCCGTGTCATCGTGCACGACTACGTCGCCTCCCGTGAGCCCGTCGGCTCGAAGTCGATCGTCGAGCGGCACCAGTTCGGCGTGTCGGCCGCGACGATCCGCAACGACATGGCCCTCCTCGAAGAGGAGGAGCTGATCACGGCGCCTCACACGTCGTCGGGCCGGGTCCCGACCGACAAGGGCTACCGCCTCTTCGTCAACGAGCTGGCCGATCTGCGTCCGCTCACCTCGGCGCAACGTCAGGCCATCGAGACCTTCCTCGGGGACTCGACCGATCTCGACGAGGTCCTCGGGCGCACGGTCCGACTCCTCTCGCAGCTGACCAACCAGGTCGCGCTCGTGCAGTACCCCTCGTTCTCGCGGGCACGCGTGCGGCACATCGAGCTGGTCAGCCTCGGCGAGACGCGGGTCATGACCGTCCTCATCACCGACAGCGGCCAGGTCGAGCAGCGCCTGATCGATCTGCCCACGCCCGTCGACGAGGTGTTCCTCTCCGAGCTGCGGGCGTCGGTCAACGCCGTCGTCGGGGGCGCCGCGCTCAGCGACGCCGCCCGATCGCTCAGCGACCTGCCGGAGCGCTTCCGGCCCGACCTCGCGGCCATCGTGCGTCGCGTCGTCGCGAGCCTCGTCGAACAGCTGGCCGCCGGGCGCCAAGACCGTCTCGTCATGTCGGGCGCGGCGAATCTCGTCCGTACCGGCGACGACTTCAGCGGCAACCTCTATCCTGTGCTCGAGGCCATCGAAGAACAGGTCGCGCTGCTCCGGCTCTTCGGCGAGATGCAACTCGACGCCGTCGACGTGGTGGCCAGCATCGGTCGCGAGAACGCCTCGTTCGGGCTCGCGCAGACCTCGGTCCTGGCGAGCGGCTACACCTCGTCGGGCAGCGAGATCGCCCGCATCGGCGTGCTCGGCCCCCTGCGGATGGACTACTCGTCGAACATGGCGGCCGTCCGCGCGGTGGCCCGCTACCTGTCGTCGACGCTCGCCGAGCGCTGAGACCCGACCCGCGCCTCCTCGGCCTCCCCTTCTTCCCCCCACCTTCCAGCTACGACACCAAGAGGTAGACGAAACAAGTGGCAGATCATTACGACGTGCTCGGAGTCGACCGGTCGGCGACGCCCGAAGAGATCAAGAAGGCGTACCGCAGACTCGCCCGCGAGCTGCACCCCGACGTGAACCCGAGCGCCGACGCTTCCGAGCGCTTCAAAGACGTGACCCACGCCTACGACGTCCTGAGCGACCCCCAGCAGCGCGAGCGCTACGACCTCGGCCCGCAGGCCGGGTTCGGCGGCGGGGGCGGCGGCGGCGCGGCGGGCTTCGGCGACATCTTCGACGCGTTCTTCGGCGGCGGGGGCGGCGGTCAGCGGCAGGGCCCGCGATCGCGGCGCGAGCGCGGTCAGGACGCGCTGCTGCGCCTCGAGGTCGAGCTCGACGACATCGTCTTCGGCACGCAGCGCGACATCGAGGTCGACACGGCCGTGCTCTGCGAGACCTGCAACGGCTCGTGCTGCGCGCCCGGCACCTCGCCGCAGACCTGCGACATCTGCAACGGATCGGGTCAGATCCAGCGCACCGTCCGCTCGCTGCTCGGCAACGTCATGACGTCGAGCCCCTGCGGCACCTGCCGCGGCTACGGCACGGTCATCCCCAACCCCTGCGCCACCTGCCAGGGGCAGGGTCGCGTCCGTGCCCGCCGCACCATCCCGATCGACATCCCCGCGGGCGTCGACACGGGGCTCCGACTGCAGCTGCCCGGCCAGGGCGAGGTCGGTCAGGCCGGCGGTCCGAACGGAGACCTCTACCTCGAGGTCAAGGTGAAGCACCACGACACCTACAGCCGCGACGGCGACGACCTGCTGGCGACGCTGGAGGTGCAGATGGCCGACGCGATCCTCGGCACGTCGACGACGCTGACCGGCATCGACGGCGAGGTCGAGCTCGAGATCAAGCCCGGCACCCAGAGCGCCGACATCATCACCATCCGCGACCGCGGCATCACCAAGCTGCGCGGCACCGGCCGGGGCGACCTGAAGATCGGCGTCCAGGTGGTGACCCCGACCAAGCTCAGCCATAAAGAGCGCGAGCTCATCGAGAAGTTCGCGTCGGGTCGCCGCGGTCAGGGGCCCGAGCTGTCGCAGTTCCAGCAGGGGCTCTTCGGCAAGCTGCGCGACCGGTTCCTGAACTTCTGATCGTGGCGCACTCGTACCTCGTCGAGTCGCTCGACGACGCGTCGGTCGGCGGCGACGTCGTCCTGACCGGCGCGGAGGCGCGGCACGCGGTGACCGTCAGCCGCCTGCGGGTCGGCGACCCGCTGCGGGTCGGCAACGGTCGAGGGCTCGTCGCCGAGGGGATCGTGCAGGAGGCGCGGGCCGACCTCGTCGTCATGCTCACGGAGTCCGTCGCGCACCACCCGCGCCCCGTGGTGACGCTCGGTCTCGTGCAGGCCCTCGCCAAGGGGGACCGCGACGAGCTCGCCGTCCAGGCGGCGACGGAGCTCGGGGTCGACGAGGTCGTGCCCTGGGCGGCGGCGCGCAGCGTCTCGCGCTGGGAGGGCCCCAAGATCGAGAAGGGGCTGACCCGGTGGCGCGCCATCACCCGCGAGGCCACCAAGCAGGCCGTCCGCGCCTGGGGCCCCGAGGTCGGCGGCCTCGCCACGACGAAGGCGATCGCGGCCCGGGCCGGCGGCGCGCGGGTGCTCGTGCTCGAGCCGAGCGCCGAGGTCGCGCTCTCCGCGGTCGACCTGACCGGCGCCTCCTCGGTGCTGGTGGTCGTCGGGCCCGAGGGCGGGATCTCGCCCGGCGAGCTCGAGACGCTCGCGGCCGCGGGGGCGACCCCGGTGCGGCTGGGCGACTCCGTGCTGCGCACGTCGACGGCCGGGCCGGCGGCGATCGCCGTGCTCAGCGTGCGGCTCGGGCGCTGGTAGGCCTGCGGCCGCCCGTGGCCGTGCCTGCGGCTGCGGCCAGGACCGTGGCCGTGCCTGCGGCTGCGGCCGTCCCCTCGACCGGCGAAGTGTCGGGGGTCGCCGGTACGATGGCGTCCATGTCCGATCAGCAGAACCCCGACGCCGAGCCGAGCGTCTTCAGCCGCATCGTCTCGCGTGAGATCCCCGCAGACATCGTCTTCGAGAACGACCGGCTCATCGCCTTCCGAGACATCCAGCCCCAGGCGCCGGTGCACCTCCTGGTCGTCCCCAAGACGTCGTCGTACCGAGACGTCGTCGAGCTCGCTGCGGGCGATCCCGCCCTTCTCGCCGAGCTCGTCTCGACCGCGTCCGCGCTCGCCGCCGACCCGGCGGTGTTCCATGACGCCGAGGGTCGGCGGTTCGACGGCTCGTCGTTCCGACTGATCTTCAACACCGGCGAGTCCGCCGGCCAGACCGTTTTCCATGTCCACGCCCACGTCCTGGGCGGCCCCCTCCAGGAAGGCACCCTTGCCCACTAGCGACACTCGCCCCTCCGAGCCCCGCGGCGACGACGCCGCCGACATCGTCCGCGTCGACATGCAGGTCGACGGCGTGGCCATGGTGCAGCTGCTCGGTCCGCAAGACCGCCTGCTCAAGACCGTCGAGAAGCAGTACCCCGACGTGCGCGTGCTCGTCCGAGGCAACGAGGTCGTGCTCGAGGGCCCCGCGGACCCGGTCCGCCGTGCGCGCGGCCTGGTCGACGAGCTCGTGGCCATGGTGCGCGGCGGGCACGATCTCGCTCCCGCCGAGGTCGAGACCTCAGCGCGGGTGCTCGACGCCGGTCAGAGCACGCCCTCCGCCATGTTCGGCGACCCCATCGTGTCGGGCAAGGGCAAGCCGATCCGCGCCAAGACCCCCGGTCAGCGCGAGTACGTCGACGCGATCGACGAGCACACGATCACGTTCGGCATCGGTCCGGCCGGCACCGGCAAGACCTACCTGGCGATGGCGAAGGCGGTGCAGGCCCTGCAGCGCCGCGAGGTGCAGCGCATCATCCTCACCCGGCCGGCCGTCGAGGCGGGCGAGCGGCTCGGGTTCCTCCCCGGCACGCTCACCGACAAGATCGACCCGTACCTCCGGCCGCTCTACGACGCCCTGAACGAGATGATGGACCCTGAGATCGTGCCCAAGCTGCTCGCAGCGGGCACCGTCGAGGTGGCTCCGCTGGCGTACATGCGCGGGCGCACGCTCAACGACGCCTTCGTCGTGCTCGACGAGGCCCAGAACACCACGCCCGAGCAGATGAAGATGTTCCTGACCCGACTCGGCTTCGGCTCCAAGATGGTCATCACCGGCGATGTCACGCAGATCGACCTGCCCACCGGGGCGAGCGGCCTGCAGCTGGTCACGCGGGTGCTCGATCGGATCGACGACATCCACTTCTCCCGGCTGACCAGCGACGACGTCGTGCGGCACACCCTCGTGGGTCGCATCGTCGACGCGTACACGACGTTCGATGCCGAACGGCAGGCGCAGCAGTTCGCCCGCTCCGAGGCGTCGGGCACGGCGTCGGCCGCGCCGGCCGCCACCCGCACCGATCCCGGCTCCGGCTCCGGGGCACCTCGCGACCGGCAGTCCGAGAACCGTCCGTCCGAGAGAGGAACCCGATGAGCATCGAGGTCAACAACGAGTCGGGTGTCGAGGTCGACGAGGCCGCCATCCAGCGTCTGGCGACGTTCGCACTCGATCAGATGCACGTCCACCCCGAGGCCGAGCTCGCGATCGTCTTCGTCGACGAGGCGGCGATGGAGCAGCTGCACGTCCAGTGGATGGACGAACCCGGCCCCACCGACGTCCTCAGCTTCCCGATGGACGAACTGCGGCCCGGCACCGAAGAGGACCCGACCCCGGCAGGTCTGCTCGGCGACATCGTGGTCTGCCCGCAGGTCGCCGTCGCCCAGGCGGCGACCGCGGGTCACAGCCCGCTCGACGAGATGCAGCTGCTGACCTGCCACGGCATCCTCCACCTGCTCGGCTTCGATCACGCCGAACCGGACGACGAGCGCGAGATGTTCGGCCTGCAACGCGAGATCCTCGCCGCCTTCGCCGGCGCAGACGAGCGGCGGTGACCCGGTGATGGTCACCGTGTTCGTCATCGTGGCCGTCGTCCTGGTGGTCGCCGGCGGTCTCCTCGCCGCCATCGACTCGGCCCTCGGCGTCCTCAGCCGGGCCGATCTCACCGACGAGGCCGAGCAGTCGCCCCGCAGTCGCACGGCGCTGCTGGCGATCGCGGTCGACACCGGTGCGCACGTCAACGCCGTCAACTTCGTCCGGGTCGTCGCCGAGACGTCCGCTGCGGTCCTGGTGTCGCTGGCCTTCGCCTTCAGCGTCGATCGCTGGTGGGTGGCGCTGCTGCTCTCCGCTCTCATCATGACCGTGGTGTCGTTCGTGCTCGTCGGCTCCAGCCCGCGCAGCGTCGGGAGGGCGCACGCGCGCGGTCTCGTCGTCGCGACGGCGGGGTTCGTGCGCCTCGTGCGAGTGGTGCTCGGCCCCGTCGCCGACGCGCTCGTCGCCGTCGGCAACCGCGTCACCCCGGGTCGTCCGGCCAGCTCGTCGTTCTCGTCCGAAGAGCAGCTGCTCAGCATGGTCGACGAGGCGACCGAGCTCGACGTGCTCGAGGAGGACGACCGCGAGCTCATCCACTCGATCTTCGAGTTCAGCGACACCGTCGTCCGCGAGGTCATGGTGCCCCGCACCGACATGGTCACCATCGAGGCGACGGCCACCGTCGGCTCCGCGATGAGTCTGTTCCTCGGTCGCGGTGTCTCCCGGGTGCCCGTCGTCGGTCGCGACAACGACGACGTCGTGGGCGTCGTCTACCTACGCGATCTCGCCCGTCGGCTGCACGAGCACGTCGGCGACGACGACGCCCTCGTCGGCTCCCTCGCCCGGCCCGCTGCGTTCGTCCCCGAGTCGAAGAAGGCCGACGACACCCTGAGGCAGATGCAGCTCGACAAGAACCACCTCGCGATGGTCGTCGACGAGTACGGCGGCATCGCCGGCCTGGTGACCCTCGAAGACCTCATCGAGGAGCTCGTCGGAGACATCAGCGACGAGTACGACCGCGAGGTCGCACCGCACCGCGAGGTGGCCGACGGCGTCTTCCGCGTCAGCGCCCGCATGCCCGTCGACGAGCTCGGCGACCTCTTCGGCCTCGACCTCGACGACGACGACGTCGACTCGGTCGGCGGGCTGCTCACCAAGACGCTCGGGCGACTGCCCGAGAAGGGGTCCGTCGTGACCGTCTCCGGGCTGACTCTGACGGCCGACCGCACCGAGGGGCGCCGACACGACCTCCAGACGGTCCTCGTCGAACGGAACCCGGTCGTCGCCTCCGACGGCACGGATCCTGCCTCCGGTCTCGTCGAGCACGACCCCGACCTCACCCCGCACCGCATCTCGAACCGCTCCGCGAAGGAAACCGCATGACGACCCCCGACGACCCGACACAGGCCATCGACCCCACCAGGCCCGAGCCCGGCTCGAACTACCGGGCGGGCTTCGTCTCGTTCGTCGGTCGCCCCAACGTCGGGAAGTCCACGCTGACGAACGCGCTGGTCGGTCAGAAGGTCGCGATCACCTCGTCCAAGCCGCAGACGACCCGTCGAGCGATCCGAGGCATCGTCCACCACGCCGACGGTCAACTGGTGCTCGTCGACACCCCGGGCATGCACCGACCCCGCACCCTGCTCGGCGAGCGTCTCAACGACGTGGTGCAGACCACCCTCGGCGACGTCGACGTCATCGGCTTCTGCGTGCCCGCCGACGAGAAGATCGGACCCGGCGACAAGTACATCAACGAGCAGCTCGACGCGTTCCCGCGGGCCAAGAAGGTGGCCATCGTCACCAAGGTGGACACGACCTCCCGGCCGGCGGTGGCAGAGCAGCTCCTCGCCGTCAGCCGTCTCCGCGACTGGGAGGCCATCATCCCGCTGTCGGCCGTCACCGACGTTCAGCTCGACGTCCTCGCGACGGAGCTGATCAAGCTGATGCCCCGATCGCAGCCGCTCTACCCCTCCGACGCGGTCACCGAAGAGGGACTCGAGGATCGCGTCGCGGAGTACGTCCGTGAGGCGGCGCTCGAGGGCGTCCAAGACGAGCTGCCGCACTCGCTGGCCGTCACGATCGACGACATGGTCGAGCGCGACGACAAAGACCTGCTCGAGATCTACGCGAACCTCTTCGTCGAGCGCGACAGCCAGAAGGCCATCGTCATCGGCAAGGGCGGTCAGCGTCTCCGCGAGGTGGGCGAACGGGCTCGAGCCCAGATCGAGCCGCTCGTCGGCAAGCAGGTGTTCCTGTCCATCCGGGTCAAGGTGGCCAAAGACTGGCAGCGCGACCCGAAGCTGCTCGGGCGCCTCGGCTTCTGATCGGAGGTCCCTCCACAGGATGACCCGCCTCCGCCGCCCGTCGCGAGGTCCGTGCGCCCGCTCGTGAAGCGACCAGACGGGCCGTACGGTAGTCCCGTGCTCTTCCGTCGCCTCGCCCCCTACCAGCTGGTGGTGGACGCCGCGTCGGGTGTCGTGCTCTTCGGTGCGGCGCTGCTCATCTCAAACGACTCGTTCACCGGCGTCGTGGCTCTCGGGCTCGCGGTGGCCCTCGCCGTGCGCCGGTTGTCGCCGAGTCTCGCTCTCTCGATCGCCTGGGTGGTCGCCATCGGCGAGATGCTCGCGCGGACGACCCCCGACGTCAGCAACATCGCCATCTGCGTGATCCTCTACACGGTCGCCGCGTACGGCACCGACCGGCTCAAGTGGCTGGGTCTGGTGTCGCTCGTGGTGGGCGCGGCCGTCGGCACGTTCTACCTGACCTTCGTGCAGACGACGATCTTCGGAGTCTCCTACGACGTGAGCGGCATCACGGACGTCGTCCGCATCATGCTGCAGGTCGGCATCACGTTCCTCGGGCTGCTCGCGCTGCTGGGGCTTCCGTGGGCCGGCGGTCTGCTCGCCCGCTCGCGCTCCGCCGAGCGCACGAGCCGCGAGGCCCGCCTGGTCGCCGAGCGCGAGACCATCCGCGCCGAGGGGGACGCCGCTCGAGCTGAGCGGGAGGCAGCCCGAGCCGAGCGCGACATCGCCGTCGAACAGGAGCGCAACCGGATCGCGCGTGACATGCACGACGTCGTGGCGCACTCCCTCGCTGTCGTCATCGCTCAGGCGGACGGCGCTCGGTACGCCGCCAAGGTCGACCCCACGAGCGTCGACGACGCGCTGACGACGATCGCCTCGACGGCGCGCGAGGCGCTCGGCGACGTGCGCGTCCTGCTCGGGCAGCTGCGCCACAGCCAGGGGGAGGCGCCGCAGCCCGCGCTCGGTGATCTCGACAGGCTGCTCGAGCAGATGCGCGCCTCCGGCCTGCGCATCGACCACCGGGTCGTGGGGGAGCCGCAGCAGCTCGGGACGAACCGGCAGCTGGCCGTCTTCCGCATCGTGCAGGAGTCGCTGACGAACGTGCTGCGGCACGGGGCGGTCGACGAGGTCGTCGAGCTGGTCTTCGACTGGCGGTACGAGTCCCTCCACCTGCTCATCAGCAACGTCGTGCGGCCCCTGACCCGTCCGGTGCCCACGACGCCACCCGGCGAAGAGCGCCGCGGCGGCCACGGCCTCGACGGCATGCGCGAGCGCGCGACGCTCGCCGGCGGCTCGCTGACCACCCAGAACGCCGACGGCCGCTTCGTCGTCCACGCCATCGTGCCGACCTCGGCACTCACACAAGAAGTAGGTCTCGCCCGGTGACTCCCACTCCCATCCGCGTCGCGCTCGTCGACGACCAGGCCCTGTTCCGTGCCGGCATCAAGATGCTCGTGGGGTCGCAGCCCGACCTGGTCTTCGTCGGCGAGGCGAGCAACGGCGAAGAGGGCGTGGCCATGGTCGCCGAGACCACGCCCGACGTCGTCCTCATGGACATCCGCATGCCCGTCATGGACGGCATCGCCGCCACGTCGGCCGTGCTGGCCCAGGCCGAGCAGGCCGTCCGCAAGCCCCCGCGCATCATCGTCCTCACGACCTTCGACCTCGACGAGGCCGCGACCAGGGCGATCCGAGGAGGCGCGAGCGGCTTCGTCCTGAAAGACGCCGATCCAGAGTTCCTCCTCGCCGCCATCCGCACCGTCCACTCGGGCAACGCCGTCATCGCCGCCTCGGCCACTCGAGAGCTCTTCGAGCACTTCGACGGCCGTGGCTCCCGGGCCGTGCCCGAGGCGTTCCGCTCGTTGACGACGCGCGAGCGGGACATCTTCGACCTCGCATCCCGCGGCCTCAGCAACTCCGAGATCGCCACGCGCGAGTTCCTCAGCGAGGCCACCGTCAAGACGCACATCAGCCGGGTCCTGTCGAAGCTGTCGCTGCGCGACCGCGTGCAGCTCGTCGTCTACGCCTACGAGCACGGCCTGACGAAGTGACGGCCTCGAGACCGGGGCGGCGGGCGGACCATCGCGCGCCTCCTCGGTCTCTCCGATCCGGGCGGCGGTGCTAGCCTCGACCTGTGCTGTTCGGTCTGCTCCTCCTTAGCTGCCGCGACGAGTCCTAGCCCAGGCCTCCCTCGTCGCGGAGTTCGTCGTCGGCTGACCAACGAAGCGCTGACACTGTCGGCAAGCCCAGGAGCTCGAGACCATGAAGAACACCCAGACCGCGTCGGCCATGCCGATCCACAAGTACCGCCCGTTCCACGAGCAGTTCGCCGTCGACCTGCCCGACCGCACGTGGCCGTCCGCCCGCATCACCGAGGCGCCGCGCTGGTGCGCCGTAGACCTGCGTGACGGCAATCAGGCGCTGATCGACCCGATGAGCCCCGAGCGCAAGCGCATCATGTTCGATCTGCTGGTCGGCATGGGCTACAAGGAGATCGAGGTCGGGTTCCCCAGCGCCTCGCAGACCGACTTCGACTTCGTGCGCAGCCTGATCGACGAGGGCGCGATCCCCGACGACGTCACGATCCAGGTCCTGACCCAGGCACGAGAGCACCTCATCGCGCGCACGTACGAGTCCATCGCCGGGGCGAAGCAGGCGATCGTGCACCTGTACAACTCGACCAGCGCCCTGCAGCGCGACGTCGTGTTCCGCACCGACCGGCAGGGTGTGATCGACATCGCGCTGGAGGGCGTCCGGCTGTGTCTCGAAGCCGAGAAGAGCATCCCGCAGACCGCGGTCTTCTATGAGTACTCGCCCGAGAGCTACACGGGCACCGAGCTCGACTTCGCCCTCGACATCTGCAACCAGGTCATCGAGGCCTTCGACGCGACGCCCGCTCGGCCCGTGATCATCAATCTGCCGGCCACCGTCGAGATGGCGACCCCGAACGTGTACGCCGACTCGATCGAGTGGATGCACCGCCGTCTCGCCCGTCGCGACAGCGTCATCCTGTCGCTGCACCCCCACAACGACCGCGGCACCGGGATCGCCGCCGCCGAGCTGGGCTACCTCGCCGGCGCGGACCGCATCGAGGGGTGCCTCTTCGGCAACGGCGAGCGGACCGGCAACGTGGACCTCGTCGCGCTGGGCATCAACCTGTTCACGCAGGGGATCGACCCGCAGATCGACTTCAGCGATCTCGACATGGTCAAGCGCACCGCCGAGCACTGCAACCAGCTGCCCGTCCACGAGCGGAGCCCGTGGGCCGGCGACCTGGTCTACACGGCGTTCTCCGGTTCGCATCAGGACGCCATCAAGAAGGGTTTCGAGGCGATGGCCGCCGAGGCCGAGACCGCCGGAGTATCGGTCGACGAGCTGCCCTGGGCCGTGCCGTATCTGCCGGTCGACCCTAAAGACCTCGGTCGCAGCTACGAAGCGGTCATCCGCGTCAACTCGCAGTCCGGCAAGGGCGGCGTCGCCTATCTGCTGAAGGCCGACCACGCCATCGATCTGCCCCGCAAGCTGCAGATCGAGTTCAGCGGCGTCGTCCAGGCGCGCACGGACGAAGAAGGCGGTGAGATGACCAGCGCGAACATCTGGTCGATCTTCCGCGACGAGTACCTGCCGGCCGACTCGACCGACGACAAGTGGGGCCGCTTCGAGCTCACCCGCACCCGCACGTCGAGCGACCTGACCGGTGAGACCGCGCTCGACGTCGACCTGCGCATCGGCGACGACGTCGAGTCGACCACGGGACGAGGCACGGGGCCGATCGCCGCGTTCATCTCCGTCCTCGAGGCGCATGGAGTCGGCGTCAAGCTGTACGACTACGTCGAGCACACGCTCAGCGCGAGCGGCGACGCGCAGGCCGCGGCCTACGTCGAGCTGGACGTCGACGGGACGCGCCTCTGGGGTGTGGGCATCGACGCCGACATCTCGACCGCGTCGCTCAAGGCGATCGTCTCGGCGGTGAATCGCGCGCTCCGCGGGGTCGAGGCACGCCAGCTCGCCTCCGCCTGAGCCGCCGCCTTCTCCGCCGCCGCACCGCTCGTCGTGGGTCCACCCTGCCGTCGCAGCTCCCGTGTCGGCAACTCCTGCCTCCTGCGGATGCACCGCCCCGTACGGTGCCCCTGCCGCTGGACCGCTGCACGGAGCAGGAGTTGTCGGCGCGTGGGCCCGCCCGGCGGCGGATGCGTCGCTCGGGGCTGCGGCACGCCGCGCGGCGTCGCTCGGTCTCCGGCCACGGTCGGCAACTCCTGTCGGCTGCGGTCGAGACGCCGACACGCCGAGGTGCTGACGCCGGCCGACGCGAGGAGCAGGAGTTGCCGACGCCGCGGGGTAGCTGTCCCGCGAGGCTGTGAGAGGAGGCGCGGGTCGGCGCGGGGCACCGGGGCCGCGGGGTAGCGGGGCGACGCAGCGGGGTAGCGGCGCGGGTCGGCGGCGGGGCCGCGATGCAGCAGGGCAGCAGGGCAGCAGGGCAGCAGGGCAGCAGGGCAGCGGGGGACCGGCGGGCCCTAGCCTCAGCGGGGGCGGCGCCAGCGGGGCAGCCTGCTGAGGGCGCGCTGCTCGGGCAGGGTCCAGCCGAATCGCACCGCGAGCATGCGGATGACCAGCGTCACCGAGGTGCCCACGACGGCGGCGACGGCGACGGGGGCGCCGAAGCTCACGGCGACGACGAGCACTCCGGTGCCCGCGGCCGCCGCGACCGCGTAGAGCGACCCCACGTGCATCATCGCGATCGTGAGGTTCATCAGGAGGTCGCGCAGCACCGACCCGCCCACGGCGGCGATCACCCCCACGAACACGGCGGGGATCTCCGGAATCCCCATGGCGAGCGCCTTGGTCGACCCGATGGCCCCCAGCAGCCCGATCGTGAGGGCGTCCAGCACCGTGATGACGCCCGCCAGCCGGTCGAACACGCGTTGCAGCGCCATGCCGAGGATCGCCGCCAGCACGGCCACTAGCAGGTACCAGTTGCTCGACATGGCACGGGGCACGACGCCGAGCAGCACGTCGCGCAGCACGCCGCCGCCGAGCCCGGTCGCGATGCCGATGATGGCGACGCCGAGCAGATCGAGACGTCGGTCTTTGAACTCGGAGGCGAACATGGCGCCCTGCAGGCTGCCGATGCCCACCGCGAGAAGATCCACCCACAGAGGTACGGCGAAGGCTGTGGCGTGCATCCGACGTTTGTACCACGCGGGGGATACTGGAGGGGTGCCCGTCTACCGCGATGAATGCGTCATCCTGCGCACCCACAAGCTGGGCGAGGCCGACCGCATCCTCACGATGCTCAGCCGCAACCACGGCAAGATCCGGGCCGTCGCGAAGGGCGTCCGCCGCACGGCCTCGAAGTTCGGCGCCCGTCTCGAGCCGATGATGGTAGCCGACCTGCAGCTCTACGAGGGCCGTTCGCTCGACATCGTGCAGCAGGCCGAGTCGCTGGGCTCGTACGGGGCGGTGATCGCGGGTGACTACGCGAGCTACACGGCGGGCAGCGTCATGGTCGAGACCGCCGACAAGCTGACGGAGGCCGAGGCGGGTCTGCAGCAGTACCTCCTGCTGGTCGGTGCGCTCCGGTCGTTGTCGCGCGCCGAGCACGCGCCGCAGCTGACGCTCGACTCGTACCTCCTCCGGGCACTGAGCGTGGCGGGGTGGTCGCCCAGCTTCGGCGACTGCGCTGTCACGGGCGCGCCGGGGCCGCATTCGGCGTTCGTCGTGCAGCTGGGCGGGGTGGTGGCGGACGACCACGCGCCTCCCGGGTCGCCCCGATTGACCGAGGAGGCGCTGGCCCTGTTGTCGGCGCTGCTCACGGGAGACTGGGCGGTCGCCGACGCCGCGCCCGAGGGCACGCGCAACCAGGCCAGCGGTGTCGTGGCGGCGTACACCCAGTGGCATCTCGAACGGGGACTCCGTTCGCTCCAGCACGTCGATCGCGAGCCGGCGAGAGCCGCCGTGACCGCCTCGGCCCCGACGGGCCGCACCCCGCTCCCAGGAGGGCATCCGTGAAGAAGACGCACCGCGACGCGGCCGACTACCGACCCCTCGACTGGACGGGCGTCCACCCTCCCGAGCTGCCGAAGGGCGCCGTGCCCGGGCACGTGGCCATCGTCATGGACGGCAACGGCCGGTGGGCGAACGGCAGGGGCCTCACCCGGGTGGAGGGCCACAAGGCGGGCGAGATGTCGCTGCTCGACGTCGTCGCCGGGGCGATCCAGATGGGCGTCAAGCACCTCAGCGTCTACGCGTTCTCGACCGAGAACTGGAAGCGCTCGCCCGACGAGGTGCGGTTCCTGATGGGGTTCAACCGCGACGTCCTGCACAGGAGGCGCGACCAGCTGAACGCCTGGGGCGTCCGTGTCCGCTGGGCCGGCCGCAGACCCCGGCTCTGGGGCTCGGTCATCAAAGAGCTGCAGTACGCCGAGGAGCTGACCCGCGGCAACGACGTGCTGACCCTCACGATGTGCGTCAACTACGGCGGTCGCACGGAGATCGCGGACGCCGTCCGGGCCATCGCCGAAGACGTCGCGGCGGGTCGCATCAAGCCCTCCGGCGTGAGCGAGAAGCTCATCCAGAAGCACCTCTACACGGCCGATCTGCCCGACGTCGACCTCTTCGTCCGCAGCTCGGGCGAGCAGCGGACGAGCAACTTCCTGCTCTGGCAGTCGGCCTACGCCGAGATGGTGTTCCTCGACCGGTTGTGGCCCGACTTCACGCGAACCGACCTGTGGGAGGCCGTCACGACCTACGCCGCCCGGTCGCGGCGCTTCGGCGGGGCGATCGACGCGCCGACCGCCTGACGCGCCGACCACCCGACGCACCGACCGCCTGACGCGCCGACCACCCGACGGCCCGACGCGTCGACGGTCAGGTGCGCTGGCGACCCGCCCGAGCTCAGAACTGGATGTTCGCGCCCAGGAAGATCCGCTCGGCCGGCCAGAGGAACTGCAGCGTCAACGGCCCGTCGGCGTCGCGGTGGAACCACGCGTTGGCGAACACGACGGACTCGCCCGGCAGCAGGTACCAGGTCGCCGCATCGGCGGGGAACTGCGCGTCGAGCTCGGTCTCGTACCCGAGGCCGGTGAGCAGGTCGCGGCCCGCGAAGACGTCCTGGGTGGCGAGGTCGTTGCCGTACGACGAGTAGTCGGCGCTGAGATCGGTGAGGTCGAGACGCTGCTGCGAGTTGTTCGTCAGCACGTAGGCGGTCGCGACCACCTCCGTGCCGGTCGGGTACGGGTCGGTGCCGTCGGGCCGCGCGTAGATCGACGGCGCCTCCGTCGTCAGGCGGCCGACGTCGTAGATGTAGATCGTCAGGTCGCTGTAGTTGACCTGGTTGAGCAGCGTGCCGCCGGGTGCGAGGTCGTCGGGTGCGGTGCCGCCGCCGGTGCCGGGCGCCCCGGTGACCTGGGGCTGCGGGGGAGCCGTCGCCGCGCCTCCGGAGGGTCCGCCGCCGACGGGCTCGAGCGAGTCGAGGTCGGCGAAGCAGCCGGTTAGGGCCACGAGCGTGGTGACGACCACGGCCGCCGAGGCGAGCACTCTTCTCCGCACGTGCAGACACCTTCCCGAAGTCGTCCGGTCAGCCTAACCCGCGTCCGATCGGGGGCCGCTCAGGGCGGTGAGGCCGTGGAGGCGCGGGTCGAGAGCCGCGATCGCCCCGGTGAGCGCACGGACGCTGGGCACCCGCCGGGCACCGGGTCGATGCACGACGGCGATGCGACGCCCCATCTGGTCGGGCAGGTCGACCACGCGGACGGCGCTCGGCAGCGCCGCGGCCTGCAGCGAGAGCCTCGGCAGCAGGGCGACGCCCATGCGCGCGGCGACGAGCCCGAGCACAGCCAGCGCGTTGTCGGTCTCCAGCACGATCTCGGGCGCGAAGCCCTCGGCCGCGCAGGTCGCGAGGAGGTGCCCGCGGCACCGGGGGCAGCCGCCGATCCACCGCTCGTCGGCGAGGTCGGCGAAGGGCGACCCGTCAGCGAACGGGTGGTCGGCGGGCAGCACCAGCACGGTGCGGTCGAGGTACACGTCGCGTTCGCTGAGCCCGTCGAGATCGCGGCCGGCGGTGGTCGACCCGGGGTGGCTGAAGACCAGGGCGACGTCGGCCGTGCCGTCGCGGAGCGCCGCGAGGGCCTCGGGCGGCTCGGCCTCGACGTAGGTCACCTGCAGACCCGGGTGCTCGTGCCGGAGTCGCGCGAGCACGTCGGGCACGATGGTCGAGGAGGCGCTGGGGAACCCGGTCAGTCGCACGCGTCCCGAGGCGGCCCCGCCGAGCCGGTCGAGCTCCTGCTGGGCGGCGTCGAGGGCGGCCTGCACGTGCACGGCGTGCTCGGCGAGACGGGCGCCGGCCTCGGTGAGGGTGACGCCGCGTCCCGTGCGGAGCACCAGCGGGTGCCCGACACGGGCCTCGGCGCGGCGCAGATGCTGACTCACGGCGGGCTGGCTGTAGCCCAGCCGGGCGGCCGCGGCGGTGATCGTGCCCGTGTCGGCGAGGGCCCGCACCACGCGGAGCGTCTGCAGGTCGAGGTCGTCGCTCATGCCTGAACCATAACCCGGGGTTATGCGATCGACACGATGTCGGTGGTTGTCTTGGGGGTGCGGGGCGAGGAGTCTGGGGGCATGACCGACTCGACCCGCTCCTCCTGGTCGCCCGCTCTCGTCGAGGCGACGCGGTCGTTCGCGCCCCGCACCGGCTACCTCGCGGCGTGCACGATGGGTCTGCCGATGCTCGCGACGCTCGAGGCCCAGCGCCTCGACCTCGAGTCGTGGCGGACGGGCGGCACCTCGCCGATCGAGTACGGAGCGGTCGTCGAGGAGGCGCGGGTCGCCTACGCCGCGCTCGTCGCCGTCCCCGCCGCTCGCGTCGCCATCGGCTCCCAGACGTCGGCGATGGTGGCCGTCGTCGCGGCCGCCGTGCCCGACGGCGCCGAGGTGCTCTGCGTCGACGGCGACTTCAGCTCCATGGTCTTCCCCTTCCTTCAGCAGCGGCATCGCGGCGTGCGGGTGCGGAGCGTGCCGCTCGCCGAGCTCGCGTCGTCGGTCTCGGCGGCGACCTGGCTGGTGGCCTGGTCGGCGATCCAGTCGGCGACGGGCGCCGTGGCCGACGACCGGGCCATCGTCGCCGCCGCGGGGCGGCACGGTGCGCTCACGCTCTGCGACACGACCCAGGCCGCGGGCGTGCTGCCGATCGACGCCGGTCGGTACGACCTGACGGTGTGCCACGGGTACAAGTGGCTGTGCAGTCCGCGAGGGGCGGCGTTCCTGACGGTGTCCGAGAGCGCCGCGCCGCGCCTCCGGCCGGTCCAGGCGGGGTGGTACGCGGGGGAGTCGGTCTGGGGGTCCTGCTACGGGCCGACCATGGAGCTCGCGTCGGACGCCCGCGCGTTCGACGTGTCGCCGGCCTGGCCCGCGTGGGTCGGTGCTCTGCCGGCGCTGCGGGCCCTCGCGTCGCTCGACACGGCCGAGGTCTGGCGCCGCGCCTCCGGCCTGGGCGATCTGCTCTGCGACCGACTCGACCTGCCGCGGCAGGGCCAGGCGATCGTCACCTGGGTGGACCCGGGGGCCGACCTCGTGTCGCTCGCCGCGGCGGGGCTGACGGCGTCGGGGCGCGCCGGTCGGGTCCGGATCGCGTTCCACCTCTGGAACGACGAGGAGGACGTCGAGGCGGTCGTGCGGGCGCTCCGCGCCTGAGGGGCGGCGGCTAGAGTTGCCGGGTACCTCGGCCGACCGGGCATCCAGCTCGGGCCTCAACACAATCGGAGCATCACACGTGGCAGCACCCAACCGTCTCGATTCCGTCATCGCCCTGGCCAAACGCCGCGGGTTCGTCTTCCAGTCGGGAGAGATCTACGGCGGGTCCCGGTCGGCGTGGGACTACGGGCCCCTCGGCGTGGCGCTGAAGGAGAACATCAAGCGCCAGTGGTGGCAGACGATGGTGCAGGGGCGCGACGACGTGGTCGGTCTCGACTCGGCCGTCATCCTGCCGCGCCAGGTGTGGGAGGCCTCGGGGCACGTCGAGGTCTTCAGCGACCCGCTCGTCGAATCGCTGCACACCCACAAGCGCTACCGGGCCGACCACCTGCTCGAGGCCTACGAGGCCAAGCACGGACACCCGCCCGAGAACGGCCTCGCCGACGTCCGCGACCCCGAGACGGGCCAGCCCGGCTCGTGGACGGAGCCGCAGAACTTCTCGGGTCTGCTCAAGACGTTCCTCGGCCCGGTCGACAACGAGCAGGGGATGGCGTATCTGCGCCCCGAGACTGCTCAGGGCATCTTCACGAACTTCGACAACATTCTGCAGTCGTCGCGCATCAAGCCGCCGTTCGGCATCGGTCAAATCGGCAAGAGCTTCCGCAACGAGATCACCCCCGGCAACTTCATCTTCCGCACTCGCGAGTTCGAGCAGATGGAGATGGAGTTCTTCGTCGAGCCCGGCACGGATGAAGAGTGGCACCAGTACTGGATCGACCAGCGGTTCCAGTGGTACGTCGACCTCGGCATCGACCCCGAGAACCTGCGCCTGTACGAGCACGCCGCCGAGAAGCTGTCGCACTACTCCAAGCGCACCGTCGACATCGAGTACCGCTTCCGGTTCGCGGGCGGCGAGTTCGGCGAGCTCGAGGGCGTCGCGAACCGCACCGACTACGACCTCAAGACCCACGCCGCCGCCTCGGGCAAGGACCTCTCGTACTTCGACCAGGCCAAGAACGAGCGCTGGACCCCGTTCGTCATCGAGCCGGCGGCCGGTCTGACCCGCTCGCTCATGGCGTTCCTGGTCGACGCGTACACCGAAGACGAGGCGCCCAACGCCAAGGGCGGCGTCGACAAGCGCACCGTGCTGAAGCTCGACCGCCGGCTGGCGCCGATCAAGGTCGCCGTGCTGCCGCTCAGCCGCAATGAACGGCTCTCGCCGCTGGCACGCGAGCTCGCCGCCGACCTGCGCAAGTACTGGAACATCGACTTCGACGACGCCGGCGCCATCGGCCGCCGCTACCGCCGCCAGGACGAGATCGGCACGCCGTTCTGCGTCACCGTCGACTTCGACTCGCTGGACGACGACGCGGTCACGGTGCGCGAGCGCGACACCATGGAGCAGCAGCGGATGCCGCTGGCGCAGCTGCACGGGTACCTGGCCGAGCAGCTGCTCGGCAGCTAGCGGTCGCGCGGGGGCGGGCCCGGCCTGCCTCCGCCACCCTGCCGCCCCCGCGGCCCTGCCGCCTCCGCGGCCCTGCCGCCCCCGCGGCCCTGC
>NZ_JAXCWG010000016.1:0-58779 GCF_034045195.1 Frigoribacterium sp. CFBP9030
CCCCGCGCGCGCCCCGCGCCCCGCGCCCGCTCCGCGTGCGCCACCCCGTCGAAGTGCCCCAAAACGTTGCTCCCCCGCCCCCGACCCCCCGCTTCGGGGCACCTCGTTCGCCACCGCCCCCGCGCCCGCGCCCGCCGCGCGTCGAAGTGCCCCAAAACGTTGCTCCTGCGCCCCCGACCCACCGCTTTGCGGCACCTCGTTCGCCGCCGCCGCGCCCGCACCCGCACCCGCGCCTCCCGCGCTCCCCGCGCGTCGAAGTGCCCCGAAAGGTTGCCCCAGCGGCCCCGATGCCCCGCTTCGAGGCACCTCGTCCACCAGCCCGGCGCCACGCAGCCTCGCGAATCGGGGCGGCAAGCGGGTGAGCCTGCGCGCCGTGCGGTCCGTTCGCGGGGCGGGCGGTTACCCTCGTACACGATGAGCGAGCACGACCCCCACCTCGGATCCGCACCCGGCAGCGCCCGCCCCCAGAGCGTGCCCCCGGGCCTCGCCGCGCCTGTCGGCTCCAGGCTGGGCGGGGCCGGCGGCTTCGAGCCGATCAGCCTCCGCACGGCGGTCGACGTGCCCGCCGCCGAGGCCCGCCTCGGGGCGCTCGGGCAGAGCCGCAGCACCTCGGCCCTCGGCGAGCGCGCCGATCTGCTGAGGCTGCTCGGTCGTCTCGACGAGGCCCTGGCGATCGCCGAAGAGGCCTTCCGTCTCGCGCACTTCACCGGCGATCGGGCCGACTCGACGGCTGCGCGGATCCGTCGGGCGCACATCTTCCGTGAGCAGGGCAAGCTCGAGCGTGCGCTCAACGACCTGCACACGAGTCTCATCACGGCGTCGACCGAAGAGTGGCGCGAGCTCGAGGCCGCGGCCGCCGAGCTCGAGGGTTACACGCTGCTCGAGCTCGGCCGCCACGACGAGGCGCGGGCGAGTCTCGCCCACGCGCTGACCGCCTACTCGGCGAGCGGCGCCCCGCGCGATCGCGCGGTGGATCTTCAGAACGCCATCGACGACATCCTCCGTGCCTACCTCGCGCAGACCGACGGCCAGTCGGTCGAAGAGCTCGACGACCCCGCTTCCGGAGGCGCGGCGGAGGTCTTCGACGCCGGTCACGACGCTCCCCGCCCCGGCGACACGAACCCCACGGGCGGTCTGCCGTCCGAGTCGCTCGTCGACCCCGCGGCCGCCGCGCGGGCCGCCGCGACGCGCACCGACGACTCCGACGAACGTGCGGCCCGCCACGCCCGGCGCGACGAGGTGCCGCCCGCCCCCGAGAGCGACCGTCCGGTGCGAGCCGACACGAGCCTGTGGGGCAAGATCTCGAGCCTCGCCGCGAACGCCGCCGGTCACCGCGAGGGCGACCGGTTCCGTGACTCGTCCCCTCGGTCGGACCGCGGTGCGACCTTTGGCCGACCCGACGACGAGGACGCCGAGACGACCCGACCCGGAGCGACCGGTGTCACCGGAGTCGTCGACGCCCTGCCCAAAGACGACCAGCCGTCGACCTGGCCGTTCCCGCCCCGGTGACCCGCGCCTCCTCGGCGTGCGCGGCACCTCGCGTGCCGGTTGCGCCTCGGATGCTCGGTGCGCCCCGCGTACGCACGCTCGGCGTGACGGGCGCACGCGTGCTCGGCGTGACGGGCGTGCCTCGCGCGACCCGCGCCTCCTGATCCGCTCATGGCCGATCTCGATCGGGTGAGGCGCTGGGCCGACGCGCTGATCGCCCTGCATCTCGACCCCGCCGTCTGGAGCTTCGGCTTCGACAACGCCAAGACCCGCGCCGGGCTGTGCAACTACACCCAGAAGCGCATCACGGTGTCGAAGCACCTGGCCGGTCGGTACGACGACGACGAGATCCACCAGGTGCTGCTGCACGAGGTGGCGCACGCCCTCGCCGGGTCGAAGGCGGGGCACGGACCGCGCTGGAAGTCCGTCGCGACCGATCTCGGCTACATCGGAAGCCGTCTGCACGACGGGGCGATCGCGTCGGATCTCGCTCCGTGGGTGGGCCTCTGCTCGGCCGGGCACGAGCACTTCCGGTACCGCGAGCCGAAGCGCCCGCTGTCGTGCGGGCGCTGCTCGCGCAGGTACGACCCCGACCACCTCATCACCTGGACGAAGCGCGAGCCCTGAGCAGCGCGGCAGGGCAGAGCGGGAGCCGAGGAGGCGCGTAACCGGTTAGAGTGGTTCGGTGCAGACCGGACAGTGGCTCAGATCAGACACCGACACCCGCTGGTTCTTCGACTCGGGCTCGCTCGGGCTCGACTTCGCCTACCTCGGAGGGTTCCGCGCCGGCTCGCGCTTCGGCCCCGAGTCGGGGCTCGCGCTGCCCGCCGACGGGTCGACCCCGTGGGACGGCCTGCTGCTGCCGCCCGACCTCGACGACTGGATCGGCGAGCGCTTCGAGGGGGTCGCCGGTGCCGCGGGCGAACGCGAGCTCGCC
This sequence comes from Frigoribacterium sp. CFBP9030, assembly GCF_034045195.1. Classification (NCBI taxonomy): domain Bacteria; kingdom Bacillati; phylum Actinomycetota; class Actinomycetes; order Micrococcales; family Microbacteriaceae; genus Frigoribacterium; species Frigoribacterium sp. CFBP9030. The sequence goes on from NZ_JAXCWG010000016.1 coordinate 2,426, forward strand.
GACGCCCGGGGTCTGCGCGACGCGATCGCCCGGCTCGCCGTGGCCGCAGCGGACGGCACCTCGACCGATCCGCAGGACGTCGACACGCTCAACCTCTTCGCCGCGCTGCCCGACGTGCCGCCGTCGCTCGAGGGTGGTCGGCGTCAGGCCGGTGCAGGGCGGCTCCGGCTGGGGCAGGCCATGGCATCGGTCGCCCGCGATGCGGTCGCGCTGTTCACGACCGTCGGGTTCGGCGGCGGGCCGGACTCGCGGATGCGGCGCTGCTCGAACGAGGCGTGCGGGCTGGTCTTCTACGACGAGTCGCGTGCCGGCAGCCGCCGCTGGTGCTCGATGCAGCGCTGCGGCAACCGCGCCAAGGTGCGAGCGCACCGCCAGCGCACCGCCGCCCACTGACCCCCGCCGCAGCGCCCGCCCGCTCGGCCGCCTCGCGCTGCACCCGCCACGCCGCCTGCACCCCCCGCACCGCCAGCACCCCCGCACCGCTCCCCCTAAGACGCCAGCACCCCCGCGCCGCTCCCCCTAAGACGCCAGAAAGTGAACACGACGCCACGTATAAACCTGGCGTCGTGTCCATCTCCTGGCGTCGTGGCGCTGTGGCGACCTGGCGACGTGGCGACGAGGGCGGCCTGACGGGCCCGACCCGCGCCTCCTCGGGTCAGTCGACGATCTGCACGTCGTTGTAGAAGGCGACGTAGCCCGAGTAGTCCGAGCCGACGCGGTCGAACGACGACGGGATGGGGGTGGGGTAGCTCCAGGCGCGGTCCTTCAGCAGGGTGTCGCCCGATCGGACGCTGAAGTACTGGGTGTCGCCCTTCCACGGGCAGTGGTACTGAGTGGGGCTCTTCTCGAGCAGGCTCTCGTCGACGCTCGACGGCGGGAAGTACCAGTTGCCCTCGATCGAGACGAGCTCGTCTTTCGGGGCCTCGGCGACGACGGTTCCGTCGGTGAGCACTGCCTTCATGGTTCCTCCAGCGGTTCGGGCGACGGGTGGTCGCGATGCGGCACAGGCTACGCCGCGCCCCCGACAGTGGGCACCGGCGCGGCCCCGGAGGCGCGGCGCAGCTCAGGAGGCGCGGGTCGCCGACACGAGGTCGGCCCGGCCGGTCGCGACGAGCTCTCCCGCCGAGGCCGACGCCGTGAGCAGGTGCGACGTCGCCCGCCGGAGCGACACCGCGGCGGCGCAGGCGACGGCCGCCTCGGGTGACGACGAGTCGATGCCGACCGCGGCGAGCGCGTCGACGACGGCTCCGGCGGCGAGCTGGTCCTCGACCGCGGGGCGGAAGCCGTCGGGCTCGACGGCGCCGGCGGCGACGATCGCGACGACGGCGCGGTCGCCCCGGTCGGCCTGCCGCTCGAGCACGCGGCGGGCGACGCCGTCGGCGTCGGCCGGGGTCGTCACGAGCAGCACCTCGACGGTCTCGGCCTGCACGGGCCCGTCGCCGCGCTCGGTGTCGTCGGCGCCCTCGTTCCGGTCAGCCCCTTCGGACCCCTCGGCGACGGCATCGAGCACGGCGGCGACCGTCTCGTCGGTCGAGAGCAGCCCGTGCCCGTCGAGGGCGTCGACGACCACGACGAGGTGGGCGCCGGGTGCGATGCGGCCGGCTCCGGCGATGCCGTGGTCGAGCCTGACCTGGTACTTCTGCTGGCCGTGCGCGTTCATCCCTCCACAGTAGGTCGGGCGAGCGGGGCGGTGGCCGAGCATGACGCGCGATGACGGACCGCCGCGACCCGCGCCTCCTCGGCCCCTCCACCGGCGAGTCCCCTCCACAGGCGAGCCCACCCACAGCCCCCGCGCCCGCGCCGCCCCTCCACAGGCGGCCCCCTCCACAGGCGGCCCCCTCCACAGCCCGCAGGAGTTGGATCGACGCATGCACGTGCAGCTCAAGATCCGCCTCGCCTGCCCCGTCGACGTCGCGACCGACGCCCTCCGCGACCCCCGCGTGATGGTCGCCGTGACGACGCCCCTGGTGAAGTACCGTTCGGATGCGCCCGAGGGCTTCCCCGAGCGCTGGACCGAGGAGGCGCACCCGGTCTCGGCGAGCATCCTCGGCATCCTGCCCCTCGGCAGCACGCACGTCGACCTCGACTGGCACGAGCGCGACGGGGCGTGGATCCAGCGCGACACCGGCACGGGCACGAGCGGCCAGTTCGCCCGGATGCGCATCAACCACCGCATGGCCGTCTCGCCCGACGGCCCGGACGGGACGCTGCTGCGCGACCGCATGGAATTCCACGCCGGCACCCTCGGTCTGCTGCTCTGGCCCGGGCTCTGGGCGACCTGGCAGTGGCGGGCGCTCCGCATGAAGGCGCTCGCGCCGACCTGGCGCGGGGCGCCGACGCACCCGAAGCACGCCTAGAAGGCGCTCGACGGGCGGGCGCCGGAGCATCGCGGACCTGAGAAGGAGGCGCGAGCAGTGTCGGAGGCGCTGCGTACGGTGGATGACGTGACCGACCCGACCCGCGCCTCCTCGTCTTCTGAAGCATCCGACTCCGCGACCCCTGTGGCCGCGGCAGGGAGTGAAGGGCCCGGGGCCTCGGCCCCTAGCGCGGCCCGGTCGGCGCTCGACATCGCGTCGTGGCGTCGGACGATCCACCGCCTCTACCGCGATGTGCGCGAATCGGCGGATCTGACGGAGGCGCACGACCTCTGGCGACGCACCCGCGACGAGCTGTTCACGACGCACCCGTCGACGCCGCTCCTGCCCGAGGACCGTCCCGGTTTCACGGGGCTGCCGACCACTCCGTACGACCCGGCCTGGCGGTTCGAGGTGGCGGTCGAGCCGGTCGAGACGCGACGCATGGTCGTAGAGACGGGCACCGACGGCGATGTGCAGTTCGACCTGGTGGGCGTGGCGGATGTGCCCGGCGTCGGGCGGCTCGACGTGTGGAAGCTCGTGCAGTACGGCGGCGGACTGTTCGTGCCGGTGAAGGATGCGCTGGCCGGCAAGCCGGGAGGGACGTACGGAGGCGGTCGGTACCTGATCGACTCGGTCAAGGGCGCCGACCTAGGCGCGGGCACCGAGCCCGGCACGATCGTGCTCGACTTCAACTTCGCCTACAACCCGAGCTGCGCCTACGACCCCGCCTGGGCCTGCCCCCTCGCCCAGCCGGGCAACACGGTCGCCGTGGAGATCCCCGTCGGCGAGCGCTACGGGACGGTGCGCTGAGGCGTCGTTCGAACGGAGGCTTGATGCTTCCGAAGTCGCCTGGCTGACGCTCAGGAGTGAAGAACGTCATCCCTGGTGGGGCTCGCTAGCCCCCACTTGTATTACTACCAGTCGTTAGACATACTGCCTACCATGTTCACTGCAGATGACGTACACCTGCGGAGAGACCCACTGTCGGCAGACGCGAGACAACCGGTGGCTCGCGATCATCAATGCCGGGATGTGACCACAGCGAGACGCCATTGGAGGTTCTGGAGCACTCTCACACTGGGCGCTTTATACCCGCTAACACTCGCTGGTCTCTTTCGCAGCGCCGTCCTTGGGCCCACCCTCCTGACGTGCAGCATTCTCCTCGTCGTCACTATTCTCTGTCTTCACGCATGCGTGGACTCGCTCCAGTCGCGCAGATCGACTGCCAGACAGCCGCGCTTCTTCATGCGCGTTCTCCATGTGATCGTCGCTCTACTCGCGGTGTGCTACATCGCATTCCATGCTGTCTACATCGTGGCCGGGCCGAATTCGACTCGCGACTGGGTGACCGCATTCCTGACCATCGCCTACCTCTTACTGGCCATAGCTCCCGCGAGTATCAGCTTGATCGCCCTCGATATCGAGGCGCGTCCGTGCGTCTCACGTGAAAACCGGAGATTGATTCTCGGAATACTCGCCGGGGCACTCGTCGCCGTCACCGTCTTATCGGTGACGAGTTGGACTTGGCGCGGGGAGTACTGATGACCCCACCCGAGCTTCTCGATGTCGCTTCGACAAGGCTCGTCGATCTATTTCTAGGCAGCTCATGAGTCCGATTCTGATCACCAGGCTGCTCACCCTCTGCTCTGCACTCATCACATTCGCACTCATCGGGGCGCAGAGCCTCGTACTGTCGATCTGGGCTCTTGAGACAGTATGTGGAGGCGTCCGGCCTGTGCAATTGATCAGGATCGGTCTGGCGACGACCCTGACAGGTTTCATTCTGATAGGGAGCGGACGTTTCGTATCCCGACGTGATCAGAGCCAGAAGGCAGCCTCCGTCACAAGAGGCGTCCGCGCCGGTGCAATGCTGGGATTCGTATTCACCGCACTGCCTGCCTGGTTTCTCGTCTCGGCCATCTGGATACTAGGACTCTGGGGCTCCCAGCAGATGGCGACCATGATCCTGCAGACGACGATCACCCTGGCCGTGACATCGACAGCACTTCTCACCATCGCCCCCGTATGGGCTCAACTCGGGCCCCGAACAGGGTCGCGTCGAAGGTCTGCGGCACCGCATCGCTTCGGTCACACCCAATGGACCATGTTCGCCCTGATGCCCGTCTGCCTGCTCGCAGCATCGATGCTCGCCGAAGCCACCTTCGGGGCGCGCTGCCGTCCGTAGAGGACCCGCGCCTCCTCGGCACCCCCGTCGCGCTTTCCGTGCACCTCCGCTAGGCTGGGGTCACTTGCGAGTCGGCCTGACCGGCTCCCTGCGTCGTAGCACGCCCCTCCCCGCCTCTCCCGTCCTGGCACACACCCAGGCAGACCAGCAGGCGCGCGAAGCTCACTCTGCGGCGAAACGATCGTGCACACCTGCACCGTCGCCACATCTCGAGCCCGGCTACGACAGCCGTTCTCCCGGCACTGCCCCGCCTTCGCGCGAACACGTCAGCACGACGTCGTCGCCCGACACGGTGGTCACGCAGCCTGGCCCGGCTCGACACCGATGCCCCGAAAGGTGCACCACATGTCAACGAACACCCTCGACACCGAGAACACCACCCCCGACGGCTCGACCGTCGACGAGACGGCCGACACCGTCACCTTCAGCTCGCTCGGCGTCCCCGCCCCGATCGTCAAGTCGCTCACGGCAGAGGGCAAGACCACCGCCTTCCCGATCCAGGTCGACACCCTGCCCGACACCCTCGCCGGGCGCGACGTGCTCGGCCGCGGCAAGACCGGCTCGGGCAAGACCCTCGCGTTCTCCATCCCCATGGTCGCGCGCCTCGGCGGCAAGCTGGCCGGCGGACAGCGTCGCGCCGGTCGCCCCCTCGGCCTGGTGCTCGCCCCCACCCGCGAGCTCGCCACGCAGATCGACGCCGTCCTGGCCCCGCTCGCCGCGGCCTACGGCATGCGCACCACCACCATCTTCGGCGGCGTCTCGCAGAACCGTCAGGTGCAGGCCCTCAAGGCCGGCGTCGACATCATCATCGCCTGCCCCGGCCGCCTCGAAGACCTCATGAAGCAGGGCTTCGTCAAGCTCGACGCCATCGAGATCACCGTGCTCGACGAGGCCGACCACATGGCCGACCTGGGGTTCCTGCCCGGTGTCACGCGCATCCTGAGGGCCACCCCGACCGACGGTCAGCGCCTGCTCTTCAGCGCGACCCTCGACAACGGCGTGGACAAGCTGGTCAAGCAGTTCCTCCACAACGAGGTGCTGCACTCGGTCGACGAGGCCAACTCGCCCGTCGCCAAGATGACCCACCACGTGTTCGAGACCCCCGACCTCGACAGCAAGAACGCCCTCGTGCAGACGCTGGCCGGCGGCAAGGGCCGTCGCATCCTCTTCATGCGCACCAAGCACCACGCCAAGAAGCTCGCCAAGAAGCTGACCGACGCCGGCATCCCCGCCGTCGACCTGCACGGCAACCTGTCGCAGCCGCAGCGCGACCGCAACCTCGCCGCCTTCCAAGACGGCAGCGCCCGCGTGCTCGTCGCCACCGACGTCGCCGCCCGAGGTGTGCACGTCGACGACATCGAGCTCGTCATCCACGTCGACCCGCCCACCGAGCACAAGGCGTACCTGCACCGCTCGGGCCGCACCGCCCGCGCCGGCGCCGAGGGCGACGTCGTCACCCTCGTCATCCCCAGCCAGAAGCGCGACGTCGCCCAGCTGATGAAGAAGGCCGACATCCGCCCGACCATCACCGCCGTCGTGCCGTCCTCGCCCGAGGTCGCCGCGTTGGTCGGCGAGGTCGCCGCGTACGTCAAGCCCGCCCCCCGTGCCGCCGTGCAGCAGCAGCAGGGTGGCGGCGGTCGCTCGCAGGGCGCCAACGCGCAGCGCAAGCGCGCCGCTCGTCAGGACTCGCAGGGCAACCCCATCGCCCGCCAGGACCGCTCGGGTCGCCCCGCGGCGGCATCGGCCGGCGGCTCGCGCGACGGACGCCAAGGAGGCGCGGGTCGCGGCTCCGAGACCGGTCGCGGTCGCGACGGTGCAGCCCGCTCGGGTGGCTCGCGTGACGGCGGACGCCAGGGTGCCGGCCGCGACGGCGGCGCCCGCCGCGACGCCGCCCCCCGCGGTGGCGCCTCGACCTTCTACTCGACCGAGTCCGGCCGTGGCGCCGTGACGCCGGTGCGCGAGGGCGGCCGTGACGCCGGCCGCGACGAGGCCCGTGGCACCCGCCAGACCGGACGCCGCGCCCAGAGCGACGGCGGCCAGAGCCGCACCAACGCCGTCCGCAACGACCAGGCCGACTTCGCGGCGTCGCAGGGCGGCCCCCGCGAAGGCGGGCAGCGCTCCGGCGGACGCCGCGCCTCCTCGGAGGGCGGACGCCCCGGCTCGCTGAAGGTCGGCGGCCTCGTCGGCGGCAAGGCCCGCACCGGCGGCGGCCAGCGCGGCGGTCGCTGACCCGCGCCTGACGGCGCGACCCGCCTGACACCCCGTTCTCAGCGCAACACCCGCATTCATCGGGGTGTAGCGCCGAGAACGGGGTGTTGCGCGTTGCAGCGGCGCGGCGCGCGCCGCGCAGCGCGCGCAGCGCGTCAGCGCACGCCGGCGCGGCGGAGCGCAGCGACGAGCGGGTCCTTCCGGAGGGCGTCGGCCCAGCTCCACCTCACGACGGCCCTCACGCCGGACAGCGAGCGCAGGGCGTCCTCTCGGCGCTTCTCGTCGATGACGACCTGCTCGGGCGTGCGTCCGCGCCTCGGACCCGCATCTCGGTACTTCACCTCGCCGTCGAACTCGCCGATGACTCCGCATTCGGGCCACCAGAAGTCGACGATCCCCACGAGCGATCCTCCCCGCGGGAACCGGGCCTGCAGCTCGGGCTTCGAGAGGCCCGCGAGATGGATGACAGCGCGACTCAGGGATTCGCCCGGCGAATCGGCGCGAGCGTCGGCGAAGGCGATCGCGGCCGCGGCGCGTCGACTGCCCGGAACGCCGGGACGCCGGGCCGCCACCGCCTCGAGCTCCGCTCGCGAGAAGGCGCCGGTGCGCAGACCGTGGTCGAGGATCACGGCGCCGCCCGCGAGATCGTGTCGCCTCACGGCGTCGACGGCGGCCTGACGAGGCACCGCGACGCGCAGACCGTCGACGACATCGACCTCGTCGCCGACGACCGGCCCAGCGTGCTGATGCGCCCAGGGGCCGACCTTGTCGCGATGACGCCGGGGGTCGATGACGTGCACGCGCTCGGGCCAGTCCCCCAGCAGCGGGAAACCGCGGAGCGCCAGCGCCGACTCGTGCGAGACGACGACCTCGTCGCCGAACCGCGGCACGACGGCGTGCACCCGGATGACATGGCGCTCGGCGGCCGTGAGCGCCTGCCAGACCGGAGTGGGCACGTAGGCGCCGGGTGCGACCCGCCGCAGAAGCCCTCGCCGGGCGTCGCGCTCGATCGCGGAGCTGTCGCCGCCCGATCGGATGACGGAGTCACGGCGGATCAGCGTTTCGAGCACGGGTCGAGCATGACGCATGTGATCCGCACGGCGCCACCCGCGCCTCCTCGGCTGTGGATGACGGGCCCAGCACCCCGAAAGCCGCGCTACACCCCGATGAATGCGGGTGTAGCGCGGCTTTCGAGGTGTCGCAGCGAACGAGCGCCGGCGCAGCGGCGGGGCGCGGCGCGGCGGCGGCGGGCTACTGCAGGGCGCCGACGGAGGCGAGGGCGCTGCGCAGCAGAGCGCCGCGCCCGCCCTCCATCTCGGCGGCCACATCGTCGCTCGCCGCCTGGTGCGGCGTCAGCCAGGTGAGCTCGAGGGCGTCCTGGCGCGGGTCGCAGGTGCCCGTGACCGGCACGACGTAGGCGAGCGACACGGCGTGCTGACGCGCGTCGGTGTAGACCGACGTCCCCGGCAGCGGGAAGTACTCGGCGACCTGGAACGGCACGGGCGACAGCGGCAGCTGCGGGAACGCCATCGGCCCGAGGTCCTTCTCGAGGTGGCGGAAGAGCGCCGTGCGCAGGCTCTCGCCGTACATCACGCGGCCCGAGACGAGCATGCGCGACATCGAGCCCTCCGACGAGGCGCGCAGCAGCACGCCCACCTCGGTGACGACGCCCATGCCGTCGACCCGCACCGGCACCGCCTCGACGTACAGGATCGGCAGCCGCTGACGTATCTGGAAGAGCTCCTCCTCCGAGAGCCAGCCGGGATTGGGGTCAGGGGTCTGCACGGAGCTCATGGGGCATGTCTACCAACCCCGTGTGACGGTCGGGTGACGAAAACGCTACGGGCGAACACGACGACGGTGGCGCTGGATAGGCTCTGGCCATGGTGCAGATCGATCCCTCCGTGGTCACGTGGTCCGTCGACGAGTCCGAGCGCGACGGCCGGCCGCTGCTGGTGCTGCTGCACGGGGTCGGTTCGCACGAGGGCGATCTGATCGGGCTGGCCCCCTATCTGCCGCAGGCCTTCGCGATCGCCTCGCTGCGAGCGCCCCTGCCTCACGGCGACGGCTTCTCGTGGTACCCGCTCGCTCTGCCGGGCTCGCCCGACCCCGCGCCGGTCGACGAGGCGGCGACAGCCGTCCTCGACTGGCTCGACTCGCTGGCCGAGTCGTACACGAGCGTCAGCCTGCTCGGCTTCTCGCAGGGCGGCTCGTTGTCGCTGCAGCTGCTGCGTCGCGCGCCCGAGCGCTTCACATTCGCGGCCGTGCTGGCCGGCTTCGTGGTCGCCGACCCCGCCTCGGCCGACGCCGACGCCGCCCTCGCGCGGGTGCGCCCCGCCGTCTTCTACGGTCGCGGCGACGCCGACCAGGTCATCCCGATCGACGCCGTGACCCGCACCGTCGAGTGGCTCGGCGAGCACGCCGACGCCGACGTCGAGGTCTACGCCGAGCTCGCCCACGGCGTCTCGCAAGACGAGCTCGACGACCTGAACGCGTTCATCTCGAGGGTGACGAACCCGGTCACCGCCGAGGGCACGCACGCGCCCGACAGCACCGACCTGGTCGTCTAGAGGGCGGCGGAGACATGGCCGACATCGTCGTCTCGGGCACCGTCACGCACCGTCATCACGCCGAGAGGGGGCTGCTCCGGCTGGCGGTCGAGCTCGAGGGCGACGACCGCGCGGCCGTCGTCGACGAGGGCATCGCGGTGCACAACCGGGTCACCGAGCAGGCGACGGTGCTGCGCCGGCAGGGCGCGGCCACCTGGTGGACGGCGCGCTCGGTGTCGGTCGGTCTCGTGACCGAGCCGGCGTCGCCCGACGGGAGCCGTGCCTCCTCGGTCCGGTACCGCACGCGGTCGACGATCGAGGTGCGGTTCCAGGACTTCGCCGCGCTGGCCGACTGGGTCGGCGAGCTCGCGCACGTCGAGGGCGTGTCGATCGACGGCATCGAGTGGTCGCTCGGTCACGCGCGTCGCGCCGAGGTCGAACAGGACGCCCGGCTCGCCGCGGTCGCCGACGCCGTGGCGCGCGCCTCCGACTACGCCGACGCGCTGGGCCTCGGCAGCCCCGTGCTGCAGGCCGTCTACGAGCCGGGGCTGCGACCGGGCGAAGGAGGCTCAGGAGGCGCGGGTCACCTCGGCTTCGGCTCGTCCCGTTCGCTGATGGCCGCCTCGATGCTCGACGACGGCGGTTCGGTGGTCTACGACCTGCACCCCGCCGACATCGAGGTCACCGCGACGATCAGCGCCGACTTCACGGCCTGAGCCTCCTGCTCCACACCCCCTCGTACTCGAAGGGGACGAAGCCGACGGCCTCGTTGACGTCGAGCATGGGGCGGTTCTCCTCGGCGTTGAAGGTGAAGACGCCCGGGTGGCCGGGCCGTTCGGCGGTGAGCAGGTCGGTCGTCGCGATCTTCAGCAGCCAGCCGAGTCGGTGGCCGCGGTGCTCGCGCAGCACGAGGGTGTCCTGCTGGAACGCCGGTCGCGACCGCTCGGCCGGCGCCTCGAGCTGGCTGAATCCCGCCAGCCGCCCGGTCGGCACGTGCTCGACGACGGCGGTGAAGCGCGTCCGTGGCCCGGCGAGCGCCTTCTCCTCGGCGTCGCGGAACCGCTCGGGAGTCCAGACGTCCTCCGGCTCGTCGACCCCGCCCGAGGGGGCGTCGGTGCTCATCCGCGTCTCGAGCGCGGCGAGGTCGTCGAGCCACCGCTCGGGTGAGCGTCCGACCCAGGTGTGCAGTCGGTAGTCGTCTCCGGCGGCGGCGCGGGCGCGGTCTCGGATGCCGGCCAGCGCCTCCTCGTCCACCGGCAACGCCAGGCGGCTGCAGCGCACCACCTGCCCGAGCACCCAGCCGGCGCCCTGCAGCAGCTGCACGGCCGCATCGTCCGCGCCGACCGACCCGGCACCGGTGGGGGGCAGGAGGCGCGGTTCGGCCTCGCCGGTCGACCGCACGTAGGCGATCGCCTGGGTCCGGCCCTCGCGGCGCGCGACCTCCTCGACGTGGGCGAGCAGCGCCGAGCCGATCCCCCGGCGCCGGTGCGAGGGGAGCACCATCACGTCGACGTAGGCGGTGCTGGCGCCGTCGCCGTCGAGTCGGCTCTCGTACGACCCGGTCGCGACGATGCGCCCGGCGTCGCGGACGACGTACCACCGCATGTCCTTGTAGGCGTCGAGCCAGTTCGGCAGCTGCTCGTCGGGCAGCCAGGCCAGGTCGTCGGAGCCGATCGCGTCGGCCCGGATCTCGTTCTCGACGGCGACCGTCTCGACGAAGTCGGCGGCGTCGGGCGCGTCGATCGTCTGCGGGATGGTGATGCGCTCGATGACGATCGGTGCTCGGTCGATGGGCGTCGGGTCGGTCGGGTCGGCGGCGGGGGTCGGGTCGGTCGGGTCGGCGGCGGGGGTCGGGTCGGTCGGGGTCATGTCGGGCCTTCCGGCCGCAGGTGCGTGCGGTCGATGCGCGCCGCCCCGTGGGCAGCCGACCAGACTAGCGGGTCCGGTGCGGCGTAGAACAGATCGATGAGCGACACCCACGACTCCGACCCGCGCAGCCGCGAAGGCGACGCCGACGTCGCCACCGACCCGTTCGACCTCGCCCGCTTCGTCACCGCCCAGGAGGCGCACGGCACCTACGACCGCGCCCTCTCCGAGCTGCGCGACGGTCGCAAGACGAGCCACTGGATGTGGTTCGTGTTCCCGCAGATCGCGGGGCTGGGTCGCAGTGCGACGGCGCAGCACTACGCGATCGGGTCGATCGGAGAGGCCCGCGCGTACCTGGCGCACCCGCTGCTCGGGCCGCGGCTGTGCGAGAGCGTCGACGTGCTGCTCGCCCTGCCGACCTCCGACGCCGAGGCGGTGTTCGGCGGTGTCGACGCGCTGAAGGCGCGCTCGTCGCTGACTCTCTTCGCGCAGGCGGAGCCCGCCGAGCCGCGGTTCGGGCGCGCCCTGACGGAGTACTTCGGCGGCGAGCGCGACCAGGCGACCCTCGGCCTCCTCTGACGCGCACGCCGCCGCGCCCCCCGGCACGGATCGAGGAGGCGCGCGAGGGATAGCCTCGGAGCATGAGCGTTCTGATCGCGGGCTGCGGCGACCTGGGCACCGAGGCGGGTCTGCGGTTCGCCGCCGACGGCCACCGCGTGGTCGGACTCCGCCGCCGCGCCGACCTGCTGCCCGCCCGCATCGAGGGTCGCTCGGTCGACCTCCGTCGCGAGACCCCCGTGGTCGACGACGACACCGAGGTCGTCGTCGTCGCTCTGGCGGCCGGCTCGCGCACGCCGGGCGAGTACCGCGCCACCTACGTCGACGGGCTGCGCCACGTGCTCGACGGGATCGCGGCGTCGGCGGCCGACCCGCGCCTCCTCGTCGTCTCGTCGACCGCGGTCTACGACGTCGCCGACGGCGGGCTCGTGACGGAGGAGACCCCGGCGCGCGGCGGAACGCCGACCGCCGACGTGCTGCTCGAGGCCGAGCGGCTGCTGCGCGAACGGGCTCCCGAGGCGGTGCTGCTGCGGCTCGGCGGGGTCTACGGGCCCGGTCGCGAGCGACTGATCGAGCAGGTGCGCAGCGGTGCGGCCACGCTGTCCGACCGGCCTGGGGGGTCGCCGCACACGAACCGCATCCACCGCGACGACGCCGCCGCCGCGATCGTGCACCTGACGACGACCGTCTCGCAGCCCGAGTCCGTCTACCTCGGCGTCGACGACGAGCCCGTCCGCCTCGACGACGTGCTGCTGTTCCTCGCGGACGAGCTGGGGGTCGAGGCTCCCCCGAGCGCGCCTCCCACCGGGCGGCAGTCGGGCGGCGACAAGCGGCTCTCGAACGCGCGGCTGCGGGCGACGGGGTTCGCGTTCGCGTACCCGACGTTCCGCGAGGGGTACCGGGCCGTGATCGCCGGCGAGGGCGCGCGGCACGCCTGACCCGGCACGGCTGCTCCTCCTTCATGCGGGGCCCGTCGTCGCGTGGTCGGAAGATGCTCTTGCCGGCGCCCGGAAGAGCATCTTCCGACCACTCGATCGGCGCGGCCCGACGCGCGACCGAGCGCCAGGCGGCCCCGGGTACGGTGGACGCGTGCTCCCCGACCACGACGTCCCTGCCGCCCGACGACGGATCCTCCCCGTCATCACCCTGCCGATGGGCGTGCGCCGTGTCGACCGCGCGGCCGCGAACCTGATCAACGGTCGCGAACGGCACCCGCGATCGGATCGCGCCTGGAAGCGCCTCTCGCACTCGGCCGACCACGGCACGCTCTGGCTGACGACCGCCGCCGTGCTGCTGCTCGTCGGCAACCGCCGCGCCGGTTCGCGCGGCGCGCTCTCGCTCGGGATGGCCAGCCTGATCGCCAACGCGGTCGGCAAGAACCTCGTCGGGGGTCCGCGGCCTCTGCTCGACGACGTGCCCATCGGCCGTCAGCTGCGTCGCCAGCCTCGGAGCGCCTCCTTCCCCTCCGGCCACACCGCCAGCGCGATCGCGTTCGTCACCGGGGTGGCGCTCGAGTCGCCCCGCACCGGTCTCGTGCTCGCTCCGCTGGCCGCCGCCGTGTCGTACTCGCGGCTGAAGGTCGGCGCCCACTGGCTGTCCGACGTGGTCGGCGGCGCGCTGCTCGGCGCCGGGGTCGCGGTCGCGGGCCGGCTCGTGCTGCCCGTGCCGGCGCACCCCGTCGGACCGGCCGCTCTGGCCGGCGAACCGATCGGACTGCCCGCGTCGGCGCGCGGCGAAGGCGTGCTCGTCGTCTCGAACGGGGCGTCGGGGGCTGCTCGTCGGCGAGACCCCGTGACCCTGCTGCGCAAGCGGCTTCCGGAGGCGCGGTACAGGTCGCTCGGCGACACCGACCTCGGCGAGATGGTCGCCGCCGAACTGCGGCGGCGGAATCCTCCGCGGGTGCTCGCGGTCGTCGGCGGCGACGGGACGGTCGAGACCGCCGCCCGCGTCGCGCTCGAGCACGATCTGCCGCTGCTCGTCGTGCCCGGCGGCACCTTCGATCACTTCTCCCGCGCGGTCGGCACGGACTCGGTCGAGACCGCCGTCGCCGCCCTCGCCGCCGGCACCGGTGCGCGGGTCGACGTCGCCGCGGTCGACGTCGACGGCGAGCCGCACCACCTCGCGATCAACGCCACGGCCCTCGGCGTCTACGCCGACTACCTCGCCGAGCGTGACCGACTCGAAGGGCGGCTGGGCAAGCGCGTGGCCGGGCTCGTGTCCGGGGTGCAGATCCTGCGACGGGGGCGCACGGTGACCTTCGAGCGGGACGGCGATGCGGCGAGCGCCGGTGGCCCTGGTGCGGCCAGCGTCGGTGCGCCGGGCGCCGATGCGCCGGGCGACGGTGCGACGGGCGACGGCGGCGCTGTGCGCCAGGGGGCCGCGCGCACGGCGTGGTCGGTCTTCGTCGGGGTCGGGCGCAACGACGACGACGTCGTCTCGCCCATGCGGCGCCGGGCCCTCGACGACGGCTCGCTCGAGGTCCGCACCCTGTCGTCCGGCTCGAGACTCGGCCGTATCGGCGCGCTGTCGTCGCTCGCGTTCGGCCCGAGGAGCACGGCGACCCTGCGCCTCCTCGGTCTCCTGCCCGAGAAGGAGGCGTTCTCGACCGAGGTCACCTCGCGGTTCGCGGTGACCGTCGCAGGGGCGCCCCGCCCGGCGATCGCTCACGACGGCGAAGGCGACACCTCGCTGCCCGAGACCGCCGAGCGCGACGGGTACCGCTACGAGGTGCGCCTGCTGCCCCGGGCGTTGCGCGTGTACCGCCCCCGCGGCTAGCGCCGCACGCCCCACACCCCGGAACCGGCGTCACACCCCGCGTTCTCGGGGTGTCACGCCGGATACGAGGTGTGACGGGGCCTGCCCGGCCCACCGGGTGCGCTCAGCGGCGCACGGCCGGGTGCGCTACCAGCGCGGGTGCACGGCCTCGCGGAAGTACTTCTCGTAGATGCGGACGACCTCGGAGTCGAGCCCCTCGTCGAGCGTCACCTCGCCGGCCGCGGCATTGGCGCGCGCCTGCTCGACGTTGCGGGCGCCGGGGATGACGGTGCTGACGCCGGGCTGGTCGACGATCCAGGCGAGGGCCGCCTGGGGCACGGTGACGCCCTCGGGCACCGACTCGGCGAACTCGCGAGCCGCGGCGACGCCCTGCTCGAAGTCGACGCCGCTGAAGGTCTCGCCCTGGTCGAACGCCTCGCCGTTGCGGTTGTAGCTGCGGTGGTCGTTCTCGGCGAAGGTCGTCTCGGTCGTGTACTTGCCCGAGAGCAGACCGCTGGCCAGCGGGACGCGGGCGATGATGCCGACCCCCGCCTCCTCGGCTCGGGGCAGCACCTCGTCGAGCGGCTTCAGCCGGAACGCGTTGAGGATGATCTGCACGGTCGCGAGATTCGGGCGGGCGATGGCGGTGAGGGCCTGGGCCGTCTCTTCGACGCTGACGCCGTAGGCGGCGATCGCGCCGTTCGCGACCAGCTCGTCGAGCGCGTCGTACACGGCGTCGCTCTCGAAGACGGGCGTGGGCGGGCAGTGCAGCTGCACGAGGTCGAGGGTGTCGACGCCGAGGTTGCGGCGTGAGCGGTCGGTCCATTCGATGAAGTTCTGGCGGACGTAGTTGGCCGGCAACTGGTCGAGACGGCGGCCCATCTTGGTCGCGACGGTGACGTCGACCTCGGGGTTCGCGGCGCGGAACCGGCCGATGATCTGCTCGCTGCGCCCGTCGCCGTAGACGTCGGCGGTGTCGAAGAAGGTGACCCCCGCCTCGACGGAGGCGCCCAGCACCTCGAGCGCGTCGCTCTCGGTGACGTCACCCCAGTCGGCTCCGAGCTGCCAGGTGCCGAGGCCGATGACGGATACTTCGCGGCCGGTGCGGCCGAGTGTGCGACTGTGCATGCGGCCAGCGTAGGCGGTGCCGCCGACACCGGGCCGAGGAGGCGCGGGCCGGCTCAGCGACGCGGGTCGCCGCCCCGTGGAGCCCAGGAGGAGCGGGTCGGCTCAGCGACGCCGGGTCGCCGCCCGGGCGAGTGCGAACGCGACCGCGATCAGCGCGACGGCGATGACGACGAAGGCCGCCCCCGCCACGACGTGCGCCTGCAGGATCCGCACCAGACCGACGAGGAGGGCGAGCGCCGAGGCGAAGGCGAGCGCCTTGCTGACGGCCAGCTGCCCGCGGCGGAGAGCCGCGCCTCCTCGGCGGGTCATCCGCGACTCGTCGCTCGACGGCCGGGGCCGGCGGACGGGTCGATGCGGAACGCGGGGGGCATGCGACCACCGTAGCCGGGCCGCCGGCCGCGCCCGGCGACGGTCGGTCGGGGAGTCACGACCCGCCGCGAGGGAGTCGGGGCGCGCGGCGTGTCGTGACTCGTCGAGGCCCCGAGGAGGCGCGTGAGACGGAATGTCAGTGGTCCGGAGCAAGATGGCACCGATGAACGACGTGCTCGACCGCTTCTCCCCCGCCACCCGCGAGTGGTTCCGCGGGGCGTTCGCCGCGCCGACCCGCGCGCAAGAGGGCGCCTGGGCGGCCATCAGCCAAGGCGACCACGCACTCGTCATCGCGCCCACGGGGTCGGGGAAGACCCTGGCGTCGTTCCTCTGGTCGATCGACTCGCTGGCGTCGACGCCCCCGCCCGAAGAGAAGCTGCACCGCACCCGCGTCCTCTACATCTCCCCTCTCAAGGCCCTCGGCGTCGACGTCGAGCGCAACCTCCGGTCGCCTCTGGTCGGCATCACGCAGACGGCCCGGCGACTCGGCACCGAGGCACCCGACATCACGGTCGGCGTCCGCTCGGGCGACACCAGCTCGAGCGATCGCGGGCGGCTGGCCCGCACCCCGACCGACATCCTCATCACGACACCCGAGTCGCTCTACCTGATGCTCACCTCGCAGGCGCGCGAGACGCTCAAGGGCGTGCAGACCGTCATCATCGACGAGGTCCACGCGGTCGCGTCGACCAAGCGGGGCGCCCACCTCGCCCTCTCGCTCGAGCGACTCGACGCCCTGCTCGACAAGCCGGCCCAGCGCATCGGCCTCAGCGCGACGGTGCGTCCGCCCGAAGAGGTCGCGAGGTTCCTGGCCGGCCCGGCGCCGGTCACCATCGTCAACCCCCGCGCCGACAAGAAGTTCGACCTGCGGGTCGTCGTGCCGGTCGACGACATGACCGAGCTCGGCACGGCCGCACCGCTCGAGGGTTCGGCGGCGGGCGCGGCGCCTCAGGGGTCGATCTGGCCGCACGTCGAAGAGGGCATCGTCGATCTGATCGCCGAGCACCGGTCGACCATCGTCTTCTCGAACTCGAGGCGGCTGGCCGAGCGCCTGACCGCACGACTCAACGACATCTGGATCGAACGCCAGGGCGGCGACCTCGAGACCGCGGTGCGGGCCACCGAAGAGGCACGGGGCCAGCTGGTCTCGGCCGGCACGGGCGGTGCCGAGCTGACAGTGGGCGGCTCGGCGGGCGACGGTTCGGCGGGTCAGCGAACGGCAGGTGACGGCACGGATGCCGAGGTCGCCGAGGTGGACCCGTTCGCGCCCTCCCCGCCGACTCGCAACCCCGCCGTCGGCGGCGGCGCGCCCGCGCAGCTGATGGGCGGCTCGGGGCAGACCTCGGGCTCTGATCCGCTGCTCGCACGCGCCCACCACGGGTCGGTGTCGAAAGACCAGCGGGCGCTCATCGAAGACGACCTGAAGAGCGGTCGGCTGCGATGCGTGGTCGCGACCAGCTCGCTCGAGCTCGGCATCGACATGGGCGCCGTCGACCTCGTCATCCAGGTCGAGTCGCCGCCGTCGGTCGCGAGCGGTCTGCAGCGCGTCGGGCGCGCCGGGCACCAGGTCGGCGAGACGTCGCGGGGCGTGCTGTTCCCCAAGCACCGCGCCGACCTGATCCACTCCGCCGTCGCCGCAGAGCGCATGGTCGCCGGCCTGATCGAAGAGCTGCGCGTGCCGACCAACCCCCTCGACGTCCTCGCGCAGCAGACGGTCGCCGCCGTCGCGCTCGACGAGCTCGACGCCGACGAGTGGTTCGAGACGGTCCGGCGCAGCGCCCCCTTCGCGACTCTGCCCCGCTCGGCCTACGACGCGACGCTCGACCTGCTCAGCGGCAAGTACCCCTCCGACGAGTTCGCCGAGCTGCGCCCCCGCATCGTGTGGGATCGCGTGCACGGCACCCTCACCGGCCGACCGGGCGCCCAGCGTCTCGCCGTGACGAGCGGCGGCACCATCCCCGACCGGGGTCTCTTCGGCGTGTTCATGGTGGGCGAGAAGGCCGCGCGCGTCGGCGAGCTGGACGAGGAGATGGTCTACGAGTCGCGGGTCGGCGACGTCTTCGCCCTCGGTGCCACGAGCTGGCGCATCGAAGACATCACCCACGACCGCGTGCTCGTATCGCCCGCGTACGGCCAGCCCGGTCGTGTCCCGTTCTGGAAGGGCGACGGCATCGGCCGCCCGGCCGAGCTCGGCAAGGCGATCGGCGGCTACATCCGCGAGCTCTCCAACTCGAGCGAGGCCGACGCGACGACGCGGGTCGCCGCCGGCGGACTCGACGAGCGCGCCGCCCGCAACCTCATCGCGTTCCTCACCGAGCAGAAGGCCGCCACCTCGTACGTGCCGACCGACACGACGCTCGTCGTCGAGCGGTTCCGCGACGAGCTCGGCGACTGGCGCCTCATCCTCCACTCGCCCTACGGCATGCAGGTGCACGCCCCGTGGGCCCTCGCCGTGTCGGCGCGCATCCGCGACCAGCTCGGGGTCGACGGCGGGGCGATGGCCGCCGACGACGGCATCGTCGTGCGGATCCCCGACACCGACGCCGAGCCTCCGGGGGCCGAGCTCTTCTCGTTCGAGCTCGACGATCTCGACGACATCGTCACCGAGGAGGTCGGCGGGTCGGCGCTGTTCTCGTCGAGGTTCCGCGAGTGCGCCGCCCGCGCCCTGCTGCTGCCGCGGTACAACCCCGGCAAGCGCTCGCCGCTCTGGCAGCAGCGTCAGCGCTCGTCGCAGCTGCTCGACGTCGCCCGCAAGTACCCGTCGTTCCCGATCGTGCTCGAGGCGGTGCGCGAGGTGCTGCAAGACGTCTACGACCTCCCCGCGCTGATGAGCCTCACCCGCGACCTCGCCAGCCGCACCGTCCGCATCGTCGAGACCGAGACCGAGGTGCCCTCGCCCTTCGCCCGGTCGCTGCTCTTCGGCTACGTCGCCGCGTTCATGTACGAGGGCGACTCGCCCCTCGCCGAGCGCCGCGCCGCGGCCCTGTCGCTCGACTCGACGCTGCTGCAAGAGCTGCTCGGGCGCGCCGAGCTGCGCGAGCTGCTCGACGCCGACGTCATCGATCAGCACGAGCTCGAGCTGCAGCGACTCGCCCCCGACCGGCGCGCCCGCGACATCGAGGGCGTCGTCGACCTGCTGCGTCTGCTCGGCCCGCTCACCACCGACGAGATCATCGACCGCAGCTGGCTCGCGGCCACGCTCGTCGCCGGCGACGTCGCGGCCCGCGACGACGCGCACCGCTCCCTCGAGACGGCCCTGACCGATCTCGCCTGGTCGAATCGCGTGCTGCGCTTCACCCACTCCGGCGTCGTGCGCTGGGCGGGCATCGAAGACGCCTCGCGCCTCCGGGACGCCCTCGGGGTGGCCCTGCCGATCGGGGTGCCGACCGCGTTCGTCGAAC
Source organism: Frigoribacterium sp. CFBP9030 (assembly GCF_034045195.1). Classification (NCBI taxonomy): domain Bacteria; kingdom Bacillati; phylum Actinomycetota; class Actinomycetes; order Micrococcales; family Microbacteriaceae; genus Frigoribacterium; species Frigoribacterium sp. CFBP9030. The sequence continues at coordinate 21,801 of NZ_JAXCWG010000016.1, forward strand.
CCGTCGACGACCCCCTCGGCGATCTCGTCGGCCGGTACGCGCGCACCCACGGGCCCTTCACCTCGGCCATGGTCGCCGAGCGGCTCGGGCTCGGCGGCGCCGTCGTGCTCGACGCCCTCCGCAAGCTCGCGACGCAGCGCCGCGTCGTCGAGGGCGAGTTCCGACCGCGTCAGCAGGGCAGCGAGTGGTGCGATGCCGAGGTGCTACGGCGCCTCCGCGGCAAGTCGCTCGCCGCGCTGCGGCACGAGGTCGAGCCGGTGGCGCCCGAGACGCTCGGCAGGTTCCTGCCCGCGTGGCAACACGTCGCCACGGGGCTGAAGGGCTCGGGGCTGCGCGGTCTCGACGGGGTGCTGCAGGTCGTCGACCAGCTGAGCGGGGTCTCGCTGCCCGCCTCCGCGTGGGAGTCGCTGATCCTCCCCGCCCGCATCACCGACTACAGCCCCGCGATGCTCGACGAGCTCACCGCCACCGGCGACATCATCTGGTCGGGCACCGGCACCCTGCCCGGCAACGACGGCTGGGTCAGCCTGCACCTCGCCGACGGTGCGCAGGTCACCCTGCCCGAGCCGTCGGGCGCCGAGACCGACGACCTCCAGCGCGAGGTGCTGGCGGCGCTCGCGGGCGGCGGCGCCTACTTCTTCCGCCAGCTCTCGGACGCGGTCGGCAGCACCGACGACGACGCACTCGTCACCGCGATCTGGCAGCTGGTCTGGGCCGGGCAGATCACCAACGACACCTTCGCCCCGCTCCGCACCCAGGTCGGCGGTGGCAAGGCCCCTCGGCCCCGTGCACCCACCCGCTCGCGGTCGTCGTACCGCAGCCGCGGTCGCATCGCGATGCCCCGCCAGGCCGGTCCGCCGACGGTGGGCGGTCGCTGGTCGCTGCTGCCGCTGGCCGAGCCCGACGGCACCATCCGGGCCGCGGCGACGGCCGAGATCCTGCTCGAGCGCCACGGCGTCGTCACGCGCGGCGCCGTCGTGAACGAGGGCGTGCGGGGCGGCTTCTCGACGGCGTACAAGGTGCTCAGCGGCTTCGAAGAGACCGGTCGCGCCCGCCGCGGCTACTTCATCGAGGGGCTCGGGGCGGCGCAGTTCGCCACCGGCCCGACCGTCGACCGCCTCCGCTCGTTCATCCGCGACGAGGGCGACCGCCGAGACGACGACACCCTCGTCGCCGCCGGTCGCCAGCTCGACGTGCCCGTGGTCACGCTCGCGGCGACCGACCCCGCGAACCCGTACGGCGCCGCACTCCCCTGGCCGGGGCAGACACTCGACGGCGCCCCCGCCGACGAGGCGGCCCGCGCGGCGGCGAGCGCGGCCGAGGCGGCCTCCGCTGCGGCGGCGACCACGGCGACGGGAGCCGGGGCGCGGGGCGAGGCGGGCTCCGCGGTCGACGCAGGAGGCGCGGCGACGAAGAAGAGATCGGGTCACCGCCCCGGGCGCAAGGCCGGCTCGCTGGTCGTGCTGGTCGACGGACGGCTGACCGTCTACGTCGAGCGGGGCGGCAAGACCGTGCTGACCTTCGGCGAGCCCGACGAGCGCGAGCTGGCCCTGGCGGCCGCGTCGCTGGCCTCGACGGTGCGGACGCGTCTGAAGAAGCTCGCCATCGAGCGGGTCGACGGCGAGTTCGTGCTCGGCACCGCCCTCGGCGACGCTCTGCGAGACGCCGGCTTCGCCCCCACCCCCAGCGGCATCCGATTGAGGTCGTGACCGATGCCTGAAGGAGACACCGTCTACCGCGCCGCGACCAACCTCGACGCGGTGCTGCACGGGCAGACGCTGACGGCGACCGACTTCCGGGTGCCGGCGTTCGCGACCGTGGATCTGACCGGCGAGGTCGTCGACGACGTCATCCCGCGGGGCAAGCACCTGCTGCACCACATCGGCGACCTGACGCTGCACACGCACCTCAAGATGGAGGGGTCGTGGCATGTGTACCGCCACGGCACGAAGTGGCGGCGCCCCGCCTACCAGGCGCGGGTCGTGCTCGAGACGGCCGAATGGGTCGCCGTCGGGTTCGATCTCGGCCTGGTCGAGCTGGTCGCGCGCGACCCCGAAGACAGCGTCGTCGCGTACCTGGGCCCCGACCTGCTCGGCCCCGACTGGAACGCCGCGACGGCGCTCGCGAACCTCGAGGCCGACCCCGGGCGCGAGGTCGGTCTCGCCCTGCTCGATCAGCGGGTGCTCGCCGGCGTCGGCAACGTCTACCGCAACGAGCTGTGCTTCCTGCGGGGTGTGCTGCCCACGCGTCCCGTCGGCGAGGTCGAGAACCGGCCCAAGCTGATCGACCTCGCGCACCGTCTGATCCTCGCCAACAGAGACCGCGTCGACCGCACGACGACGGGCAACCTCCGGGGCGTGACCGACTGGGTCTACGGGCGGGCCGGCAAGCCGTGTCTGCGCTGCGGCACGAAGATCCTCCGGGGGACCCTCGGCGAGAGCGAGCTCGAGCTGCGTGACACGTACTGGTGTCCGCACTGCCAGAGCTGATGCGCCGGTGCGAGTGAAACGGACGTGCCGCCGCCCGTGAGGCCGGGTGCGATGCGCCACCGCCGCCGTGTGCGACCGCCGGCGTGTGCGACGCGGCGTGTGTGACGCCGTGTGCGACGCGGCGTGTGACGCCGCGTGACGCACCCGGGCCGCCCGCCCAGCTCGCCTGCCTACGATCGGCCGCAGCCGAACTGCACGTACCCGACGTGCCGCTCACCGCCGAGAGGACGACCATGTCGAACGCCGAATCCCCCACCACCCCCCGCATCGCCGACCAGGTGACCGAGTTCGACGAGGGGTTCACGGCGCAGATCGGGCCCGAGTTCTCGAAGGTGTTCGCCGACGAGCAGAGCGCCCTCCGTGCCGCGGGCACCCCCGACGACGCGGTCGCGGCGGGCGACACGATCGTCGAGGCGACCCTCGTCACGCCCGCCGGCGACGAGGTCTCGCTCGCCGAGACCGTCGGAGAGGGCCCCGCCGTGCTGGTCTTCTACCGCGGAGCCTGGTGCCCCTACTGCAACCTGACGCTGAAGACCTACCAGGCCGAGCTGCTGCCCCGGCTCCGCGAGCGGGGTGTCGCGCTGGTCGCGATCAGCCCCCAGACCCCCGAGGGGTCCGAGGCGTCGGTGACCAACGGCTCGCTCGAGTTCCCCGTGCTGTCCGACCCGGGCAACGTGTTCAGCGGTGCGCTGGGCATCCGCACCGAGCCGAGCGCCGACGCGCGTGCCGTGCACGGTCAGCTGGGGTTCGACGTCGCCGACAGCAACGCCGATGCGACGGGTGACATCCCGTTCCCGACGGTGCTGGTCGTCGACCGCGACGGCACCGTGGTCTTCGCCGACGTGCACACCGACTACACGACCCGGACCGAGGTCGACGAGATCGTCGCGGCGCTCGACCTGCTCGAGACGCCCGGGGCCTGACCCGCAGGAGGCGCGGGTCGACCCGACACGCGCCTCCCGACCCGCAGGCGCGACGGCCCGATCGAGGCACCCGGTGCACCCGGGCCCGCACCCGGGCCCGCACCCGGGCCCCGCACCCGCGCACTCCACTACGCTCAGGGGACTCTTCGCGCCTCGACCCGTTAGGACCACGACGACATGACGTCCCAGGACATCGCCACGCAGGTCGCCGACTTCCGACGGACCTTCAACGCCGAGATCGGCCCCGACCTCGAGGCGATCTTCGAGGCCGAGCAGGCTCACCTCCGCTCGCTCGGGGTGCCGGCCGACGCCGTTCGCGTGGGCGACCAGATCGTCGACGCCGCGCTCCTCACCCCCACCGGTCGTGACATCGCGCTCATCGACGCGATCGGCGCATCTCCCGCGGTCGTGGTCTTCTACCGCGGCGCCTGGTGCCCCTACTGCAACATCACGCTCAAGACCTATCAGGACGACCTGCTTCCGGCGCTCCGCGAGCGCGGCGTCGAGCTCGTGGCCATCAGCCCGCAGACGCCGGCCGGGTCCGAGAAGTCCGTCGCCGCCGGCGACCTCGAGTTCACCGTGCTGTCCGACCCGGGCAACGTGCTCAGCCGCGCGCTCGGCATCGCGACCGAGCCGAGCGTCGGGGCCCGCGGCGCCCAGCTTGAGCTCGGCTTCGACATGGCCGACGACAACGTCGACGGGTCGGCCGAGATCCCGTTCCCGACCGTCCTCGTCATCGACGGCGACGGCCGCGTCGTCTTCGTCGACATCCACACCGACTACACCAGTCGCACCGAGGTCTCCCTCGTGCTCGAGACGCTCGACCTGCTCGAGCTGGGCGTCGTCTGACCCTGCCGGCCGGCGCAGGTCGTCCGAGTCCGCACTCCCGAAGCACGGACGCAGGAGGCGCGGGTCGGGCGAACCCGACCCGCGCCTCCTGAGAATCGACGGCCTCGCAGTCGAGGCCCGCCGCTAAGGGCGCTACGGGCGCTCGACCCCCGACGCAGCCGACGTCCCGACCCCGGCATCGGCCGATGCGTCCTCGCCCCGACCGACCCGCGAGTGCCGCCGTCCGTACGCGAAGTACACGATCACGCCGAGCACGAGCCAGGCCGCGAACCGCGCCCAGGTCAGCGTCGTCAGGTTCAGCATCAGCCACACGCAGAGCGCGGCCGACAGGATCGGCAGCACCGGCGACAGCGGCACGCGGAACGCCCGCGGCAGATCGGGGCGCTTGCGACGCAGCACGATCACGCCGATGCTGACCAGCACGAACGCCGAGAGGGTGCCGATGTTGATCATCTCCTCGAGCACTCCCACGTCGGTGAACGCGGCGACGAACGCGACGACCGTCCCGGCGATGACCTGGATGCGCACCGGGGTCTTGCGGGTCGGGCTCGTCTTCGCGAGCCAGCGGGGCAGCAGGCCGTCGCGGCTCATCGAGAACACGATGCGCGACAGGCCGAGCAGCAGCACCATGATGACCGTCGTCAGACCGGCGAGCGCGCCGACCGAGATGACACCGGCGGCCCAGTCGGCGCCCACGAGGCGGAACGCGGTCGCGAGCGAGGGGTCCTCCTCGCCGGCCAGGTCGCGGTACGACACCATGCCGGTCAGCACGATCGAGACGAGCACGTAGAGCACGGTCACGACGGCGAGACCGAGGAAGATGCCGCGGGGCAGCGTCTTCTGCGGGTTCTTGACCTCTTCGGCGCTGGTCGCGACGACGTCGAACCCGATGAATGCGAAGAAGACGAGCGACGCCGCGGCGAGCAGCCCGAAGACGCCGTACTGCGCGGGGGCCGCGCCGGTCATGAACGAGAACATCGACTGCGACCAGGTGTCGCTCGCGCCGGCGCCGTTCGCGCTCGGCTCGGCGGCGGGCACGAAGGGCGTGTAGTTCGCGGCGCGCACGAAGAAGAAGCCGACGACGATCACGAAGAGCACGATCGCGACCTTGATGATCGTGAACACGGCGCCGACGCGGGCGGTCAGCTGCGTGCCCGCGACGAGCAGCGCGGTGAAGACGGCGACGATCAGGAACGCCGGCCAGCTGACCTCGATGCCGCCCAGCATGAAGGTCGCGGGGATGCCGATGCCGAAGGTCTCGAACGCCGATGCGAGGTACACGCCCCAGTACTTGGCGAGCACGGCCGAGGCGGTGAACATCTCGAGGATGAGGTCCCACCCGATGATCCAGGCGAGGAACTCGCCCATCGTCGCGTAGGTGAACGTGTAGGCGCTGCCGGCGACCGGGATGGTCGACGCGAACTCGGCGTAGCACATGATCGCGAGCCCGCAGGTGAGCGCGGCGAGGATGAACGACAGCGTGACGGCCGGCCCCGCGTAGTTCGCGGCGGCGTTCGCACCGACCGAGAAGATGCCCGCGCCGACGGCCACGGCGACGCCCATGAGCGTCAGATCCCAGGTGCCGAGCGTGCGCTTCAGGCCGTTCTCGGCGATGTTCGAGTCGGCGATCGACGACTCGACCGACTTCGTGCGCCACAGGCTGCGGGGCCCGCGGGTGGGCGTGGGGTTCGCCATCTCGTCTCCTCGTTCGACGGTGCCGGCCCCCGCCTGGGGACGACGCGCCAGCATACAAGGAGGCGCGCCCTTCCCTCGTACGATGACGCCATGGGGAATGACACGGGCTGGCTGCGGGGTCGCTGGCACCGCGCCTCCTCGGGGCGTCGCGTCGCGACGGTCTTCGCCGCCCTGCTCGTCGCGACCGCGGTCGTCACGACGCTCGGCGTCGGCACGCAGCCCGTCTACCCCGAGTGGTCGGAGGGCGACCAGCTGCTCGGCGACCTGCGGATCGCACCGGAGGGCGAGCTGTGGAGCACCGATCTCGCGGCGATCCACGGCACACCGCTGCCCGAGGGCTGCCGGGGGATGCGACCGGTCGGCGAGATCGGGGGCGACGCCGTGATCGTGAGCTCGGCGACCGCCTACGACGGGTGCGACGGCTCGGTCGCCCTGCTCGCCCGGGTCGACCCGGCGACCGGCGAGGCCCGGTGGGTGGTCGATCTCGCCTCTCGGCTCGGGGAGTCCGGGCTGTACATGAACATGTTCCGTGACGACGAGGGGCCGCTCGCCACGGTCGTCGGGCAGTCGGCGCCGAGCTCGCGCGCGGTGCGGGTCGATCTCGACAGCGGCGCCGTGCTCGCCGACGTCATCGGGGCCGACGACGAGGCCGGGCCCGCCCAGCAGATGTCCGGAATCGCCTCGGGGCGCATGCTCGTGGCGCTGCAGCCCCGCGACCGCGTCTCCGACGGCGGCCTCGACCTCGAGTACAGCGACGGCGAGACGACCCCGTACCGCCTCGTCGACGTCGACGACCCCGACACGGCGATCTGGAGCGGCGACGTCGGGACTAGCGACACCCCGCTGCTGCTCGGGTCGTACCTGGTCGTCGAGAGCACGGACGGCCCGGTGGTGATCGACGCCGCCAGCGGGGATCAGCACCCCGTGCCCGGTGGCGCCGCGACGATCGAGGACGCCGGGGTCTCGCGCGATCTGCTCGTGGCCACGGTCACGACCCGTGCCGGCGAACGCGAGGCCATGGCCCTCGACCGGTCGGGCGCGCTGGTCTGGTCGACCCCGCTCGAACTGACCGAGACGGTGACGGTGACCGACGACTGCATCGTGCTCGACCAGGCGCCCGCGACGCTCGAATGCCTGTCGGCCGACGACGGCGCCAGTCGGTGGAAGCGGGTGCTCGACCTCGACGACGACTACACGGCACGGGTCGACGCGTATCAGCAGGTCGTCGGCGGGGGCACGATCGTCGTCAATGCGGGCTCCGCCGAGGCGGGCACGGCCGACCTCGAAGGGGTGCATCCGACGACCCTGCTCGGCCTGTCTCCGGCCACGGGCGAGACGACCTTCTCGGCCGAGGTGCCGGCGCTCTCGTATCTCGCCGGTCTGGCGCGGACCGTCGGCTTCTCGAACGCCTACGTCGGCCAGGACTTCTCGCAGACGATGGTGACGGCGTTCGACCTCTCCGACGGGCGGCGGCTCTGGCAGCAGCGGTCGCCGTCGCGGGGCACGCTCGACTTCTGGGCGGGCGCGCTCGTGTCGGTCGACGCCGACGGGGTCGCGCACGGGTTGCGGACGCAGGCCGACGTGGTGCCGCCGACCGCCGACGCCGCGACGTCGCCGCTCGGCTAGCCCGCGCCACGACGCCAGGTCATGGACACGGCGCCAGGTTCTAACCTGGCGTCGTGTCCATCTTCTGGCGCTGTGCGGGCAGCCCTCAGCGCAGCGGAGGCTAGCTCGCGCGGACGAGCGCCGGGAACACGAACACTGCGAACACGAAGAACGCCGCCATCACGCCGAGCAGGATGAACGGCCCCTTGCCGAGCACGGTCTGCCCCGCGGCCTCGCGTCGACGCAGCACCCGCCGGCGGTAGACCGCCTGCATCACGATGAGCGCGACGGCCGCGACCGCGAGGATCGAGATGATCAGGACGTCGATGACGTGTCCTTCCGAGGAGGCGCGGTGCGGGTGGTCGAAGCGCGACCAGCCTACCTGCGGTGCGCCCGCCGTCCGCCGCGCCCGCACCTCCTCGTCCGGCGCCCACCCGTACGCTGAAGGCCGAGCCGCATGGCAGCGGCACGACGACGACGACGAGGCACCGAGGAGGCGCGGGTGGGCGGACAGGGCGACCGTCGCGTCGACGGGGCCCTCCGCGCCCGCTGGCACCGCGCCTCCTTCGGGCGCCGGCTCGTCGTCGCGGCCACGGCGCTCGTCGTCGCCACCGCCGCGGTGATCGGTCTCGGTCTCGCCACGCAGCCCGGCTACCCCGTCGGCGGGGCGTCGGGCGGGCCGATCGACGGGCTCGTGGTCGACGAGCTGCGGCACCGCCCGACTCCGGGGCCGTGGCGACTCACGACCGCTGCGCTCGGTCTGCCCGAGGTCTCCGACGGCTGCCTGACCTACTCGGTGCTCGCCTCCGTCGGCGCCGACGTGCTCGTGTCGACCTCGTCGCAGCTGGCCTACACCGAGACGGGCTGCTACGACGAGCGTGGCCGCTCCGAGCGGCTCGTGCGCCTCGACCCGCTGGCCGGCACGGTGCGCTGGTCGGTCGACGTGTCCGAGATCAGCGGGGGCGGCGGCACGCTCGCCGCGTTCGTCGACGAGGCCCGGGGCGACGCGATCGTCAGCACGACCGGTCTCTACGGCTACGGGCGGGGCGCCTCGGGCTACGCGCGCGTCGATCTCGCGACCGGCGCCCTCGCCGACGTCACCACCTCGGACGACGCGACGCCGATCGTCGAGGCCGCCGACGACGGGCTCGTGCTCGTCTCGGTCTCGCCGGCACCCGTCTACGGCTACTCGGACGACCCCCTCGCGGGCGCCGCGGCCGAGGCCCTCCTCGGCTCGCAGAGCGGCCCCCGCACCCTGCTCTACCGCCGCGACGACCTCGGCACCCCGGTCTGGTCGGGCGAGCAGACCGGTGACATCAGCTCGTCGGTGCTGCTCGACGACGGTCTGCTCGTCGTGAGCGGCGGCACCGGCACCGTGATCGACGGCGCGACCGGCGACGAGCGGTCGTGGGCCGACGACCTGTCGCCCTCGGCCCAGGCCTACGGGGTCGACGACACGGTGTTCGTCGTCGACTTCGGGCGCGGCATGGACTCTCGGGCCGAGGTGTCCGCCTGGTCGCCCGACGGCACGGAGCGCTGGCGGCGCCCCTTCGATCAGGACCGGCTGCCCGTCGTGACCGGCGGCTGCGTCGCGTTCTCCGACCGGACGGGCGTGCACTGCGCCGACCTCGAGACGGGCGACGACCGCTGGGTCGTCGAGCGCACGGGTGAGAGCCGCGGCATCCCCCTCGTCAGCGACTCCCGCCCGGGTCGCTGGGACGACGACGTGTTCGTGCAGACCTTCAGCGCCCGCTCGGGGCTGGGCGACCCGGGCGCCGACCGGGCTCTGCTGCTGCTCGACGCCGAGACGGGTGCCGAGCGGATGCGGGCGTACGTGCCCCCGGACTCGTCGGTGGTCGCCGTCTCGCGCTCGGTCGCCTACGTCGCCGGCAGCGACAGCTCGGACGCGATCGCCGGTCACCGCGTGTTCTCGACCGTGGTGGGCGTCGACCTCGCCGGCGGTCGCACGCTCTGGAGGCTCGACTCCGACGCGGACCTGCAGTTCTGGGGCGGGGCGCTCGTCGAGATCGGCGACGACGGCTCGATCCGCCGACTGGTCGACGACGTGCGCGTCACCGACACAGTCGCCCGCTGACCCGCCGACCCCGCTGATCCGCCGGCTCGCCGAGGAGGCGCGGGTCGCGTCAGCCGCGCAGTCGCGGGTCGCGGGAGGCGTCAGCCGCGCAGTCGCGGGTCGCGTCAGCCGCGCAGGTCGCCGACCCAGCCGGCCAGGAACTCCGCCCCGGCCTCGTCGTGGATGAGGTCGGTGGCGCTCGTCAGCACCGGGTACGGGGTCACGGGCACGCCGTCGGCCGGGCGCACGTCGACGTGGGCGACGTCGTGCCCGTTGGCGTGCAGCCATTCGGCCATGGCGTAGTCGCTGCGCGAGTCGCCGACGGTGCGCCAGCTGATCGGCAGCGGGCCGTCGAGGGCGAGCAGCTCGAGGGCGCGCTCCGCACCCCGGTCTTTGCCGAGCAGCACGGACTCGATGTCGGTCGAGATGATGGTCGGGTCGATGCGCCACTGCACGGCGCCGTCTGCATCGGGGCGGACGTCGTCGAGACGGCGGACGCCGAAGCCCCGGGCGACCAGCGCCTCCATCGCCTTGCGGTCGAGAGCGGCCTGGCGCGCGAGGTAGGCGGCCGACGAGACCGAGGTGAGCTGCTCGATCGAGACCATGGCGCGCTTGGTGCGGTCGAAGAAGACGAGGTCGGCGAACTCGGCGGCGACCAGGGAGTCCATCTCGGCCGAGAAGTCGGCGGGCATGGCGAGCGACTCGTCGACGACGACCTCGCTCATGCCGTCGGGGCCGTGCTCGGGGCCGATCGAGAACCACGAGGCGCCCTTCTCGCAGACGCCGTGCACGCGGGCGCCGCGGGGCAGACCGGCTGCCATCAGCGGCACGACGACCTCGTCGCGGATGAACGCGTCGGAGCGGCCCGTGTTGAACACCAGCGGGATGCCGGCCGAGGCCAGGGCGACGAGATCGCGCGTGATGGCGGGGATCGCGATGCTGCGGGTGATCGGGCTGGCGATCGGCCCGTCGACGTCGAGGAGCAGCCCGAGGGCGGGGCGTGGGGTGGCAGACGAGTTCACCCCGTCATCTTCGCAGCAGAACCTCCCCCCGTCGGCTGAAACGTCCGGCGGCTGTGGATGGGATGATGGACGACCAGAACTGAAGGAGACCCTGTGGCCTCGCTCCCCCAGACCGTGATCGACGCACTCGAGGCGTTCGCCGCACCCGACCAGCGCGGCACCGTCCACGACCTCGCCCAGGTCGCCGCCGACGAGGCCGACGAGCGTCTCGCCGCCGTGCTCGAGTCGGCCGACTGGGTCGACATGAACGCCAAGCACCCGGTGGGCCCCGACCGCAGCGACCCCGAGGGCATGCGGCGACTGCTGCAGGCGATGGGCGCCGAGAGCCGATGCGCCGTCGTGACGTCGCGCGGATCCGAAGACGACCGCGATCTCGGAGGCGCGCTCGACCAGGTCCTCCAGCACCAAGACCACGGCGCGATCGTCGTGTGCCGACCCGGGCCGCTCGCGTTCCTGGTGACCGCGACCGACGAGCACTGGCTGCTCAGCGATCGCGAGATGCCGATGCTGACCGGGCAGATCCCCGTCATCCGCACCTGAGCAGACCCGACCCGCATCGCCCCGAACCGCATCGCCCTCCTGGAGGCACACGCACGTGAAGACCGCTCTCGTCACCGGATCGACCCGCGGCATCGGGCTCGTCGTCGCCCGTGAGCTCGGGCGCGACCATCACGTGATCGTGCACGGCCGCTCGCAGGAGGCGGTGGCAGCGATCGTCGAGTCGCTCCCGTCCGCGACCGCCTGGGTCGCCGACCTCGCGGGCGACTCGTTCGAGGCGCCGACCCTCGAGTCGCTCGACGTGGTCGTGCACGCGGCCGGTGTGATCGGCGGCGCCGAGGTCGAGCGCACCGCCCTCGACGACTGGCGCCGCGTCTTCGAGGTCAACGTCTTCGCCGTGGCCGACCTGACCCGGCAGCTGCTGACGGCGCTGCGCACCGCGCAGGGCACGGTCGTCACGATCAACAGCGGCTCGGGTCTGACCGCCGGCCCCGGCGGCAGCACGTACGCGGCGAGCAAGTTCGCCCTGCGGGCGCTGACCGACTCGCTGCGCGAGGAGGAGCGTCCGAACGGCGTGCGGGTCAGCTCGGTCCACCCCGGGAGGGTCGACACCGACATGCAGCACGAGCTCGTCGAGAAGGAGGGCGGCGAGTACGACGCCGCGCTCTACCTCGAGCCCCAGTCGGTCGCCGACGCCGTCCGCCTGGTGGTCGATCTGCCGCACGGGGCGACCGTCGAATCGCTCTCGCTCCGCCCCACGCGCAAGCGCTGACGCGCGCTGCGCCCCGCGCGCCCCCGCCGAACACCCCCTTCCCCGCGCAACACCCCGATAGATGCGGGTGCAGCGCCGAAAACGGGGTGCAGCGCGGCGGTCGGCCCGCGTCGGCGGCCGCGCGCTCCTCGCCGAACACCCCGTTCCCCGCGCGACACCCCGATGAATGCGGGTGCAGCGCCGAGAACGGGGTGTCAGGCTGCACGAGGAGGCGCGCGAGGGCGCCGAGCGCACCTCCCGACTAGCGTGCAGGCATGACGAACGCGCCGACCGAGTCCGCGACCCTGTTGATCCTCGGCGCGAGCGGTGATCTCGCTGCGCGCCTCCTGATGCCCGGCCTGGGCGGGCTGCTGACGCATGAGTCCGAGCGGCGGGTGCAGCTGGTCGGCGCCGGCACCGAGGAGTTCGACGAGAACGCGTGGCGCGCGCACGTCGCCGAGGCGTTCGAGAGCGTCGAGGCGTCGGGCCCGGCGGTCGAGGCGCTGCTCGAGTCGACGATCTACCGGACGGTCGACGTGACCGATGCCGAGCAGATGCGGGCGCTCCTCGGCGAGTGCACCGCGCCTCCTTCGATCTACTTCGCTCTGCCGCCCGCGATCACCGCGAAGTGCTGCGCGGCCCTGGCCGAGCTCGACCTGCCCGAGGGCACGGCGCTGGCGCTCGAGAAGCCGTTCGGCACCGACCTGGCGACGGCCGAGAAGCTGAACCGCGAGGTGCTGGCGCTGGTGCCCGAGGACCAGGTGCACCGGGTGGACCACTTCCTGGGGCGGTCGACGGTGCTGAACCTGCTCGGACTGCGCTTCGCGAACCGGCTGATCGAGCCGATGCTGAACAACACGCACGTCGAGAGCATCGAGATCGTCTACGACGAGGAGCTCGGTCTCGAGAACCGGGCCCGCTACTACGACCACGCGGGGGCGCTGGTCGACATGATCCAGAGTCACCTGCTGCAGGTGATGGCGGTGCTGACGATGAACGCCCCGGCGACGTTGACGGCGGCCGATCTGCGCGACGAGAAGGGCCTGGTGCTGCGGGCGACGCGGCTGTGGGAGGGCGATCCGGTGGCGAACAGCCGGCGGGCGCGGTACGAGGCGGGCACGGTCGACGGGCGCGAGCTGCCGGCCTACGCCTCGGAGGAGGGCGTCGACCCCTCGCTCGAGACCGAGACGCTGGCGGAGGTCGTGGTCGAGGTGGCGAACTGGCGCTGGGCCGGGGTGCCGATCCTGCTCCGGTCGGGCAAGGCGCTGGCCTCGAGGAGGCGCGAGATCGTGATCACGTTCCGCCCGCCCGCGCACGTCCCCGCCGAGTTCGTCGGCGGTGGCACGCCCGACCGCCTCCGCATCGCCATCAGCCCCGACGAGATGTCGCTCGAGCTGAACGTCAACGGCCCGGGTGACGCGTACGACCTCGGTCGGGCGGCGCTGCACGCGGAGTTCGGCAGTTCGGATCTGACGGCCTACGGCGAGGTGCTGAGCGGGATCCTCGACGACGACCCGACCCTGTCGGTGCGCGGCGACACGGCGGAGCAGTGCTGGCGCATCGTCGACCCGGTGATCGCGGCGTGGAACGCGGGCGACGTCGAGCTCGACACGTACCCGGCCGGGTCGGCGGGGCCCGAGGCGTGGCCCGCGGGGGCGCGGCAGAACGAGCCCGCGGTGCGCGCGGAGAAGACGGAGCCCGCGGCGCAGCGGCCGGAGTAGGCGCGGGTGGGGTGAGAGCCATGCGCTCAGCGCTCCAACCTTGACCCGGCCTCGTTTGATAAAGTTATCAGCGGTCGATCTAGCCTCTGATAACTTTATCTTCATGCGGTCGCCCCTCACGAACCCCTTCCAGGCTGGATCCGACATCGTCCCCGACGTCTGGGCAGGTCGCTTCGAACAGCTCAGCGACTGGAGAGACGTCCTGCGACCCCGGAGGAATGCGGGTCTGTACGAGACCGGCCGGACGATCCTCGGCGAGCCGGGCACCGGCAAATCGAGCCTGGTACGCCGCATCGCCCGCGACGCCGCAGAGCTCGGCGACTGGGTGACCCCGCAGGTGCGCATGCCGGTCGGGGCGGACCCTCTGAAGCTGGTCGCCTCCGCAGTGCTGCGCCTGGCCGACACAGCGGGTCTGCGCGCCTCCTCTCGACAGCACGTGCTGCAGCTCCTGGCTCGGGTCGAGCAGGTCGCGATCTCGGGGTTCTCGGTCACGGTGCGAGGCGGCGAGGGTGCGGAGCCGTCCACCGCCTTGTTCGAGCTGCTGGTCGAGCTCGGACGAGCGGCGATCGAGCAGGGCGTCGTCGTGATGATCCACATCGACGAGGTGCAGAACATCGCCGACGAGGCGGCCCTGTCGCAGCTGCTGATCGCGCTCGGCGACGCCCTGTCGTACGAGGTCGAGGTGACGGCCCCGGGCGGGGTCGTGGTGACACGGTTCCTGCCCATCGCCGTCTACCTGACGGGATTGCCCGACTTCGAGGACATGGCCGGGGCGCGCAAGGGGGCGACCTTCGCCCGGCGGTTCCGCACCACGACCCTGGCCGCACTCGACGAAGGGGCCCTGCTTCAGGCCCTGCAGCCGTTCGTCGTCGAAGGCTGGGAGACTGCGGCCGCCGACGGCGGTGTCGAGATCGTGCGGATGAGCCGAGAGGCGACGAAGGCGATCGCCGAGCTGTGCTGCGGAGAGCCGTTCCTCTTCCAGCTCGCGGGCCAGCGTGCCTGGAACGCGAGCGACGGCGCGACGATCTCGGAAGACGACGTCGTCTCCGGGTGGCGAGGCGCCGAGAGCGAAGCGTCAGCCCACGTCGAACGCATCCTGAACCGTCTGCCGTCCGGCGAACAGGAGTTCATCAACGCGATGGCGGCCTTGCCCCGCGACGACCGGAAGCTCACCGTGATCGCGCAGCGCATGGGGGCGACGAGCGCGCCCCAGGTGGGTGCCGTGTCGCGAAGGCTGGACACCGTCCGGGGCATCATCGATCGGGGCAAGCCCTACTCGTTCCGCAACCGCGCGGTCGAGGCGTACCTGACGACCGACTGGCCGCGGGTGGGGTGAGGCCGCGACGGCGCCCTCGAGGCGTAGCGTCGACGACGGCCCGCAGCGGAGCGCGCCCGACAAGGAGAACCCCATGGAATTCAGGTACCTCGGCAACTCAGGACTCAAGGTCTCCGAGCTCACGTTCGGCAACTGGCTGACGCACGGCTCGCAGGTCGAGAACGACACCGCGACCGCGTGCGTCCGCGCCTCGCTCGACGTCGGCATCTCGACGTTCGACACGGCCGACGTCTACGCGAACACGCAGGCCGAGGTGGTGCTCGGCGAGGCGCTGAAGGGCGAGCGGCGCGAGTCGGTCGAGATCTTCACGAAG
The DNA here is from genome assembly GCF_034045195.1 of Frigoribacterium sp. CFBP9030. Lineage (NCBI taxonomy): Bacteria > Bacillati > Actinomycetota > Actinomycetes > Micrococcales > Microbacteriaceae > Frigoribacterium > Frigoribacterium sp. CFBP9030. Next base: position 37,077 of record NZ_JAXCWG010000016.1, read on the forward strand.
GTCTACGGCCCGACCGGTCCCAAGGGTCACAACGACACCGGCCTCAGCCGCAAGCACATCACCGAGTCGATCAACGCGTCGCTGAAGCGGCTGCAGACCGACTACGTCGACCTCTATCAGGCGCACCGGTACGACGTCGAGACGCCGCTGGAGGAGACGATGGAGACCTTCGCCGACCTCGTGCGTCAGGGCAAGGTGCTCTACATCGGCGTCTCGGAGTGGAACGCCGAGCAGCTGCGCGAGGCGCACCGGCTGGCGCGTGAGCTGAAGATCCAGCTCGTCTCGAACCAGCCCGAGTACTCGCTGCTGTGGAGGGTCATCGAGGAGGAGGTGGTCCCGACCTCGAAGGAGCTCGGCATCTCGCAGATCGTCTGGTCGCCCATCGCGCAGGGCGTGCTGACGGGCAAGTACACGAAGGGCGCCGCTCTGCCCGAGGGCAGCCGGGCGACCGACCAGAAGGGCGGAGCGGCGATGATCGAGCGCTGGATGCGCGACGACGTCCTCGACGCGGTCGCCCAGCTGAAGCCGATCGCCGACGAGCTCGGTCTGACGCAGGCGCAGCTGTCGCTCGCCTGGGTGCTGTCGAACGAGAACGTGGCGTCGGCGATCATCGGGGCGTCGCGCCCCGAGCAGGTCGAGTCGAACGCGAAGGCGTCGGGCGTGAAGCTCGAGTCCGACGTGCTCTCGAAGATCGAGTCGATCTTCGCCGGGCTCGCCGAGACCGACCCCCGCAAGACCCAGATGCCCGCCGGCCGCGAGGCGTGACCGCGCGCTGACCGACCGACGACGCGGTGTCCGGGGCCCACGGGCCCTGGACGCCGCGTCGTCGTGTGCCGTGCGACAGGGCGCGCCAATCCCGACGGGTGCCCTTGAGAAGGCGGAACCGCCGGCGCTTCACCGATACATTCTGATGATGACCGGGATCCAAGTCGCTGCGCTCTTCTTCTCCCCTGCCTTCGCGATCTTCGGTGTCTGCTTCATCGTGTTCCATCAGCACATCTCGGACATGGCTCGACTGTTCCGAAAGGAGCGGGGGGCATACGTCGGTGCGCAGACCCAATCCCCCGGGCTGATGATCGTCGTCGGCCTCTTCATGCTGATGGTCTCGGTCGCCATCGTGCTGTACGCATTCACCGGCATATTGGGCGACCACAGCCAGATCTGATGCCGCCGGAAGGGACTGGGCGCAGCGCCACCGGGCTCGCACTCCCGCCGCCCGCTAGCCTGGCGGCAGTGACATCCTCATTCTCTCTGTGACGCCGAGGCTCATCAGCAGCACCGGTTCGCTCTCCTCGACGAGGGCGGTGATTTCGTGCGCCCGGATCGGGAATTCCTCCGGGAGTTCCCCCCTCCTCGCCCCCTATCGAAATTCACTTTCCAGAGAGCTTCTCCTCATGGCGTCCATCGACCTTCCCGACCCCTCATCTCACAGCCGCGCAGATCTCCGAGCGAACTGCGGCGACTGCTTCGCACTCTGCTGCACGGCGTTCGGCTTTCAACGCTCCGCTGACTTCGCGATCGACAAGCCAGCGGGGACCGCTTGTAGAAACCTGTCCGACGACTTCGCGTGCACCATCCACGATTCGCTTCCCCAGCGAGGCTTCCGCGGCTGCACGGTCTTCGATTGTTTCGGCGCCGGTCAGTTCGTATCCCAGCAGTTGTTCGACGACGTGAGTTGGCGAGAGAGCCCAGCGACGGCGCCCGAGATGTTCGCTGCTTTCGCGCTGGCCCGTCAACTGCACGAGATGCTGTGGCACCTCACCGAGGCCAGCGCGAGAGCGATGTCGCCTGATTCCGCAGCGCCCGCAGACGACCTCCGTGACAGGATCGCCGCCTCCCTCGCTGCTGATGCGGAGTCGGTACTGGCCACCGATGTGTCAGAACTCCATGAACAGGTTCGACAGGTTCTCATCGACGTGAGCGCAGAGGTGCGAGGCGGATACCAGAACGAGGACGAGGGTGGGGCCTCGGACTTCATGGCCGGGTCGGATCATGCGGGGGCGGACCTGCGAGCCATGACGCTCGGCGGTGCGAATCTGCGCGGGGCGTGTCTCATCGCCGCCGACCTCCGCGGCATGGATCTCTCACACGTGGACCTCCTCGGAGCCGACCTCCGCGATGCGCGGCTCGAAGGCGCGGACCTGTCCGCGGCGCTCTTCGTCACGCAGTCGCAGATCGCTGCGGCCCGGGGCGACGCCCGAACGGCGCTCCCTCAGGACATCGCACGGCCGCGTCACTGGCACCGACCGTGACTCGCGCCGGTCTCTCGTCGCGGGCACTTCTCCGGGACGGGTCGCCGCGAATCCCTGAGGCGACTGCCCGGCCACGGGCTACGCCTTGCGGCGGAACCATTCGAGGAGGAGCTGGGCACGGGAGGAGTCCTCACGGATCCCGAAGCGCCCGACGGGTGTCTCGAAGAGGGACTCGTAGCCGGGGGCCGTGCGCAGGTCGGCGTCGACGGGGTCGGGGAGGCCCATCGACCACTGCGGGAACCTCCGCTGCTCGATGGACTCGTCGAGCAGCGTCTTGAGATCCGTGTGGCGGGGATCGGCGGAGATCACCGCGTATCTCTCGCGGACATCCGAGTCGGCGCCTTCGAGGACCTGCATGAAGCGGCCCTTCTTGTAGAGGAGCATCCCGGTGAGGCCGTGGCGCTCGTTGTTCTCGCGGCTCTGCAGCAGCAGGGCCGCGATCCGCGTCGCATCGAACGGCGTCGACGCCGTGCTCAGGTAGGTCAGGGAGGTGATCACGGTCGCATCGCTTTCTTCTCGTGACGACGGGCGACCAGCACGGTGACGTCGTCCTCGGGACGGAGGGCTCCGATGGCATCCGACAGCGCTGCGAACAGGCTCGCGTCGTCGGCGGATCGTCGGACGAGGGCCGCGAGCTCGTCGAGGGCGCCCAGCGTGCCGTCGTACAGGTCGAGTGCGCCGTCCGAGCAGGTGAACAGGACGTCGCCGGGGTTCAGAGTGGTCTCGTGGGCCGTCCAACCGCCGCCCTGGGCGATCCCGATCGGGAGGTCCGTCGAGGCCAACCGCTCCGAGGTCCCGTCGGTGCGGATGACGACCGACAGGCCGTGTCCCGCGTCGGCGTATCGGAGCAGGCCGGTTCGAGTGTCGAGGGCCGCATGGAAGAGGGTGGCGAAGGTCCCCGTCGCCGAGAGGTCGGCAAGCACCTGCTCGTTGACCGCGGAGACGGCGGCTGCGGGCTCCCAGCCGGGTCGAGCCTGGAATGCGGCTCGCACCGTCGCGGCGATGAGGGCGGCGGAGTAGCCCTTGCCCATCACGTCGGTGAGGGTGACGTCGATCCGCTCGCGCGACGAGACGGAGGTGAAGAAGTCGCCTGCGACCTCGGAGTACGGCCGCGTGAAGCCGGCGACCGTGAACCCGTCTTCGTGCGTGAACGGCTCGGGGAGCATCTGCTGCTGGGTGCGACGGGCGTGATCGGCGGCGTGCACCTGGCGCAGCTCGCGTTCGACCCAGGCGCCGAGCTCGTCGAGGAGATCCTGATCCTCGAGGGTGAGGTCGCGTGCGGCCGTGTCGACGAGGCAGATCGTCCCGACCTGGGCGCCGTCGGCCACGCTCAGGGGTCGACCTGCGTAGAAGCGGATGTGGGGGTCGCCCGTGACGGACCCTCGGTGAGCGAACCGCGCATCCTCAAGGGCATCGGGGACGACGAGGATGTCGGGCTGCTGCACGACGACATCGCAGAACGAGTCCGCCCGCGGTCCGAACGGCGCCGCGCCCGGTGACTGCGGGGACTTCGTGAACTGGTGGTCCTGGTCGATGAAGTTGATCTCGGCGATCGGCACCCCGAAGAGCTGCTTGGCCATGCGCGTGATCCGGTCGAAGCGCTCCTCCGCACCGGTGCCCATGATCCCCAGGTCGTCCAGCGCCGCGAGCCGGAGACGCTCCCGCGCTTCGGAACGATCCATCGTCGTCTCGCCCACCGCGCCTCCTCGTCCTCCGCCGCTCGAACTATCCGACACCTGCAGCCCGGCCGCTGCAGATCACGCTACGCGGCTGAGGTGGGAACAGGCACCCCGCTTACGGGGTGTCGATGCTTCACGCGGCAGACCATCCGGCGGGGCGGAATTCGCGCTGCACCTCCGCGATGTCGTAGACCTCGAGCTCGAGGAGGTCCGCCAGGGTCTCGCCCTCGGCGTGCCACACCTGCTCCCGCTCCAGCGTGTCCCAGCCCGTCTCGGGCACGAGATGGTCGAAGAAGGTGTCGGTCCACGCGAGTAGTCGGGCGGCGAGTTCAGCGGAGAGGCCGTAGTCGTCGGGCTCCATCCCGTATTTGTCCGTGCCGCTCTCCCAGAGCGGATAGGCGTGACCCCAGTCGACGAACAGACGGATGCTGCGCAGCTCTCCGTCGCGAGCCTTGCGGGCACGCTCGATGGCCCGCCACGACGAGATGCCCTCGGGCACCAGGAGCTCGACCTGCGTGACAGGGTCGACCACGACTCTTCTCGAATCCATGCCACCAGGGTCGCACCCTCTCGTCGAGTCATGACTGCAAACGGAGCCGGGGCGGGGCGAGGCGGGCCGGGCGGGCCGGGCCGGGCCGGGCCGACGCTCGCGAGCTATTACGCGACGATGCGTAATAGCTGTGGCACCATGGCACCTCCTGGGCCAGGGTCTCGGACCTCGGGAGCACGGGTTCCCGCCACGTGCGCCGGGTCCGCCCCACGCACGACGGGCCCAGCCCACGCGCGGTGGGTGCGGCGGGTTCGTGTCACTCGGGGCGGGTCAGCGCTGACCCGCCGCCGATGACGGGAACCCGCCGAACCCGCCACGCACGCACGCACGCACACGCACACGCACACGAATGCACGAACCCCCAGCGCTCACCCGCGCGGCAGCACCACGCCCGTCTCGCGCTCGAGCGCCGCGAGCACCGCGTCCTGGAAGCCCTCGTCGCCGACCGACTCGTGCGGCCGCTGCTGCTCGTCGTGGAACCAGTACGCCCCGCTGACCTCGCCCAGCTCGCCCAGGGCCAGCAGCCGCTGCGTGCGGTGACCGAGCTCGAAGTCGTCGGGCGCCCCCGCGCCTCCCATCTTCGTGGCCACCCAGCCCGGGTCGACCGCGTTGCTGCGCAGATCGGGCAGGAGGCGCGCGACAGCCGCCGAGAACGCCGTCACGAACAGCTTGCTGTCGGAGTACGACCCCGTCTCGCGCGACCCCGCCCAGTCGACGGTGTCGAGCACCGACGCGCTGCCGCTCTTGTGCATGCCGCTGCTGAGGTACACGTGCCGGGTCGGCGCCGTCAGCAGGGCGGTGAGCAGGTAGGGCGCGACGACGTTGACCGGCATCATCGCCTCGCCCCTGATGAGCCCGGCGTTGTGGATGACCGCGTCGAGCGGGGAGTCGAGGGCGTTCAGCTCGTCGGCGAGCGCCGTGACCGCGTCTCGGTCGCCGAGGTCGGCGACGACGAGTCGGGCGCCGCGGTCGACGAGCGGCTGCAGCACCTCCCCGCGGGAGTCGCTGCGCGCGTGGACGACGACGTGGTGCCCCTGCTCGAGCAGGGCTTCGGCGGCGCCGCGGCCGAGGCCGTCGGTCGAGCCGGTGACGAGGATGTGTGCCATCCCTCGACTCTGGACCCCGCGCCTCCTGGGGGCCTGGGTCCGGGGGGGCATGGGTCGGGGGCTGCGGCGGGTTCCCGTCATCGGGGGCGGGTCAGCGCTGACCCGCCGCGGAGGACGGGAACCCGCCGAACCCGGCCCGCGCCTCCCGCCGAACCCGGCCCGCGCCTCCCGCTTGGCGGGATGGTCCTCGCGAGGGATGCGGGCCGCCGCCGTGCTGCCCGAGACTCGGCCCATGCCCTCCGACACGACCGACCACGCCGCCGCCGACCCCGCCGCCGCGACGGACGGCAGGAGGCGCGGGTCGAGCCGCCGCCGCACGGTCGCCCTGGTCGTCGGCCTGGCTCTGGCCGTGCCCGCTCTCGGCATCGGCGCGCTGGCCTGGCTGCTCGTGCCCGATCCGGTCGTCACGACGGTCGTCGACGCTCAGGGGCGTGAGACCGAGCTCGACTGGAGCGAGCACCCCGGCCGGTTCGGTCTGCCCGTCGACGAGGTGCTGGCCGGCCCCTCTCTCGAGGAGGGCGTCGCGGAGGGCGAGGCGATGGTCGACGAGATGGAGGCGGCGCTGACGGAGCGGTTCTCGGTGAGGTGGGTCGCGCCTCCTGCAGGTCTGTCCGACGACGACGTGGCATTCCCGACCGACAACGGATGGGGCGGGCCGTCGCTGCTCGAGGTCGTGAACCTGCCGACCGAGCAGACCTCGTCGGTGCCGCGGTCGTGGGCCGAGAAGGAGGCGGCGGTCGCGATCATCGGCGAGGTCGCCGCCCGGCACGGCTGGTCCGAGCCCTGGTTCGACGACGAGCGCTGGCCGCAGCCCGCCGCCGACCGCCTGGCGCAGACCGGCGGGACGACGCTGGCCGAGCAGGTGATCGTGTCGGGTGGTCTCGAGGGGCCGACGGGTCAGTGGCTCTCGTTCACCTTCCAGGACCTCTCGAAGGACGACGCCGAGGGCACGTTCGCGGCTCGTTTCGACGACGTGGCGGATGCGGGGTGGGAGCCCGAGTCGATCACGCTGTCGTACGGGGCGAACGGGCTGCTGCCCGAGGCGCGCCGTGCCGAGTTCGAGCGCCGCGCCGAGCCGTTCGCAGGGCAGGCGCTGCCGGAGGCGCAGGAGGACTGAGGAGGCGCGACGGCTGCGGCGGGTTCCTGTCATCGGGGGCGGGTCAGCGCTGACCCGCCCCCGATGACAGGAACCCGCCGCACTCGGTCCGCCCGCGCGTCCGCGCCGAACGCACCCGAGCACACCGCGAGCGCGCTCGCGAGAATGGCGCCCGAGAGGAACGCGGGCTGGAGGACGGCGCCGGCGATCAGGCAGCCGAGAGCGATGATGAGCAGCACGCACCGGCTCACGTCGCCACGGACGAGCGACGCTCCGAGCAGGGCGGCGCACGCGAGGGCGAACGCGATGACGGATGCGGCCGCCACGCCGATCCAGACGGTCTCCGCCCCGAAGGTCGTGCTCGACGACAGGTATCGAGCGCACCACACCGCGATGCCCCCGGTGAGCAGCACCGGCATCACCGCTAGGGCCGCGCTGCACCTCGCCCGAGTGGTCGGAGAGGACCCGCCGCTCGCGAAGACGACCACGCAGGCGACCGCCGACATCGCGATGACGAGTGCCGTGGCGACGACCCCGGGCAGGATCAGCCCGATGCCGTCCGGTCGGAATCCGCGTGACTCCGCCAGGACGTCGGCGGCCAGCCAGACGGGCCCGCCCGCGGTCACGATCGCGCCGACAGACCCGAGCGTCAGAAGCACCATGCGGAGACGGGATGCTGCGGTCGGCGACATGACGACAGTCCATCAGCAGGAGGCGCGCCCCGCATCCCCCGCGAGGACCCGATTCGGCGCGGTCACCGGCCCCGGCCGCTCACGGGTGCCGACGCAGCTCCGCGAGGATCGCCCCATGCGGGCGCGGCCGCGGCCCCGGCCCATGCCCACGCCCCGGCCGACCACCTGTCCGCGTATGCGTCTCGACCACGTCGAACCGCGCCTCCTCGAGCTCGGCGGTCAGCGCGTCGACCGACCACCGGTACGCGGTGACGACGGCATGGTCGAACGCCTCCACCTCGTCGCCGACGAAGAACCCCACCAGGAGCCGGCCGCCGGGCCGCAGCACCCGCGCGAACTCGTCGAGCGCACCGCCGAGGGCCGCCGGCTCGTGGTGGATGAGCGAGTACCACGCCAGCACTCCCCCGTAGCTGTCCGCCGGGTCGGTCAGGGCGTCGATGCTCCCGATCGCGAAGGGCACAGAAGGGTAGGAGGCGCGTGCATGGTCGACGAAGGCCCCGACCGCATCGACACCGCGGGCAGCGACGCCGCGGCCCGCCAGATGAGCCGTCCACTGACCGGGCCCGCACCCCGCGTCGAGCACCGGGCCGTCGACCCCCTCGGCCCACGTCGTCACGAGCTGCACATCGGACGGATGCGCCGCCGACATCGACCCCAGCTGCTCGATGTACTCGGCGGCACGCTGTGAGTACGACCTCTCGACGTCCCCTGTCATGCCCGAAGCCTAGGAGAATGAGGCGCCGAGCTCCCCACCCGGCCACCGGATCGCAATAGCGTGGTGGCATGAGCGACGAAATGTGGGAAGACCGAGTGGCCGCGCTGTGGGCTGACGAGACGATCGACGACCAGCAGCGGATCGATCGCATGCGCGCCCTCGCCGACGAGGCACCGCACCCCGCCCTGGGCGAGTTCGAGCTCGGGGGCGCCTTCGACACCGGCGGGCACGAGGTCGAGGCCGACGTGCACTACGCCGCCGCCACCGCAGCCGGGCTCGACGCCGTCGACCCCGACCGGGCCGCCCGGATGGTCGTGCAGCACGCGTCGACCCTCCGCAACATCGGCCGCACCGATGAGGCCATCGCGATGCTCCGGGACGCACCCGAGCACCCGGCCACCGGAGCGGCCCCCAAGGTCTTCCTCGCCCTCGCGCTGCACAGCGCCGGCCGCCCCGACGAAGCACTCCGCGTGGCGATCGAAGCCGTCGAACCGACCCTCCCCCGCTACCACCGCTCGGTCAAGGCCTACGCCGCCGCCCTCACCGAGGACGAGCGGTGATCGCACGACTCGAGCTGCCCGTGTCCGTCCGTGCCCGCGACGCGAGCGTGCTCGTGAGACGGGCGACCCGCGACGACCTCGAAGCGATCATGCGGCTGCTGTCGGACGATCCGATCAGCGCCGGGCGCGGTGACGTCGCGAGCGACGGAGACCGGGAGGCCTACGCGTCCGCGCTCGATCGGATCGTCGACGACCCGAGCAACGAGCTCGTCGTGGCGGTGGACGCCGCCGGCGTCGTCGTGGGCACGCTGCAGCTGACGGTCATCCCCGGCATGGCACGCCGCGGCAGCTCGCGGCTGCTGGTCGAGGCGGTCCGCGTCGCCAGCACGCAGCGGTCGTCGGGCATCGGAGGCGCGATGATGCGCTGGGTGACCGAGCAGGCGGCCATCGAACTCTCCACACCCCTCGTGCAGCTCACCTCGGACTCCGCCCGCACCGACGCGCACCGCTTCTACACGCGCCTCGGCTTCGTCGACTCGCACGTCGGGTTCAAGTACGCGGTGCCGCTGCCCGCGCACGCCCCGCGATAGAGGCCGATCGGGGGCGTCGTGAGCGACTCGCGGTCGGGAGTCGCGCCTCCTCGTGTCAGGCTCTCGGCATGGTTCAGATCCGAGCGTTCGCCGAGGCGGACACCGAGGCCGTGGTCGCACTCTGGCAGGAGGCGCGGCTCGTCAGGCCGTGGAACGACCCGCACCGGGACATCCAGCGCAAGACGACGACCCAGCCCGAGATGTTCCTCGTCGCCGACGATGCCGACTCGGTCGTCGGCACCGCCATGGTCGGTTACGACGGGCACCGGGGGTGGATCCACTACCTCGCCGTCGCCGCATCCCAGCGGGGCACGGGGCTCGGGAAGGCGCTTGTCGGCGAGGCCGAGGCGATGCTGGCTGCGCTCGGCTGCCCCAAGGTGCAGCTGCAGGTGCGACCCGACAACACCGACGTCATCGCGTTCTACGAGAGCCTCGGCTACGCGACCTACGAGGCGGTCAGCGTGGGGAAGCGGTTGGAGAGCGACGAGGCCGTCACGCCCTGATCATCATCCGGCCCCTCTGGACTTCCGAACGTGTTCGGAATACTCTCGAGAGATGAGCCAGACGATCTACAGCCTCTCGCGCACCCGTCGTTCCTCAGACCTGAGCAAGCACTCGGCGGAGGTCTTCGCCGAAGCGGAGGATCACCCTGTGACGGTGACGCGTCGCGATGGTGAGGCGCTCGTGCTGATGTCGCAGCGCGAGGCCGTCGGGCGAACGCGGCTCCTCGACATCGCGGCGCAGTTGATCACGGCCACGCTCGACACGGAAGGCTCCCTGAGTGAGCGGATGTCGCGATCCTTCCCGTGGATGCTCGCACTGTCACCCGCCGACCGCGAGACATGCGCGCGCGATCTCATCGACGCCGCGCGCGCCTCGTTCTCGACCGACCAGTCTCATCTCGTCACCGTCGAGTTGACCGCCTGGAAGGAGACGGCCACGGCTGTGGCGGCAGGGCTCGGCCGCGAAGATCTCCAGTGGTTCGACGACGGGGTCGTCCACTCCGTCGAGCGGCCCTAGGTTTGGCGGGCCGCAAGAGGGGCGACCTGGTTCCACGACCTCCGAAGAAGATCGAGTACGAGATCCGGTTCACGAACCACCCGAATGAGACCAAGTGACGATCGGCCGGTCCTCTCCGCCAGCCTTCTCGCCCGGCGCCTTCGTGGCCTCGAACGAGACCCCAGCACGTCGCCGAGACCCCGGAGCGCGAACTGGGGTCTCGGCGAACTGCTGGGGTCTCGGCGGCTGGTCGGCGGCTGGTCGGCGGTTCGCGCGGACACCTGCGTGACTACGGTGAGGCATGACGTTCTTTCCCGCGGTCGTGCCGTCCGACGACGACGAGGTCCCGTCGGAGTCGTACCGGGCTCCCGAGTGGGCCGCGCCTCCTACCGGCTGGCTTCCTTCGCGCATCGGGGTGTCGGCGCTGCTCGCCTCGACCGACGATGTCGCCATCACGATCAGAGGCCTCGCCGTGTACCCGACGGGCGTCGCGCTGGACGTCGACTGGTCGCTCCGCAGCCGGGGCCAGACACCTCGCGAGTGGGCTGACCTGTCCGACCGCTTCGAAGGCGGACGCTGGCGGCCGGGCAGAGCCGACCCGGCTCGAGGCATCCGGTTCGGCGTCGCTCTCGCCGACGGGACGAAGGCCCTGACCGAGGTCGGTCACGGCCACCATCACTTCGGTGACGATGCCGTGGTTCCCGACCCGCCCCTCCTGACCCTGAACGAACACGGCGGCACGGGCGACGACGAGCTCTTCACCACGTCGGCCTCGCTGTGGCTCTGGCCGCTGCCATCCGCCGGCGCGCTCGATCTCGTCGTGAGCTGGCCCGAGTTCGACGTCGCCGAAGCGCGGCACACCCTGGACGCCGTCGACTTCGCGATCGAGGCGGCGAGAGCCCGTCCGCTCTGGCCGACTCTCACCGACTGAGGGCAGCCGCGCGAGACCCCAGCGAGTCGCTGAGACCCCAGTGCGCGCAGAGGGGTCTCGGCGAGGAGCTGGGGTCTCGGCCCGTGCGCCGCAGGCTCAGCCGAGGCTGACGAACTGCGCGACGTCGTCGGTCGGGAGCTCGTCGACGACGGCGGTGACGCGCATGCTCGCGACCGTCACCGCGCCTCCTCGGCTCGACAGGAACGCCGTGTCGGACGCGTCGCGCCCGGTCGCGATCCGCACCAGCGACTGCCGCGGGGCCAGCGCCGTCGCGTCGACCACGTGCCACCGCCCGTCGACCCACGCCTCGGCGACGGCGTGGAAGTCCATCGGCGACAGCCCCGGCGCGTAGACCGACACGAGCCGCGCCGGCACATCGAGCGCCCGCAGCAGTGCGACGACGAGGTGCGCGTAGTCGCGGCAGACCCCCCGACGGTCGAGCAGCGTCTGCACGGCGCCGTCGGTCGGCGCGCTGGCCCCGGGCACGTACGCCAGGTGCGAGCCCACCCACGAGCTGACCGCCGCGAGCAGATCGCGACCGTCCAGCCCGGCGAACTCGGCCCCCGCCGTCGGGAACAGCGTGTCCGACTCGCAGTACCGGCTCGGCCGGCGGTATCGCACGAGATCGATCTCGTCGAGTTCAGGAGGCGCGAGACGGCCCTCGACGACGGCCCGGTAGTCGACGGTCACCCGCCCGGCCTCGACCTCGCACAGGTGCAGTCGCGTGCCGTGCCGGTCGTCGATCTCGCGCACCTCGATCGGCTCGCCGTTCTGCGTCACCGCCAGCGACTCGTCGACCACCCCGTCGTACAGGCGCGACACGGCGACCGACAGCACGAACTCGGCGGGCGCGGCGACGTCGAACTCGAGCAGGGCGGAGGCGTGGCGTCTCATGCCTCGATCCTGGCAGCCGCTGGCCCCTGCCGCGTGTCGCGCGTGTTACCACTCGGCGCACCGCCCGCAGCGCGCCGCCCCGCCCCGCCGCGCACCGCCCCGCCGTCGAGGAGTCACGACACGCCGCGGGCCCCCGAGGAGGCGCGGCGTGTCTTGACCCATCGAGCGCGGAACCGAGGGGGGCAGGCGACGAGAGACGCCCTCCCCCGCACGGGGAAGGGCGTCTCGCGAGCGCGCAGCGCGGCTCAGTACCAGTTGACCGCCTGGCTGTGCGACCACGCGGCGCACGGGCTGCCGTACGCGCGGTCGATGTAGTCGAGCCCCCACACGACCTGGGTGGTCGCGTTCGTGGCCCAGTCCGAGCCGGCCGACGCCATCTTGCTGCCGGGCAGCGCCTGCGGGATGCCCGTCGCACCGCCGTTGGCGTTGTAGGCCTTGTAGTTCCAGCCGGACTCCTTCGTCCAGAGCGAGACGAGGCACGAGTTCTGGTCGGCGCCCCAGCCGTAGTCGGACGCGGCGAGTCGCTGCGCGGTGGCCTTGGCCCCGGCGACGGAGTTGCCCTCGGCCAGCGACGCGGCGGCGGCAGCGGCGGCAGCGGCCTCGGCGGCCGCCTTCTCCTCGGCAGCGGCCTTGGCGTCCGCTGCGGCCTTCGCCTCGGCGGCGGCCTTCTCCTCGGCGGCCTTCTTCTCGGCGGCGGCCTTGGCCTGCTTGTCGACCTCGGCGGCGGCTGCCTGCACGGTCTGCGCCGTGCTCGCGGCCTCAGCGACCCGGTCGTCGACCGCGTCGGCGTCGAGCGACCGGTAGTCGTCGAGTGCGGCCAGCGAGGTCTCGAGCGCGCTCGTGTCGACCTTGCCGGCGGACGCGGCGACGACCTGGTTCGCGATCGAGATCGTCGACTTCGCCTTCGCGTGGCTGAGCGACTCGGCGATCGCGGCCTCCTGCTCCTCGACGTCGGCCGCGTGGGAGGCGGCGGTCACGCCGGTCGCGGGCCCGGACGTCGTGTACACGGCGAAGCCGGTGCCGCCGACGAGGGCGACGGCGGCGATCGAGCCGATGGCGACCAGCTTGCGGCGGGCGGCCCGGCGACGCGCGGTGGCCAGGGCCCGGCGGGTGGGGGGCACGGCGGTGGCGGCGGTCTCAGGGGTGGGCGGGGCGGGGGTGGTGCCGGGTGTCTCGAGGGGCATGAGGTCCTAGTGCTCGGCCGACCCGCGCCTCCTCGGTGCTCGCGAGGAATGCGCACCCCGGTTCTGACGACGGACTGGACACGTCGTCGACACCGGGGATCGGCGGTGGATTCCGTCGAGGCGGCTGAGCCTCGAGTCGTCCGCCCACGCTCCCGTGCGGACGGGCGTGCGCTCGGGCGAAGCGGCAAGTATGCAGAAGGTTCCTGATCATCCGCACAGAATCATCCTGCAGAGGGATGCGGGAGGCGCGGTGGAAGGAGACAGGAGGCGCGGTGAGGCACGACGGGGCACCGCCGAGCAGGTCAGTGCCGACCGGGGCCGTGCCGACCAGGTCCGTGCCGACCAGGGCGCCGCCGACCGGGCACCGCCGACCGGATCAGTGCTCGCGCACGAACCGCGGCCCGTCGTACCCGTCTCGCCGCACGTTCGCGACGAAGTCGTCGAGCGGGCGCACCCAGAACGAGTAGTCGTCGTAGAGCTTCCGGTAGAAGACGAGCTGCTCTTCGGTCTCGCTGTGCCGCCCGGTGCCGACGACCTCGTAGAGCGCGCCCTTGAAGTGCCGGTAGATGCCGGGCGAAGGGGCGGCACCGGGCGAAGGGGCGGCACCGGGCGAGGGCGCGGAGGTGGGCTCGGGGGTGATCGACTCGCTCATCACGATCACACTGCGACCACCCCGCACGGACTCGACTACGGCTCAGGTCCGCGCTAGTTTCGACCCCGGCGAGCCGAGAGGTGCGGCCGCCGGCAGCAATGGCGCTGACGACGGCCGTGCCTCTCGGCGAGCCCTGCGCACGCTCGTCGCCTCGACGCGGAACCCCCGCATGAGCATCGAACCCCGACGTGACAGGGTGCGATGCTCACGCGGGGGTTCGACGTGGTGCGGTGGATCAGATGGCGGCGCGGATCTCCGCAGCGGCCGCGGCGACGTCGTCCGCACCGTAGATCGCGGCACCGGCGACGGCGACCTGCGCACCGGCGTCACGGACCGAGCCGACCGACGACGCCTTGACGCCGCCGGCGACGGAGAACGGCACGCCCGAGGCCTTGCCGGCCTCGAGCAGCTTCTCGAATGTGAAGCCCTCTTCGGCCTGCTCGTCGAGACCGGCGTGCATCTCGACGAACTCGGCGCCGAGCTCGACGACCTCCTTCGCGCGGGCGGCCTTGTCGCTGACGCCGATCAGGTCGACGACGATGCCCTTGCCGTGGGCCTTTGCGGCCTTGACGGCACCGGCGATGGTGCTGTCGCCGGCCACGCCGAGCACGGTCACCAGGTCGGCGCCGGCCTTGAAGGCCTCGCCCGCCTCGAGCTCGCCGGCGTCCATCGTCTTGAGGTCGGCGAACACGATCTTGTCGGGGTGCGCCTCTTTGATGGCGGTGATGGCGCGGAAGCCCTCGGCCTTGATCAGCGGCGTGCCCAGCTCGATGATGTCGACGCTCGGTGCGGCGGCGGCGGCGAGCTCGAGAGCGGCCTCGGTGGTCAGGGTGTCCATGGCGAACTGCAGCTTCATGTGGTGCTCCTTCTATGAGGTGGGGTGGAACGGGATCCGAGGAGGCGCGGTGCGACTACTCGAGGTTGGCGTGCCGCGGCCAGAGGTCGTCGGCGTCGATGCCCGAGCGCTTCCACAGCGAGTGGAAGATCGCGTCGCCGACCAGCACGACGACCTGCTCGAACAGGCCGCCCGCGTACTGCGCCGACGCGTCGCCCGAGCGGTCGAGCTTCTCGGCCGCGGGGACGATGACGACGGCGGTCGCCAGCTCGGCCAGGGGCGACGAGGAGGCGGTGGTCACCGCGGCGACACGGGCGCCGGCCTCGGTCGCCGCCTCCGCCGCACGGACGATGCCGCCCGTCGTGCCCGAGCCGCTCGCCGTCAGCAGCACGTCGCCCTCGCGGATCGCGGGGGTGGTGACGTCGCCGACGACGTGCACGGTCAGCCCGAAGTGCATGAGGCGCATGGCCGTCATACGGAGGGCCAGACCCGATCGACCGGCGCCGTGCACGAAGACGCGGTCGGCGTCGGCGAGCAGCCCCGCGACGGCTTCGAGACCGTCGGGGCTCGTCTCGACCACGGCGCGGAGGGCCTGGTCGACCTCGGCGCGCACGAGGTCGAGCGCGTCGGCGGGTGCGGGTGCGGCGGTGTCGCTGGTGTCTGCGGGAGGCATGGGTACCACCCTCCTCGCCCGCACCTCCTGATGCGCCGTGCATCCGACGGGGTGTGACTATCCGTTCGGGTAGGTCGGGTTGTGGAGGATAGGTTGAGGCCATGCCCGACACAGCCGCCGCAGCAGCCGACACCGCCGCAGCCGACACAGCCCAGCCCCTCGTCGACCTGCCGTCGCCCGCGAGCCGGTCGCTCGTCGTCGAGCACGCCCGGTCGGTCGCCGAGCTGGTCGACCGGCAGGCCCTCACCCTCGAGTCGCTGCTCGCGACGCTCCGGTCGTCGCGCCTCGACGACCGCGCCGCCCGCACCATGGCCATCGACATCGCCGCCTCGGCCATGGTCGAGATCCGCACCGAGACCGATCACCAGCGGTCCCTGCTGCTCGAGCCGGTCGTCGGGGCCTTCGCGCGCCTCCGGAGCGATCTGCGACCACTCGTCCGCTTCGGCGACCTCGACGTGCAGTTCGTCGAGCCTCCGGCGACGGGGCGCGCGCTGCCCGGCGAGGTCGCCCACGCCGCCCGCGCCATCGTGCGGAGCGCCGTGCTCGCCCTCGTCGACACCGGAGACGCGCGGCGCGTGCGGATCCAGTGGGACTGCGACGGGCTCAACCTGCTGATGAGCATCCGCGACGACGGGGCCGGCGCCCTCACCGTGCGCGACGACTCGCTGCGGCCCATCGCCGAGCGGGTCACGGCGCTCGACGGCTCGCTCTCGGTCGCCTCGACGCCGGGGTGGGGGTCGGACGTCGCCGTCTCGCTGCCCCTCGACCCGCCGGCCGAGAGCGGGACGCTCGACGAGACCGTGGCGCTGAGCGGGCGCGAACGCGAGGTGCTGCGGCTCGTGGCGTCGGGGGCGCGCAACCGGGCGATCGCCGACTCGCTCGGGATCAGCGAGAACACCGTGAAGTTCCACGTCTCGAACCTGCTGCGGAAGGCCGGCGCCCGCACCCGGGCCGAGCTGACCGCGCTGACGCGGTAGCGCGGGCCGCACCGGACTGCAGGAGGCGCGGGTCGGCGGGAGGCGCGGCGCCGGCCGACCGCGCCGGCCAGCCGGCTCATCGCTACACCCGGTTTTCGGCGATACACCCCGATGAATGCGGGTGTCACGCCGAGAACGGGGTGTGGCGCCGGGGACGGGGTCCCGCGCCGGCGCGCGGGACGCGCGGCAGGCAGCGGCGCGCGGCGCTAGCGCTCGAGCTCGACGAGGCGGGCGCGGTGCGTGCTCCAGCTGCCGACCTCGGCGTAGCCGTCGCCCAGCAGCTCGCGCAGTCCCGACTTCGGCGACGTGCTGCCGTCGGCCGCGACGTACTCGACGAACCAGACCCGCGGAGCGTCGTCGAACCGACCGGCCGCGGCCGCCTCGGGCACCGTCAGCACGTCGTCGCGCCAGCCGTCGGCGTCGACGAACGGCGTCTTCAGCGTCACGTCGCGCAGCCCCTCGAACCCGTCGGGGTAGGTGTGCAGTGCGAGACGCGGCTCGATCGACGGCTTGGGCGACTCGTCGAAGACGAGCGCGTCTCCGGCGACGGCGTGCTCGCCGACCAGGGCGCTGAGGTCCTGCCAGCCGGTCGCGTTCTTCGCGTACGGTCCGCGCTGGTCGAGCCACACGGGTGCGGCGAGCCCGACGACCACGGCTACGCCGAGGGCCGCGACGGCAGCCCGCCGCGAAGCGAGCACGTCGATGCCGATCGCGACGAGGATCGCCACGGCCGGAGCGCTGAACGACAGGTACCGGCCCGAGAACGCGGGCACGGCGAGGTTCAGCGCGAGCAGTGCCACCGCCGGCACGAACGCCAGGAGGAGCGCCGTCACCGTGAGGACGCCGCGCGGTGTCACCGAGAGGGCGGCCGACCAGCCGTCGCGGGCGCGGTGCAGCAGCCCGGCGGCGAGCGCCACGACGGCGACTGCGACGAGCGCCCAGGCGACGACGGCGAACCGGGTGTCGCCGAACCACAGCTCGACGAGCAGGGCGCGCGGGCTGGTCGTGTCGCGCCGCGCGAGGAACGACACCTGCCCCCGCTGGGCCACCGAGAACACGACGATGGGCGACACCGCGAGCAGCGCGACCACGACCGTCGCGACCCAGGCCCGCACGACGTCGCCGACCTCGCGCAGGCGCGCCGTGCCTCCCTCGGGGTGCCGTGCCGCGCCTCCTGCGGCAGCGGCCGGGCGGGCGTCGCGGGCCAGCGCGAGCAGCAGCAGCGCGTGCACCCCGACGATCAGACCGAAGTAGACGAACACGCCCACCCCCGCGCCGGCGAGCACGCCGTAGACGACCCAGTCAGCCCGGGAGGCGCGGTGCCGGGCGGTCACGATCCGCACGAGGGCCCAGGTGCTCCAGACCGCGAGGGCGGCCCCGATCGCGTACGACCGGGACTCGGTGCCCATCGAGGTGACGCGGGGCAGCACGGCCGCGACGATGCCGGCGATCACGGCGAGGCGACGGGTGCCGAGGCGGTCGACGAGGAGCACGACTCCGGCGACCATCGCCCCGACGGCGAGCGCCGAGGGCAGGCGGGTCGAGAAGGGGGAGGCGCCGAACAGGTCGATCCAGAAGTGCAGCCCCAGGTAGTAGAGACCGTGCACGGCGTCGATGTGCCCGACCATGTGGAACAGGCTCGGCAGGGGGCGCTGGGCCGACATGACGCTCGCGGCCTCGTCGCCCCAGAACGACGGGATCCACGAGCCGGCCGCGGAGATCGCGGCGGCCAGCAGGCCGAGCAGGACCGCGACGCGGACCGGCGGGCGGGCGGTGGTGGCGGTGACGCTTGTGCTGCGGGTGCTGCCGCCGGTGCTGGCGCCCCGATCAGCGGCGGCGGAGTGAGCCGATGCGGCGGGGTGAGCCGATGCGGCGGCGCCCGGGGAGGGGGTCGATGCGGGGGTCACGGGTGCCTCTCCGACCCGGGGTCGGTCCGCGAGTCGCGGCCGAGGCGGCCGACGGGCACCCGCAGGCCGAGGGGCGGACCGCGGAGGCGGCGCCCGGCTCGTTCCGGACGGTCGACCGCACGAGACGGCCGCCGCCAGGGTATCCACGCCGGCTGCGGAGCTCCTGCGGAGCGCGCCTCCTCTGCGCTTCGCGGCCAGCGCCTCCTGCCGCGGTGCTCGCGCCGTGCGGCGACTCCCGCCCATGAACCGCGTTCGCGAAGAAGAACCGCGCTGTATCGCGGTTCATCTTCGCGAACGCGGTTCTTCGCGGGGCGGAGCAGGGCGGAGCAGAGCGAAGCAGGGCGAAGCAGGGCGGAGCCAGCACCGGCGAAGCAGCCCACACCCGCGCCGCTAGGCTCGGCGGATGGTCACCGTCGTGCTCCCCTGGCGTCCGCAGCCCAGCCGCATCGCGGCCTTCGAGGTCGTCCGCGACTGGTACGCCGAGGCCCTGCCCGACGCCGAGATCCGCACCGTCGACTCCCCCGACCCCGTCTTCAACCTGGCCCAGTGCCGCAACCTCGGCGTCGCGGCCCTCGCCGACGACGAGATCGCCGTCATCGGCGACGCCGACACCCTGCCCCAGCGCGAGCCCCTCCTCGCCGCGATCGACGCGGCCCGCGACAGCGGCCGCGTCCACCTGCCCTACACCGAGTACCACTGGCTCGGTCGGGAGGGGACCACCCAGGCGGCTGCGGGGACGCCCCTCGAGCAGTGCGACTTCGAGCTCGTGCGAGGGGCGTGCTCGGGGGTGTACGTGACCCGCGCCTCCTCGTGGCGGAGTCATGGCGGGCAGGACGAGCGCTTCCGAGGGTGGGGCTTCGAGGACGCCGCGTGGTATCTCGCGCACAGCACGCTGCTGGGTGAGGCTCCGCGGCGTCACGAGGGCATGGTCTTCGCGCTGCATCACCAGGCGGAGGTGCGCGAGGGCCCGCAGTACGACGCGAACGCCGCCCTGATGGAGCGGTACCGCGAGGCCGCCGTCAGCCCCGACGCGATGCGCGCGGTCGTCTTCGGCTGACGCCGCGCGCCCCGCCCCGCGCCGCGCCCCGCCTAGCGCCCGCCCCGCGCACCCTGGTCAGAAGACGCCCCTCCGCGCCCCCAGAAGGGCCACTTCCGACCAAGGTGCGCCCAGCGCACCGCCCGCGCAACGCACCCTGGTCAGAACACGCCCCTCCGCGCCCACTGACGGGCCACTTCCGACCAAGGTGCGCGGCGCACCGAGCGCACCGAGCCGAGGAGGCGCGGGTCAGCCACGTCAGCGCCCCGCGGTCAGCGCCGTCGCGGCTCGCACCCTCCCCGGCACCTCGTTCAGCGACGAGGCGAGCGCGGCCAGGCGCGCCGCGGCGTCGGGCGCGTTCTCGTGGAGGGCGAGCACATGCCGCAGCGCCTCGACCAGCTCGCTCTCGGTGGCCGTGTTGGGCGTCAGCGCGACGCCGAAGCCGGTCCGCTCGAGCGCGGCGGCCCCCGCGAACTGGTCGGTCGAGAAGGGCAGCACGACGAGCGGCACGCCGGCGGTCATCGCCTCGGTCACGCTGTTGTTCCCCCCGTGCGTCACGGCCGCGGACGCCGCCCCGAGCAATCTGACCTGCGGCAGGAACTCCCGTACGAGCCAGTCGGACGGGATCTCGCCGAGGTCCTCCCGGGCGCCCGACCCCAGTGCGATCGCCGCTCGGACGCCGAGCGTGCGGAGCGCACCGGCCACGCGCCCGAGCACGTCCGAGCGCACCGAGAGGAAGCTCCCGAAGCTCACGTACACGAAGGGCTCGGCGGGTGCGGCGGGTTCCTGTCGGCGGGGGCGGGTCAGCGCTGACCCGCCGCCGATGACGGGAACCCGCCGAACCGCCGCGCCCTGGGCCAGCCAGGCCTCGACCTCGGGGTCGGCGGGCTCGGTGCGCACCGCCGAGCCGAGCCAGACGTGCGGCGGCAGGAGCTCCTCGCGCGCAGGGTCGGCCAGCTCGCCCGGGTAGTTGTAGAGCAGCAGCTCGCCGTGCTCGCCGAACGCGCTCGTCGACGGCGGCAGGTGCGGGGCCAGCTCGGCGAGCGCGGTGTTCCACTCGGCGGTGAACGACGCGTCGACCCGTTCGCAGAGCTCGCGCAGCCCCGCGATGCCGGCCGTTCCGTCGTCGCCCCGACCCGCGCCTCCTGCACCACCCGCGCCTCCCGCAGCACCGGCGCCGACACCCGCACCCGCGGCTCCCGCGGCACCGGCACCACCCGCAGCGCCGGCACCGCCGGCCGCACCGCCGGCCTCCGCCGCGAACGCCGCAGGCCACTCCGGCGGGCAGCCGTAGACCTCGTCGCCGACGGGCAGCGCCGTCGGGTGCCCGAGCACGACGTCGGCGTAAGGCACTCCCCCGGCGACGAGTGCGAGGCGGGCGCTGAAGGCGAGGTGGTCGACGATGATGCGGTCGGGCGCGACCGACTCGACGACCGCGAGCACGGCGCGGGCGGTCTCGACGGGCTGCCACATGAGGTCGGTGAGCCGCTCGCGAGCCTGGTACGACAGGGTCTCGATCATGCCGACGCGGGTCGCGTCGAAGAAGCCGCGCAGCGAGGCGTCCTCGTCGGCGACCTGCTCCTCCGCGCGGATGACGCCCGGGTTCGAGCCGCGACCGAGCTGCAGGTGCGCTCGTTCGAAGCCGAACGACTCGACGATGGAGGCGGTGGCCGGCCCGGTCGCCACGACCACCCGTTCGCCGCGCTCGCGCCATTCGGTGGCCAGGGTCGCCAGCGGCAGCAGGTGCGAGGCGTAGTCGGGGCTGATGACGAGCAGGGTCATCGGCTGCTCACGCTCCATTCGCGTTGTTCGAGCTCCTCGTGGTGCACGGTCTCGTACACGCCGGTCAGTGCTCGGGCCATGGCCTGGATGGTGAACGACCGCTCGACGGTATCGCGTGACCGGCCGGCCCGCGCCTCCGTCGTCTCGTCGCCCGCGGCCTCGAGCGCCTGGCCCATCGCGCTGCGGAGCGCGTCGACGTCCCAGGTGCGGGTGAGGTAGCCGGTGTCTCCCTGGCGCACGTAGGTCGAGGGCCCGCCGCCCTCGGGCGCGACGACGAGCAGACCCGAGCCCATCGCCTCGAGCAGCGCGATGCCGAACTCCTCTTTGAGGCTGCCGCAGACGTAGACGCCGCGGGGGGCCGCGAGCCCGGGCACCCCGAAGCGCGCGGCGGCGACCCAGCGGGCGACGGTGTCGTTCGGGCGATGCCCGGGCAGCAGCAGGCCGGAGGCGCGGTGCCGGTCGGCGGGGATGATCCCGTCGATGAGGTCGAGCTGCTCGCGCTCGTCGGCGCTCGGGTGCCGCAGATCGCCGCCGATCAGCAGCAGGTTCGCCCGGTCGCGCAGCGGCCCGGCAGCGTCGGCCGAGCCACCGCCGACCGCGCGCGCACTACCGCCCGCGCCGCCCGCGCCGCCGTCGCCCGCGTCGCCGACAGC
>NZ_JAXCWG010000017.1:0-53823 GCF_034045195.1 Frigoribacterium sp. CFBP9030
GCGGGCCGCGAGGGCGGTCTCCGTGCGCGGGTCGGCGCCTTCGCCGACGTGCCAGTCGCCGGTGCCGGCGGACCAGATGACGAGGTCGACGCCGTGCCCGGCCGCGTCGGCCGCGTCGGCCGTGCCCGCCGGGTCGGCCGGGTCGGCCGGCGACACGGGCACCGGCGAGTCGGGCGCACCCGGCCCACCAGGCACGGCGGGCGCACCCGGCACCTCGGCCGCAGCCGCCCTCACGCTGAAGGCCACGGGCTCGCCCTGCCCGGAGACGCTCCCGCTGAGGAGCACCTGCACCAGCCCCAGCGCGACGTGGTCGCCCTCGGGGACGCCGGTGAACTCGACGCGCCAGGCTCCCGTGGAGTCGGCGGTGACGGCCGTGGCGGTCACCGCGGAACCGGTGTCGAACGGCTCGGGAGGCGCGGGGTCGCCGCCGGCCTCGGCACGATCGGCCGCGGCGGCCAGGGCCGCGGCCGCAGCGGCGGACGCCTCCGCCCCCGCGACGCCGCCGGGCGGGACCAGGGCGACGGCGACGGCGGCACCCGGTGCCGCGAGACCCGTCACCACGACGCGGGAGCCGACGACGACCTGGCCCGCGGAGGGCGAGCCGATGCGCGGACCGGCCAGAGGGGCGCCGATCTCGACGTCCACCCGGTCGCTGCTGCCCGAGCTCCCGGTCAGCACGATCGTGCCCGGCCCCACCGGGGTGCCCGGGTCGAGTCGGCCGATCGATCCGAGGCGGCCGTCGGCGTCGGCGTCGAAGGCGGTGAGGTCCGCGGCCGGGCTATCGACCCCGCCGACCTCGAGCGTCGGCGTCACCGTCTCGCCGGGCGCGAACCCGGCCCCGAGCAGTCGGAACGGCACACCGGCCTGCACCCGGCCGTCCGCGACGGCAGCGGTCGGGCCGAGGTCGAGGTCGTCGGTCACCGCCGCGAAGGCGTCGACCAGGCCGGCGCCGTAGAGCGCGGTGTCGCCGAGGTCGGTCGCCTGCGAGATCAGCAGCGCCCGCAGTTCTGCGGGCCCCGCGTCGGGGTGGACCGATGCCAGCAGCGCGGCCACGCCGGCCACGTGCGGCGACGCCATCGACGTGCCGCTGTACACGTCGAAGCCGCCCCCGAAGACGGTGCTGACGATGCCCGAACCCGGGGCGGCGATGTCGATCTCGCCCTCGCCGTAGTTCGAGAACGACGACTTCGCGACGCTGCCGTCGGGCTGCTGCGCGACCGAGGCCACGGTGACGACGCCGTCGACGCCGGCGGGCAGGTCGACGCAGCCCTGCGAGACGTCGCGGTCCTCGATGATCCGCGGCCCGGACACGTAGGCGCCCGCGGCGTCGTAGACGCCGTCGTCGGGGCTCGTCGACTCGGTGGTCTTGTTCGCGAGGTCGTAGTCCTCGTTGCCGGCGGCGGCGATGTTCAGCACGCCCTGCTGCTGCGACCAGGCGACGGCCTTCTCGACGGCGTCGAGCGCCGGCTGCTGCTCGGGCTGCCCCTCGCACCAGAACGCCCAGGGGTCGACGTAGTAGCTGCTGTTCGTGACGTCCATGCCCTCGGCGGCGGCCCACATGAAGCCGCAGAGCGCGTACTCGGGGTAGATGAAGCCGTCGTGGTTCACCACCTTGACGCTCGCCAGCGTGACGCCCGGCGCGACGCCGGTGATGCCGTCGCCGTCGGCGTCCGCGCCGATCGTGCCGGCGACGTGCGTGCCGTGCGATTCGCTGTCGTCGACGGGCACCCAGGCCGCCTGGTCGCCGTCGGGGATGCCGTTCACCGAGCAGCCGACCGATGCCGCGGGGTCGACCTGCGACGCGAGATCGGGGTGGTCGACGGCGATGCCGCTGTCGAGCACGCCGACCAGCACCTCGGCGTCGCCGGGTTCGATCGAGCGGGCCTCGGGGGCTCCGATCGCGTCCATGTCCCACTGCTGCGAGTCGAGCGGCGCCGCGGTGACGGCGGCCTCGGCACGGGGCCGGTCGATGGACAGCGTGCCGCCCTCCCAGTCGGCCGCGACGGCGCCCTCGGTGACGGCCGCCTGGCGCGTGGGCCCGGCCGACTGCACGGCCGAGGAGGCGCGGATCGCGTCGAGGAACCCGGTGGCGGTCGACTGCGCGGTCACCACCCCGATCTCGGGGTAGCTCATCAGCACGATTCCGCCGGCTGCCACGACGGCCGCCCGCGCCTCGGTCGTCGCGGCCTCGGTGGGGGCGACGTTGACGACGTAGTTCATGAGCTCGCCGGGGGCGAGCGCCTCCGGGGCGAGCGCCTCCGCAGCAGGCGCCTCCGCGGCAGGCGCCGATGCGTCCGCGGCGGGGGCCGTGTCGACGGCGGGCGCCGGCTCGACGACCGGAGCAGGCGCCGGTGCCGGCTCCGCGGCGGACGCCGCCACCGGGGCGAGCACGAGCGCGCCGGCGAGCGCGAGGGCGGTGCCGAGGCGAACGCGCCCACGACCGGTCGGGTTGGTCACGTCTGCTCCTGTCGTCGCGCCAGGAGTCGTCGCGATCCGGCGCGGGCGCCGACCGACGTCCGGAACGGAGTCCTGCTCAGAGTAAGGCGCGACGCGAGATTCCGCACGACCCGCCGTGTTACGCCGGGTTGCCCGCCGCCCGATGCCGCGCCGGGGCGACTCGTAGCATCGACGGATGGCGACGACCGACACCATCTCGAATCTGCTCGACGAGCGACGGACGTTCCCCGCGCCTCCTGGGCTCGCCGCGACCGCGAACGTCACGGCCGCCGAGCACGCCCGCGCGGCAGCGGACCCGGTCGCCTTCTGGGAGGAGCAGGCGCACCGCCTCGACTGGGAGACCCCGTGGCGCACGGCGCACACCTGGTCGCCGGTCGCCGAGGGCCCCGACGGCGAGCTGACCGTGCCCGAGGCCACCTGGTTCGCGGGCGGCCGTCTGAACGTCGCGGTCAACTGCGTCGACCGGCACGTCGCCGCCGGTCGGGGCGACAAGGTCGCGCTGCACGTCGAGGGCGAGCCGGGCGACCGCCGCGACATCACCTACGCGCAGCTGCAGCGCGAGGTCGTCAAGGCGGCCAACGGACTGCGATCGCTCGGTGTGACGAAGGGCGACCGCGTGGTCGTCTACCTGCCGGTGATCGCCGAGACGATCGTCGTCACCCTCGCCATCGCGCGGATCGGCGCGATCCACTCGCTCGTCTTCGGCGGGTTCTCGGGCGAGGCCCTGAAGTTCCGGGTCGAAGACACCGGCGCGAAGCTGCTCGTCACCACCGACGGCCAGTTCCGCCGAGGAGGCGCGGTGCCGGTCAAGGCGAACGCCGACCACGCGGTCAGCGGCGACAACGGGATCGAGCACGTGCTCGTCGTCCGCCGCACGGGCGATCGGACCCCCGACCTGCCCTGGACGGACGGACGCGACCTCTGGTGGCACGACGTCGTCGACCCTCAGCCCGACACCGACTCCCCCGAGCACTTCGACGCCGAGACGCCGCTGTTCATCATGTACACGAGCGGCACGACGGGTCGGCCGAAAGGGCTCGTGCACACGAGCGGCGGCTACCTCACGGCCGCGAGCTACACGCACTGGGCCGTCTTCGACGCGAAGCCCGACGACGTCCACTGGTGCACGGCCGACCTCGCGTGGGTCACGGCGCACACCTACGAGATCTACGGGCCGCTCTCGAACGGCCTCACGCAGGTGATCTACGAGGGCACTCCCGACACCCCGCACCCCGCCCGGCATCTCGAGATCATCGAGCGGTACGGCGTGACGACGTACTACACGGCGCCGACCCTCGTGCGGACGCTGTCGTCGTGGTTCCCCGACGGACTCCCCGACACGTACGACATCTCGTCGCTGCGCCTCCTCGGCACGGTCGGCGAGGCCATCAACCCCGAGGCGTGGGTGTGGTTCCACGAGCAGTTCGGGCGCGGCGAGTGCCCCATCGTCGACACCTGGTGGCAGTCAGAGACGGGTGCGAGCGTCATGGCGCCTCTGCCCGGGGTCGACACGCTCAAGCCCGGCTCGTCGCTGCGGGCGCTGCCGGGCGTCTCGACGGCCGTCGTCGACGACGCCGGAGCGCGCGTGCCGAACGGCGCCGGCGGCTACCTCGTCGTACAGCGGACCCCGCCGTCGCTGGCCCGCACCGTCTGGGGCGACCCCGAGCGGTACCGCGACTCGTACTGGGCGAAGTACTGGCGTCAGGGCTGGTTCTTCTCGGGCGACGGCGCGAAGTACGACGCCGACGGCGACATCTGGGTGCTGGGCCGCGTCGACGACGTGATCAACGTGTCGGGTCACCGGCTGTCGACGATCGAGATCGAGTCGTCGCTGGTGGCGCACCCGCTGGTGGCCGAGGCCGCGGTCGTGGGGGTCGCCGACGAGCGCACCGGGCAGGCGATCGCCGCGTTCGTGGTGCCGGCGGCGAGGCCCGCAGGAGGCGCGGTGCCCGACTCCGGGTCCGCTTCCGAACCGCAGGTCTGGGCTCCGCTCGCGGGGTCGCTGTCGAGCGTGCTGCGAGCGCACGTGGCCGACCAGATCGGCCCCATCGCCAAGCCCGCCACCGTGCTCGTCGTGCCCGACCTGCCGAAGACCCGCTCGGGCAAGATCATGCGCCGGCTGCTCGGCGACATCGTCGACGGCCGCCCCCTCGGCGACACGACGAGCCTGCAGGACGACACGGTGCCCGGTCGGGTGGCGGCGATCCTCGCCGAGGCGACCCGCGCCTCCTGACGCCCGCTCAGACCCCGGGAACTCGCTCACACCCCAGCTCGCGCACGG
Source organism: Frigoribacterium sp. CFBP9030 (assembly GCF_034045195.1). Taxonomy (NCBI): domain Bacteria; kingdom Bacillati; phylum Actinomycetota; class Actinomycetes; order Micrococcales; family Microbacteriaceae; genus Frigoribacterium; species Frigoribacterium sp. CFBP9030. The sequence continues at coordinate 4,739 of NZ_JAXCWG010000017.1, forward strand.
GGGTCTGAGCGGTTTCCTGGGGTCTCGTCGATCGAGGTGACTCGAATCGGGCCCGGCGGGCATGCTGAGGCACCGTTCGGGTCGCCTCGATGGGGTCCGTCAGCCGACCGCGACCCGCAGACCACCGCCCTCGCGCGGCGCGACCTCGACCGTCCACCCGTGGGCGCGGGCGATCGAGGCGACGATCGCGAGACCGAGGCCGCTATGCCGGGCGGGCACCGCTCCTCCGGAGCCTGCAGCCACGGTGGTCGACGCCGGAGCGACGCGCGTGAACGGCCGCGTCAGCGTGGCGGCGACCTCCGGGTCGACGACCGGCCCCGAGTTCTCGACGACGACGACCGCGTCGACCGAGCCGACCGCGTCGTCCGAGCCGCTCACGCGCACCCACCCGTCGGGCTCGTTGTACTCGACGGCGTTGGCCACGAGGTTGCGGACCAGCTGCCCCACGAGCACCGCATCGCCCTCGACGGTGCGGAACGAGCCGCGGTCGACGACCACGTGCACCGAGGAGGCGCGGGCCGCGTCGGCGACGCCCGTCACCACCTCGTCGACGACGTCCCCGACGGCGACCGGCTCGAGAGTCCCGGCGGCCAGCCCGCGGTCGGCCGTCGCGAGGGCGAGCAGACTCTCGACGAGGTGCTCGCTGCGGCGGTTGACCTCGAGCAGCTGATCGCGGATCGCGGCGACCTGATCGGGCGTGGGGTCGTCGAGGCCGATCTGCAGCGCGGCGCGCTGCACGGCCAACGGCGTCCGCAGCTCGTGCGACGCGTAGGCGACGAAGCGGCGCTGGGCCTCGAACGAGGCCTCGAGCCGGTCGAGCAGCCCGTCGATGGTCGACGCGACCCGCGAGAGCTCGTCGCTCGGGCCGGTCAGACCGATGCGCTCGTGCAGGGTGCTCGCGGTGATGCGCTGGGTCGCGGCGACGATGTCGTCGATCGGGCGGAGCAGGCGGCGGCTCACGAACCACCCGGCCCCGGCCGCGATCACGGACGCCGCCGCGACGCCGACGGTCGACCAGATCAGCTGCTGCCGCGCCACGATCGTCCCGACGACGCGAGCCGCGGTCAGGGTGTCGTCGCCCGGCTCCGCGCTGCCGACGGGACGCTCGACGGCGATCGGCGAGCCCGGCGACGACGGCGACCCCGGGGACGACGCCGACCCCGAGGACGACGGAGACCCCGGTGACGACGGGACGCCCTCGAGGCTGAGGGCGACGCCCTGCGACGTCGCGACGCCGACGGCGAGCAGCACGAGCGCGGCGAGGACGGCGAAGACGACCCCGAACGTGGTCGCCGTGCGGAGGCCGATGCTCCGCCGCCTCCGGTTCAACGACCCGAGACCGTCGGCCGCCGGAGTCGTCGGGGCCGCCGGGGGCGCCGGGGGTGCCGGTCTCACAGCCGGTAGCCGCGACCGGGGACGGTGCGGATCGGATCGGGCTCGCCGAGCTTGCGGCGCAGCTTGCTGACGGTGACGCGCACGGCGTTCGTGAAGGGGTCGATGTTGGCGTCCCAGACCTTTTCGAGCAGCTCCTCCGCGCTGACGATGCGCCCGTCGGCCTGCAGCAGGACCTCGAGCACCATGAGCTCCTTCGTGGACAACCCCAGGTCGAGCCCCCTGCGGGTCGCGAGGTGGCGGTTGGTGTCGAGCTCGAGGTCGCCCGATCGGAGCACCGGCGGCGTCGCCGCCCCCGACCGGCGTCCGAGCGCTCGCACCCGCGCCACGAGCTCGGGGTACTCGAACGGCTTCGCCAGGTAGTCGTCCGCTCCGAGCTCGAGCCCGCCGACGCGATCGTGCAGGTCGCCGGCCGCCGTGAGCATGAGGATGCGCGTCGCGTCGCCCCGCTCGGCGACCTGTCGTGCCACCACGTCGCCGTGGAGGCCCGGCAGGTCGCGGTCGAGCACGACCACGTCGTAGTCGTTGACCGCGAGCATCTCGTCGGCCTCGTCTCCGCGATAGGACACGTCGACGGCCATCGCCTGCCGCGACAGCCCCGCGGCGACCAGGTCGGCCAGCGCCACCTCGTCGTCCACCACCAGGACTCGCATCGATCCCCTCCCGTCGTCCTCCGCCGCCGCCGTCCAGGCGACGAGAATTATTCACATCATATTACGGACATCGCGTTTCGCCGACGTAACCGTCGAGGCCACGGCCCCGAGACACCCCCCTCGGTGAGATGGTCACCGATCTCCGCACGACGACCCGGTACGGAGCCGCCCATCATCACGCCAGAGAAAGGCACCCCATGACCTCCACCTCCCCCGCATCCGCGCCGTTCCGTGACCGCCGGTCCGCGCGTCGACGCACATCCGCCCTCGGCACGCTCTCGGTCTGCGCCGTGCTGCTGCCGGCCCTGCTGGCCGGATGCAGCACGGACGACGACGCCACCTCCGCCGCCACGTCGGCGGGCGGCGGCACGAGCGCGTCGGCCCAGCTCGGACAGTGCCTCCGCGACGCCGGGTACGACGTCGACGATCCCGACCTCGACGAGGGCATGGTCGTGGCCGTCCCGAACGGGGCGGACGCCGACGAGTACGCGGCCGCGTTCGCCGAGTGCCGTGAGGGCCTGCCCGAGTCCGCGGGCGGCGGGGAGGCCGCCGAGGAGCCCTCCGCGGCCGAACTGGCCGAGTGGCAGGAGTCCCAGCTGAAGGTCGCCGAGTGCGTCCGCCAGGAGGGCTTCGAGGACTTCCCCGACCCGGTCGACGGCGCGTTCCCGCAGACGAGCTGGAGCACCACCAGCAGCACCCCCGAGCAGGACGCCTTCTTCGCCTGCAGCGAGCGGTTCGGCCCCTCCGCCGAGGGGTCGGGCGAATGAGCCCCGCCCGCCAGCCCGACCGCCCCCCTGTCCACCGCCCGGCGCACCGCCGGGCCCTCGTCGGCGTCGTCGCGGGCGCGCTCTGCGTCGCGGCTCTGACCGGCTGCTCGCTCATCGAGGGCGGGGCCGGCGGCAGCGCTCCGTCTGCCTCGGCCGTCGGCGCTCAGCGCCCCACCGCCCCCGTCGTGCTCGGCGACCTCGTCGACGGCAAGCGGATCCCCGCGGCCCTCGGCTACGGCACCCCGGTGCCGCTGACGTCCGCCGGGACGGGCGTCGTCACCGGGCTCCCGGCCTTCGGCGAGGAGATCGGCCGCGACGGCGTCCTCTACTCGGTGGACGAGAGCCCGGTGCGGGCGATGCACGGGGCCGTGCCGCTCTGGCGCCCCCTCGTGCAGGGTCTGCGCGGGGCCGACGTCACCCAGCTGAAAGAGAACCTGCGCGCACTCGGATACGAGGTCTCGGACGGCGAGTGGTTCGACTCCTCGACGCGCGACGCCGTCACGCGCTGGCAGACGGACCGGGGGCGGACGCGCACCGGCGGCCTCGATGCGTCCGACATCGCCTTCGTCCCCGGCGACATCCGGGTCGCCGACCCGATCGGGCGGGTCGGCGACGAGGCGGGCTCGGCCGTCTACGGCTACACCCCGACCGCACTCGTGGTGACGGCCTCCGTCTCGCCTCCCGACCTCGCCCGGTTCCCCGGCGGCGGGCCCGTGGAGGTCCGCCTGCCCGACGGCACCACGGTGCCCGGCTCGGTCCAGGCCGTGGGCGAACCCTCAGGAGGCGCGGGTGACGACCCGGCGCCGGGTGGCGACGACGAGGTGGTCGTCACCGTCGGGCTCGACGGCGATCCGCCCGAGGGGACGTCGACGTCGACCGCGGTCGACCTGGTGGTGGACGGCGAGCGCCGCGAGGGCGTGCTGAGCGTCCCCGTGACGGCCCTCCTCGCCGGAGACGACGGCTACGTCGTCGAGGTCGTGCGGTCGGGCGGCGAGACCGAGCGCGTCCCCGTGACGACCGGTCTCTTCGCCCAGGGGCGGGCCGAGGTCTCGGGCGACGGGCTCGCCGAGGGCGACGAGGTCGTGGTGCCATCGTGAGCGGGATCGAGACCGTGGGCGGTCTCATCGGGACGACCCGCGCCTCCTCGGAGGCGACGACGACCCCGACGGCCGCCGAGGCCGTGCTCGAGCTGCGCGGCGTGACGAAGGTCTACGGCGGGCTGGCCGCCCTCGGGGGCGTCGACCTGAGCGTGACCCGGGGCGAGTTCCTGGCGGTCGTCGGGCCGAGCGGCTCGGGCAAGTCGACCATGCTGAACGTCATGGGCACGCTCGACCGCCCGACGACCGGATCGGTCCGGGTGGCCGGTCACGAGGTCGGAGGGCTCGGAGACGACGCCCTGTCGAGACTCCGCGCCGAGCACATCGGCTTCGTCTTCCAGCACTTCCACCTCGCCTCGGGTGCGACGGCCACCGAGAACGTGGCCGACGGGCTGCTCTACGCCGGCGTCCCCCGCCGCGAGCGCATCGACCGGGCCCGCGGCGCCCTCGACCGCGTCGGCCTGGGTCACCGCGTCGATCACCGCCCGCATCAGCTCTCCGGCGGCGAGAAGCAGCGCGTGGCGATCGCCCGGGCCATCGTCGGCGAACCCGCGCTGCTGCTCGCCGACGAACCCACGGGCGCCCTCGACTCGGTGTCGGGCGCAGCCGTCCTGCGTCTGCTCGACGACCTGAACGCCGGCGGGACGACCGTGGTGGTCATCACGCACGACCTGTCGCTGGCGGCCACCCTGCCCCGCCGGGTTCGCATGCGCGACGGTCTGATCGAGGGCGAGGTGCTCCCGTGAGCCGGCGTCGACCCGGTCGGCTGTCGACGCGCGACCTGGTCGGACTCGGCGTCTTCGGGCTGCGGACCCGACCCGCGCGCGTCGTGCTGTCGGCGCTCGGCATCGCGATCGGCATCGCGGCGATGATCGCCGTCGTCGGGATCTCCTCGTCGAGCCAGGCGGCTCTCGCCCGGGTGCTCGACGGCCTCGGCACGAACCTGCTGCAGGTCACCCCCGGTCGGGACGCCCTCGGCACGGACGTCCCTCTGCCCGAGGCCTCGCGGGACATGCTCGACCGCCGCCCGGACGTCGAGCAGGCGGCCGGTGTCGGCCGGGTGCCCGGTCAGCGGGTCTACCGCAGCGATCGGATCCCCGCGGCGGCCTCGGGCGGCATAACCCTCGACGTGGCCCTCGGCGACCTCGAGGAGGTGCTGCGCAGCGAGATGTCGTCGGGCACCTGGTTCGGCGACGCGTCCGACGACCTGCCCCAGGTCGTGCTGGGGTCGACGGCCGCCGCCACGCTCGGTCTCGACCGGGTGCATCCGGGCAGCCGCGTCTGGATCGACGGCCGCTGGGTGGCGGTGGTCGGCGTGCTCGCGCCGCTGCCCCTCGCCCCGGACCTCGACAGCTCCGCCCTCGTGCCCGAGTCGACGGCCGCCGACGAGTTCGGCTGGGACGGCCACCCCACCCGGCTGTTCGCCCGCGCCCATCCCGAGCGGGTCGCGGCCGTACGGGACGTCCTCGCCCGCACGGTCAACCCCGCCGAGCCGACGGCGGTCACCGTGAGCCGGCCGTCCGAGGCGCTCGCCGCCCAGCAGGCGTCCGAGGCGTCGTTCACCGGGCTGCTGCTCGGCATCGGCGGGGTGGCGCTGCTCGTCGGCGGCATCGGAGTGGCCAACACCATGGTCATCACGGTGCTCGAGCGCCGGGCGGAGGTCGGGGTGCGGCGAGCGCTCGGCGCACGCCGTCGGCACATCCGCGACCAGTTCCTGGTCGAGTCGCTGCTGCTCTCGCTGCTCGGCGGCGCCGTCGGCGTCGCGCTCGGGGCCGCGGTGACGGCCGTGTTCGCGCTCAGCCAGGGCTGGCCCGTCGTGGTGCCGGCGTGGGCGGCGGTCGGCGGACTGGTGGCCACGGTCGTGATCGGCGGCGTCAGCGGGCTCTACCCCGCGTCGCGGGCGGCGCGCATCCCGCCCACGTCGGCGCTCGCGGCGGCCTGACCCGCGCTCGCGGCCTCATCGATGTGACCCGGATCGCGCCCCGCAGGCGTGACAGGGCCCCGTTCGCGTCACCTCGATGGCCGTGGGTCGCCGAGACCCCAGGAACCCGCTCCGACCCCAGCGTGCGCACGGGGGCCTGAGCGGACTCCTGGGGTCGGGGCGAGGGCGGCAGCGCGCGCGGGGCTGGTGCCGCACAGCGCGGGCTGGTTGGCTGGGGGCATGTCCATCTCCTCCACGGCCGAGAAGGCCGAACTGCTCCGCTCGCTGCACGTCCCCGGCGATCCGCTGATCGTGACGAACGTGTGGGACAGCATCACGGCCCGCATCGTCGCCGGCGCACCGGGCGTGCGCGCCCTGGCCACCGCCTCCCACTCCATCAGCGAGGCGCACGGCGTCGAGGACGGCGAGGGCCTCGACGTCGACGAGATGCTGGCCGCGGCACGCATCATCATCCGGTCCGTCGACCTGCCCGTGTCCGTCGACTTCGAGAAGGCCTACGCCTCGGACGCCGCCGGCACGCTCGACAACGTCTTCCGCCTCATCGAGGAGGGCGCCGCCGGCCTCAACATCGAAGACAGCATCGGCCAGGCCAAGGCCCCGCTCTACGACATCGACACGCAGGTCTCGAAGGTCGCCGCCGCCCGCCAGGCCGGCGACCGCGCCGGGGTGCCCATCGTCATCAACGCCCGGGTCGACGCCCTGGCCGGCGACCCCGACAGCTTCGACGACGCCGTCACGCGCGCCAACGCGTACCTCGCCGCCGGCGCCGACTGCGCCTTCGTGCTCGGCCTCGGCACCGAAGACCTCGTCAAGGCCGCCCTCGACCGCATCGACGGCAAGATCAGCGTCATCTCGAACCCGTCGGCCGTGCCCCTGGCCCGTCTCGCCGAGCTCGGGGTCTCACGCGTCAGCTTCGGCCCCACCACCATGGGTCTGACGCTGTCGCACCTGCGCGACGCCGCCGCCACGCTCACCGCCCGCGGCGAGTACCCGGCCGAGCTCGGCTTCTCGTTCTGAGCCGAGCCCCACGCGACACCCCGAAACCCGCGTCACACCTCGAGAAATCGGGGTGCGGCGCGGGTTTCGAGGTGTAGCCGCCGGCGCGCGGCCGGCCCGGCACGCGGGCGGCGTGGCGCGCGCTCAGTCGCGGCGCTTGCCCGAGTCGGGCTCGTCGGGCTCCGGGTGGTCGTCCGACGGGGCCGATCCGCCCTCGCCGTCGGCCTCGGGTCGCTCCTCGCCCTGACGCGCCATCTCGGCGGCCGCCGCCTGGCGCAGGCGCATGCCCTCGAGCTCGTCCTTGGCGAGCGCGGCGGCCTTCTTCTCGGTCTGCGCCGTGTCGCGCGGCGGCAGCAGGATCTCGCTCTCGGCCTTCATGCCGGCCTGCAGCTGACGTCCGCGCTCGAGCTCGGCATCGAACTCCGCGCCGAAGAGCAGCGCGTTGTTGGTGATCCAGAGCCAGAGCAGGAACACGATCACGGCGCCGAGCGAGCCGTAGGTCGCGTTGTAGTTCGAGAAGTTCGCGACGTAGAAGCCGAAGCCGACCGACGCGATCAGCCAGATGACCAGGGCGACGAGCGACCCGATGCTCATCCACTTGAACTTCGGCTGCTTGATGTTCGGGGCCCAGTAGTAGAGCACGGCCACGATCACGATGGCGATTACCGCGAGCACGGGCCACTTGACGATGTTCCAGACGAAGACCGCCGTCGATCCGAGTCCGACCAGGTCGCCGACCGTCTGGGCGACGGGCCCGCTGAGCACGAGGATCAGCCCGGCCGCGACGATCAGCACGACCGTGAACGCGGTGACGCCGAGCATCGTCGGGCGCAGCTTCCAGATCGGGCGACCCTCGTCGATGCCGTAGATGCGGTTCATGGCGCGCCCGAAGCCGCCGACGAACCCGGAGGCCGACCACAGCGCGCCGAGCACACCGACGATCAGGGCGACGCCGGCCGCCGGCGACCCGGTCAGCTGCTCGATCGGGCCCTCGAGCAGCTTCGCGACGTCGGGCGACCCCAGCTGCCGGATGATGTCGAGCACCGCGTCGGCCGTCGCCCCGGCCTGCCCGACGACCCCGAGCAGCGACACGATCGCCAGCAGGGCCGGGAAGATCGCGAGCACGGCGTAGTAGGTCAGACCCGCGGCGAGGTCGGTGCACTGGTCGCGGGTGAACTCGCGGAGCGTCTTGCCGAGCACGTACCCCCACGAGGGCTTCGACACGTCGGTCAGCTCCTGCGGTTTGCGCTCGTCGTCCGCCGACGGCGCCTGCTGCTCGCGCTCGGTGCTCTTCTGGGCCATGGGGTGTCCTGTCGTGGAGATGCGGGTGGTGAGCCCAGGAGGCGCGGTGCCGGTCACGAGGACCGCCACCGCGCCGAGGCGGTCAGCGCCGGCCGGCCGCTGCCGGCCGGTCAGCGCCGGGCGGTCAGCGCCGGGCGACCTTGACGACGCCGGCGACGATGGCCGCCAGGCCGGCGGCGCCCGCGGCGGCCGCCGCGACGACCGGCTTCGGGTCGTCGGAGTACCGCCGCTTGACGCTCGCCTTGAGGCGGCGGGCGTGCGCCGGCACGCTCAGCTTGTCTTCGATGGCGTCGAGCGTCGCCGCGAACTCCTCGCGGGTGCGCGCGAGGTCGAGCTCGATCTCGGGGATGCTCGCGCCGGGGCGCGGGCCCTTCTCGTCTTCCGGGGCCGTCTCGTCGCGGGAGCCGCCGGACTTCTCGGCCCGCGCCTCCTCGGCCCTCGCCTCGGCGAGCTCGCGCTCGGGGTCGGGCTTCGGCTCGTTCTTCCCGGCCGGGTCAGTGCTGCGGGGAGTCATAGGTTCCCTGGCCCTTCAGAGCGGTGACGTCGGCCTTGACGCTGGCGACCGTCTTCTCGGGGGTCGGCGGCACGCCCTTCTTCAGCGCCTTGACGCCCAGCAGGGCGAGCACGGCGGTGATGATCAGCAGCACCGCGGCGACGATCAGCGCGGCCAACCACGGGGCCACGACGGTCGACAGCCCCAGCACGGCAGCGGTCAGCAGCACCGCGAGCAGGAAGAACCCGAAGAGCGCGGCGCCGACGAGCAGACCCGCACCGACCCCGACCTCTTTCAGCTTCGTCGAGAGCTCGGTCTTGGCGAGTGCGATCTCACCGCGGATGAGGCGCGAGATCAGTTCGGGCAGGCTGCCGAGCAGCGAGCCGAGCGACTTCTTCGTGCTCTCCTGAGGGTTCTTGAGGTCAGTCACCGACGCTCACTCCCGGGAGCTTCGAGGTGCCGTTGTCGCGGTCGCCGGTGTCGGCGTCGCCCTTGTCGGCACCGGTGGCGGACGCGCCCTTCGATCCCACCTCGTCGGCCTTGGCCTTCGCCTGGTCGGCGACCTTGTCGGCCTTCTTCGTGGCGGACTTGACGGTCGACTGGGCGGCGGAGGCGGCGTCGTTCGCGACGTCCTTCAGCTTGGAACCGACGACGGGGGCGTTGTCCTTGACGAAGTCCTCAGCCTGGTGGACCGTCTTCTGCACCGAGGGGTTCTCCCACAGGTCGCCGGCGCGGTCCTTGATCTTGATGTAGGCGCCACGGCCCGCGCGGGCTCCGAGGACGTACCCGACAGCCGCTCCTGCGACGAAGAGGATCTTGCCTTTCATGAGTGCTCCTAGTTGCTCGTTGTCGTGCTCTGGACTCTCCACGCTGGCACAGCACGGCCCGGGAGGCCCAGATTGACCTCTATCGGGCGGATCTCAGCCCGATGCCGACGGCCTCGGGCGTCAGAGGGCGCCCGGTGACGCCGACGGCCGCCAGCGCGGCGGCCACGACCCGCAGCACGCACCAGCCGAAGAGCACCACGATCAGCACGTTGCGGGCCGCGAGCACCACCACCGCGAACGGATTCAGATCGAGGAGGGGCAGGTACAGGATCGGGAACACGAGCGTCGTCAGCCCGGCCGACCAGCCGATGAGCAGGGCCGGCACCCGGAACTGCTCGGGCCGGAGCGCCAGCCCGACCGCGACGACGGGCGCGATCCACAGCACGTACTGCGGCGAGCCGACCTTGTTGAGGGCGACGAACGTGGTCGTCAGCGCGAGGGCGCCGAGCAGCACGACGCCGGTCTCGTCGACGGCCCGGGCACCGCGACGGGCACCGGGCAGCCCTAGGGCGGCGACGGCGACGAGCACGGCCAGCGCGAACAGCACCCCGAACATCAGACCGGTGCTGCCGTTGATCAGCACCGAGGCGCCGGGCCCCATGACCTCGTTCGTCGCGAGCCCCACGTTCTCGTAGACGGAGGCGCCGGGCACCCCGAGCATCGCCATCCAGAGCCACGGGGTCGCCATCGGCGCCTCGACCTGCAGGCCGCGGCTCGACTGCATCGTGACGAAGCTGTCGAGGTGCGAGGCGCCGCCGCCCACGACGACGAGCCCCACGATGGCCGCGCTCGTCGCGACGCCCGCCCCGACGATGGAGCCCCGACGGCGCGACACCGCGACGGCGGCGGCGACGACCGCGGCGGGCCAGACCTTGATCCAGGTCGCGAGGGCGAGCAGCGCGCCGGCGACCCTCGGCCGGGTGGCGAGCATCAGCAGCCCGGCCACGACGAGCGGGGCGCTGAACCCCTCGAGCCGCAGGAACGCCACGGGGCTCAGCAGGAACAGGATGAGCAGCCACCACCAGGCGGCCGTGGCGTCGACGGTGCGTCGCCCGCGGTCGGTGAGCAGCCAGAGCGCCCCGGCGTTGACCGCGGTCAGCAGCAGCAGCCAGACGAACTGGTAGAGCGACTCGCCCAGGATGTTCGAGAGCACGATCGGCCCGAGCGCCCCCGCCGGGTAGACCCAGTCGAAGTCGAGCACCGGCCAACGGCCGTCGGCGAGCGCGCCGCTCGCCCACGAACGGTAGAGCGGGAGGTCGCCGGTGACGTCGCCGGTGAGCATCATCGGCGTCAGGGCGAGCATCACGGTGAGGTGCAGGCTGACGAACGCCCACCAGATCGCGTGCGGGTGCCGGCGGATGACCGCCCAGCGCTCGGCGACGCGGTGCCCCGTGTCGTTCCAGGCACGGGCCCGGCGGAGGGCGGCGGCGGATCGACTGAGGCGAGGACTCACGACGCGACCATAGGGGGCGTACCTATCACGGAGGTGAACATCGGGAGGCGCGTCGGTTCGTCCGCCGCCTCGGGCCACGGCCGTCTCGCGCCAGGGCCGTCTCGGGCCGGGGCCGTCTCAGGCCAGGGCGACCCACCAGATGAGCAGCATCGTCGTGACGAAGCCCGACAGGAAGTTCAGCGTCAGGAACCGCTTCCAGCCGCGGTTGACGCCCTCCGCGTCGGCGTCGGCGACGTTCCACCACGGGGCGCAGCTGATCGCGTAGACCACGGGGATGATCGCCGCGATCGGGCCGGGGAACTCGGTGAGGGTCATCAGCACCCCGGCGAGGAGGTACGCCACGACCGAGAACCGGACGGTCGCCTTCGCCCCGATCACCGTCGCGATCGACGCGATGCCGCCCTCGCGGTCGGCGAGGACGTCCTGGACGGCGCCGAACGCGTGACTGGCCATCCCCCAGAGGAAGAACGCGCCCAGCAGCGCGACGAGCTGCGGCGTGACGGTCGCGCCGGCGAGCGCGAGCCCGTAGACGGCGGGGCTGACGAAGTGCGTGCTCGACGTGATCGAATCGACGAACGGGCGCTCCTTGAAGCGCAGCCCGGGTGCCGAGTAGGCGATGACCGCGAAGACGCTGATGGCCAGCACGAGCCAGCTGAGCGGGCTGCCGACGATCACCAGGAAGATCAGGAACGGCACGTTCGTGACGACGGCGGCCCACAGCGTCGTGCGGTGCAGACCGCGGTCGAGCAGCGCGCCCTCGACCCCGCCCTTGCGCGGGTTGCGGAGGTCGCTCTCGTAGTCGAAGACGTCGTTGATGCCGTACATCGCGAGGTTGTAGGGCACCAGGAAGTACACGATGCCGACGATCGCGATCAGCCAGGGGACGGCGCCGAAGTCGAAGAAGCCGGTCGCGTCCGACGACAGGCCGGCGACGGCACTCGAGCCGTCCGAGTCGAGCGGCACGTACGACCCGCCGTACGCGACGGTGCCGCTCGCCGACGTCAGGATGAACGCCGCCGCGAACGGGAACGCCGTGTTGATCCAGCTGAGGGGCCGTGACGACCAGAACAGGGCGGTCAGCGTCTTCATGAGCGCGCCTCCTTCGGGGCCCGGCGTCCGCCGAGCAGGGTCCACACCGACGGCAGCAGCACGAGGGCGGCCACCGAGTAGGCGAAGTCCTCGAGGGGGGCGATGCCGATCTTCACGCCGCTGATGCGGTCGGGCGCGTAGTCGACCAGACCGACCCCGATCATGATGTTGTCGAAGACGGCGGTCATCAGCAGCAGCACGACCGTCGAGAGGCCGGCCGCGCGCACGCGGGCGACACGGGCGGCCGAGGAGGCGCGCTCGGCCCGACCGCGCCACCAGGCAGCCAGCACGGCGGCCCCCGCCACCACGGCCACGAGCGCGAGGAACACGGCGTTGATCGCCCAGTACGTCATGAGGCGCCGCCCTCTCGACGGGAGGCGCGACGATCGACGATCAGCCGTGTGCCGGCGAGGAGGTTCATCGTCAGGTAGCAGAGCAGCGTCAGGAAGAAGACCTCTTCGAGCGGCAGCTCGGGGGCGATCTGGATGCCGGTCATGAACGACGTCTCGCCTCGGAAGAACACCCCGGTGTCGATGCCGACGATGTCCCAGATCAGGAAGAAGACGACGCCGATCAGCAGCGTCACGAACGCCCGCGGGGCGTCACGCCAGAAGAACAGCGTGAACCGGCGGTCGAGCATCGCCATGCCGAAGATCGAGATGCAGAGGGCGACGAGGTAGAGCAGGCCCATCAGGCGGCGGACTCGGACCGGGGAGGCGCGCTCGAGGTCGACTCGCCGGGCTCGGGCAGCGGCTCGGTGCTGCGGTCGCCGCGCAGGTTCTTCAGCAGGATCTCGGCGCTGATCAGGCACATCGGCAGACCGATGCCGGGTCGCACAGACCCGCCGACGTAGAAGAGGTTCTCGACGTGCTCGGACGTGTTGCCGGCGCGGAACATCGCGCTCTGGTCGAGGGTGTGGGCCGGGCCGAGCATGCTGCCGCTCCAGGCGTTGACGTCGTCGACGAAGTCGCGGGGGCCGCGGGTGCGCCGTAGGACGACGCGGTCGGCGAGGTCGGAGACACCCGTCCAGCTCGCGATCTGCTCGATCACGAGGTCGGCGAGCCGCTCGATCAGCGTGTCGCCGTCTCCGTCGACGTCGCCGCGACCGAGCGCCGGGTCGGCGGGCAGCGGGACGAGCACGAAGAGATTCGTGTGACCCTCGGGCGCGGTCGACGGGTCGACGGTGCTCGGCTTGCAGACGTAGAGCGAGGGCGGGTCGGGGATGCGCTTGTCGGCCCCGAAGATGCGGTCGAAGTTCTCGTGCCAGTCGTTCGCGAACAGCAGCGTGTGGTGCTCGAGCTCGGGGATCTCGCCCTCGACGCCGAGGTACATCAGCAGGGCGCTCGGCCCCGGGTCGCGCTTCGTCCAGTAGTCGTCGTCGAAGGTGCGGAGCGACGGGGGCAGCATCGTGGTCTCGATGTGGTGCAGATCGGCGGCCCCGACCACCACGTCGGCCTCGAGGAGCTGCGCCTCGCCGTCGGCGTCGACGTACTCGACCCCGGTGGCGACGCCCCGCGAGCGCACCCGACCGGCACGACCCTCGCCGACGACGGGCTCGGCGGTCGTCACGCGCGTGACCGACGCCTCGGTCTCGATGCGCACCCCCGCCTCGCGGGCCACGCGCTCGATCGCGTCGATGACGGTGATCAGCCCGCCGCGCGGGTAGAGCACGCCGTCGTCGAGGTCGAGCGTGCTCATCAGGTGGTACATGCTCGGCGTCTTGAACGGCGAGGATCCGAGGAACACCGCGGGGTAGCCGAGGATCTGCCGCAGCCGCGGCTCCTTCACCGTGCGCGACGCGAACGTGTCGAGGTCTTGGAGCAGGAGGCGCGCGAGCTTCGGCAGACGGACGACGACGTCTCCGCGCAGCAGGGGACCGACGCTCTCGAAGCTCGTGTAGAGGAACCTCTGCTTGGCCATCTCGTACGTGTCGCGGGCCGACCGCAGGTAGCTGCGCATGCGGTCGCCGCTGCCGGGCTCGATCGACTCGAACAGCGCGACGTTCTCTTCGAGACCGCGGGGGACGTCGATGGGCGCGTCGGACCCGCCGTCGGCCGACGGCTCGAAGTAGACGCGGTAGCCGGGGTCGAGCTCGACGAGGTCGAGCTGCTCGGCCGACGACGTGCCCATCAGCCGGAAGAAGTGGTCGAACACCTCGGGCATCAGGTACCAGCTGGGGCCGAGGTCGAAGCGGAACCCGTCGTGGCTCCACGAGCCGGCGCGACCGCCGACGGCGTCGTTCTTCTCGAGCAGCACGACGTCGTGGCCCTCGCGGGCGAGCAGCGCCGCCGAGGCCAGACCGCTGATGCCGCCGCCGATCACGACGGCGCGCGAGCCGTGCCGCTCGACGGTGGTGTCTCCGGTGGCGCGGTCGAGCCAGGGTGTGCTCACGAGGTCCTCTCGGCGGGGCGGTCGGGGATGCGGGTGGTGCGGCCGGCGGCGGACGCGAGGGCGATGCGGACCTTCACCGGGTCGGGCACGCGCACACGGGCGCGGATGAGCGAGGAGGCGGGGGTCGCCTCGAGACGGCGGTTCAACTCGGCGAACAGGCCGTGCGCCAGGGCGACCGCGCGTCGCGACGTCGCGGGCAGCACGGGGATGATGTCGCCGGCGACCCGGAGGTCGTCGTCGATGTCGGCCACGAGGCGGGCCTTGGTGGCCTCGTCGAACGAGCCGACGTCGACCCCGGGGAAGTAGCTGCGGCCGAGCTGCTCGAAGTCGGCCGCGAGGTCGCGCAGGAAGTTCACCTTCTGGAAGGCCGCGCCGAGGCGCCGGGCGCCCTCGTCGAGCTCGGCGACGGTCGACGACGGGAACGCGTGCCCGAGGAGGAACGCGCGGAGGCACATCAGACCGACGACCTCGGCCGAGCCGTGGACGTAGCGGTCGAACGACTCGGCGTCGTGCTCGCGGGCGCTGAGGTCGGCGCGCATCGAGGCGAAGAAGGGGCGGGTCAGCTCGCTGCCGAAGCCGGCGGTGCGCGCGGTTCGGGCGAAGGCGTGCACGACGAGGTTCGCGCTGAAGCCCGTCTCGATGGCCCGCTCGGTCTCGGCCTCGAACTCGTCGAGGCACCGCGCGGACGACTCGGGGTCGAGCCCCGCCTCGGCGGCCGGCCCGTCGACGATCTCGTCGGCGACCCGCACCAGCGCGTAGACGTTCTCGACGTGCTGACGGACGTCGGCGCCGAGGAGGCGCGAGGCCAACCCGAACGACGTCGAGTACCGACGGATCACCCCCGACGCCGTCTGGTCGGCGACGGTGTCGTACAGCGCGAGGCCGGTCATCGGACCCTCTCGAGGACGGTCGAGACGAGCGGGCTGAGGGCGTCTCGGAGGGCGTCGCCGATCGCGGGGCCCTCGAGCACGGCCAGGGCCCGTGCCGCGTGCTGCTCGACGAGCGTCTCGGCGAACGACCGCGCACCGCACGCCTCGAGCCTGCTGCGGACGTGCGCGGCCTCGTCCGGGGTCAGATCGGCCTTGCCGACGAAGGGCTGGATCGCGAACCACTGGTCGGTCGTCGCGGCGTGCGCGATCAGCACGGTGCGCTTGCCCTCGCGGAGGTCGCCGAGCGTCGTCTTGCCCGTGCTCTCTTCGGTGCCGAAGACGCCGAGCAGGTCGTCGACCAGCTGGTAGGCGACCCCGACCTCTCGGCCGAACTCGCCGACCGCGTCGACGACGTCGTCGCCGGCCCCGGCCAGGACGGCGCCGGCCTGCAGCGGGGCCTCGAACGAGTAGACCGCGGTCTTCGCGCGCTCCATGTTCAGGATCTCGTCGACCGTCGGCACGTCGTCCGACAGCGAGAGCTCGACGTCGACCATCTCGCCGCCGGCGCTGACGAAGATGGCCTCGTCGAGGATGTCGAGGAGGCGCGCCTGGACCCCGCTCTCGCACCGCACCTGCATGAGGAGGCGGCTCGCACCGGTCAGCGCGAGGTCGCCTGCGATGACGGCGGCCGACATGCCCCGGTGCTCGGCTGCGGGCGTCGAGAGACCGGCGGTCGTCGCGGTGTCGCGGTAGCTGCCCGAGACGTTCGGGATGCCGCGCCGTGAGAAGTCGCGGTCGATGACGTCGTCGTGCACGATGAGGGCGGTGTGCAGCAGCTCGAAGGCCGCCCCGACACCCGCCACGGCGTCTTCGTCGCCACCGCCCAGGGCGTCGTACGCCGTGAAGACCATGCGCGGGCGGAACCGCTTGCCGCCGGCGCTGTTGCGCTCGAGCACGGACCAGAGGTCGACGTAGCGCGAGCCGACCGACTCGGCCCGGCGTTTGGCCAGGCTGAAGAAGCCGTCGAGGACGGCGTCGACACGCTCATGCCGCTCCCGCGTCCGTTCGCGAAGAAGTTCACCGTCCACGCCAGGCAGACTACCTCTCATGACATCCGAGAAACCCTCCTCAGCGGTCGAGCCCCACGAGATCGCTCCGGGGCCGCAGGCCGAGCTGGTCGTGCTGCTCGACGAGTCGGGCGAACCGGTCGGGACGACCGAGAAGGCGACCGTCCACACCGCCACCACTCCCCTGCACCTCGCCTTCAGCTGCCACGTCGTCGACGACCTCGGTCGTGTGCTCGTGACCCGGCGCGCCCTGTCGAAGAAGACCTGGCCCGGTGTCTGGACGAACTCGTACTGCGGCCACCCGGCCCCCGGCGAGACGCCGGCCGACGCCGTCCGCCGCCGCGCCTCGCAGGAGCTCGGCATCGAGGTCAGCGACGTCGAGGTCATCCTCCCCGACTTCCGCTACATCGCCACCGACGCCTCGGGCGTCGTCGAGAACGAGATCTGCCCCGTGTTCACCGCCCGGGTGGTCGGCACGCCCGACCCGTCGCCCGACGAGGTCGCCGAGTGGGCCTGGGTCGATCCGGCCGAGCTCCGCCGCGCCGTGGCCGCCGCGCCCTTCGCCTTCAGCCCGTGGCTCGGGTGGCAGCTGGAGGCGTGGCCCGCGACCGCGTGACGCCCGCCGGGTCGGCGACCCGCGCCTCCTCGGGTCGGCGACCCGCGCCTCCTCGGCTGGTCCGCTCCTAGCAGCGTCGCCGCGCCCTGGCAACCCCCTTCACCGCGTTCGGCGCCGTCTCTAGGTTGAGAGCGTCCCCGCGCGACCGCCGGGGCTCTTCGACGGAGGGCGGACCGATCGTGACGAGCACCTATCGGAGCGACCCGGCCACCGAACCCGTCCGGATCGTCGGCTACTCGAAGCCCCGCACCCGCACATCCGACGATGTGACCGACCACCGTCGGCAGAACGTCGCGGCCGGCCGCCCCCGACCGGACGCCGACTCCCGCGTGCGGTACGTGGACTTCCTCGTCACGCGACGCGACGACCGGACGGGCTGAGACGACGGACCGCCCCGCCGCTCGACGGATCGAGGGGCGGGGCGGTCTGCGGTCGACCTGCTCGCGACCGGCGCGCTGGGCGACCGGTGCGGCGAGCGACCGACTCAGCGGGGGCGCAGCTGCTGGGCGGCCGGGCAGTCGAACGGGTCGCGGGCGGCGAGCCCGACCCGGTTCAGGTAGCGGACGACGATCCCGTACGACTTCGTGATCGTGGTCTCGGTGTACGGGATGTCGTAGGAGGCGCAGTGCTGCTTCACGAGGCGGCTCGCGGCCCGCAGATGCGGGCGCGCCATGCTCGGGAACAGGTGGTGCTCGACCTGGTAGTTCAGCCCGCCCATGAACGCGGTCGAGAAGCGGCCCGTGATGTTGCGCGACGTCAGCACCTGCTTGCTGAGGAAGTCGACCTTGGCGCCCTCGGGGATGATCGGCATGCCCTTGTGGTTCGGGGCGAACGACGAGCCCATGTAGAGGCCGAAGACGGCCATCTGCACGCCGATGAACGCGAAGGCCATGCCGAGCGGCAGGAACCAGAACACGACGCCGAAGTACAGGGCCAGACGCACGGCGATGAGCGTGATCTCGAGCGCACGGCCCTCGACCTTCTGACGCCCCAGCAGCGTGCGGAACGACGTCACGTGCAGGTTGACGCCCTCGCCGAGCAGCAGCGGGAAGAAGAAGTAGCCCTGGCGGCGCGTGATGAAGCCGAGCACGCCCCGCTGCTTCGCGGCGTCCTCTTCGAGGAACGAGATCGTGTCGAAGGCGATGTCGGGGTCTTTGCCCTTGGTGTTCGGGTTCGCGTGGTGACGCGTGTGCTTCGTCATCCACCACGCGTAGCTGATGCCGACGACCCCGGCGGCCAGCACGCGGCCGACCTTGTCGTTCGTCGTGCCCGACGCGAAGACCTGACGGTGCGACGCCTCGTGGGTGAGGAACGCGAACTGCGTGAGGATGACCCCGAGCGCCGCGGCGATCAGCAGCTGGAACCAGCTCGACCCGAGCAGGACGAAGCCGGTGGCGGCACCGCCGAGGCTCAGCACGAGCATGACGAAGACGGTGATGTAGAAGCCGGTGCGACGCTTGAGGAGACCCGCGTCGCGCACGCTCTTCAGCAGCTCGGAGTAGGTGCTCGTCGGCTTGCTGACCCGGCCGGGGACGGTGGCCCGGAAACCGGAGTCGGCGAAGCGGTCGGTGGTCGGGGATGGTGCAACGGACGTCATCGGGCTCCGGCGGTGGTCGACTTCCCAGCCGCGTGTCGTGAGCGATGCGCCCTTGGATGTAGCGACCGTAAGGGAGCCCCCTGGGTAACCGTCGTGAGAAGGGGTGAGCGACGGGTGATCGTCCCGGAGGCCTGTCAGGGGAGGGGCGGTAAACTCCTCGGGTTCCCCGACGCCCGAAAGAGGTCCCGTGTCTGCCCATCCCGACGCTGCCCGCAGCGCGCGCTACTGGCCGGTCCCGCTGCTCCGCGCGGTGCCCGCCCTGGCGATGGGCGTGATCATCACGTTCTCACCCGACCATTCGGCCCGCATCGGGCTCATCGTCTTCGGGGCGGCGACCCTGGTCGCCGGGCTCGTCCTCGCGCTCGGCGCGGCGACCCGCCTGTCGTCCGACCCGTCGAGTCGGACGCTACAGCTGGTGCAGGGCGTCGTGGGTCTCCTGGCCGGCATCGCGGCGCTCGTCTTCTCGTCGGGCGGGCTGACCGTGCTCGTCGCCGTCGTCCTGGCCTGGGCCTTCGTGACCGGGGCACTCGAGCTCGTCACGGGTCTGCGGCGTCGCGGCCGCTCGCCGCTCGCCCGTGACTGGACGACCGTCGGGGCGCTGACGCTCGCGCTCGCCCTGGCCTTCGTGCTCGTGCCGCCCGATTACGCCCGCGAGCTCGGCGGCATCGAGCGGATCGAGGGCGTGCTGACCTCGTCGACCGTGCTGGTCGGCCTGCTGGGCGCGTACGGTGCCCTCGTCGGCGTGTTCCTCGTGATCGCGGGCCTGTCGCTCAAGTGGCAGACCACGACACCCGACCCGGCGGGGATCCCCGCCCACCCCGCTTCAGACGCCGACACCAGTTCAGACGGAGTACCCCAGAGATGACCCAACCCAGCTGGCGCGACCGCGTCCGCCCCGCCGAGTTCCTCGGCCTCAGCGCGGTGTTCGCCGTGTTCATCGGCGTCGTCGTGCTGCTCACCACCCGCGAACTCGACCTCGCGCTGATCTTCCTCTGCATCGGCTTCATCGTCGCCCTCGTCGTGATCGCCATGCTCGCCCTCGCGGCGAAGCCCAACGACGACGAGCAGCACGAGCTCGACGACGCCGACAAGCCGCGCGGGCACTGACCGGCGCCGGCGGGACCCGCCGACCCGCGCCTCCTCGGCTCCGCCCTGCGCGGTGCTGGGCGGTGCATTTCTGCGCGCTGCGGTTCTGCGCGCTGCAGTTCGGTGCGCTGCGGTTCTGCGCGCTGCCGGCGGGTTCGGCGGGTTCCCGTCACTCGCGGCGGGTCAGCGCTGACCCGCCCCCGATGACACGAACCCGCCGCAGCGCGCTGGCGCACGAGTGGCGGGCTACGCCAGGCGGTCGACCAGCTGCGACGCGATGCCCGTGTAGGTCGGCGGCGTCAGCGCGGTGAGCCGGCGCTTCGCGTCGTCGCCGATGTCGAGCCCCTCGACGAACGCGACGAGCTCGGCCTGCCCGACCCGCTTGCCCCGGGTGAGCTCCTTCAGCATCGCGTAGGGATCGGCGATCGACGAGCGGCCGGCGACGACCTCGGCGCGGATCACCGTCTGGATCGCCTCGCCGAGCACCTCCCAGTTCGAGTCGAGGTCGGCTTCGAGGGCGACCGTGCCGACGGCGATCTCGCCGAGCCCGCGGCGCAGGTTGTCGAGCGCGAGCATCGAGTGACCGAACGCGACGCCGATGTTGCGCTGCGTCGACGAGTCGGTCAGGTCGCGCTGCTGGCGTGAGGTGACGAGCGTCGAGGCGAGCGAGTCGAGCAGGGCGCACGAGAGCTCGAGGTTCGCCTCGGCGTTCTCGAACCGGATGGGGTTGATCTTGTGCGGCATCGTCGACGAGCCCGTCGCGCCGACCTGCGGGATCTGCGTGAAGTACCCCATCGAGATGTACGACCAGACGTCGGTCGCGAGGTTGTGCAGCACCCGGTTCGCGTGGGCGACGCGCGAGTACAGCTCGGCCTGCCAGTCGTGCGACTCGATCTGCGTGGTGAGCGGGTTCCAGACGAGGCCGAGGCTGTCCTCGACGAAGGCCCGCGAGATCTCGGGCCAGTCGGCCGACGGGTCGGCGACGACGTGCGCCGAGAACGTGCCCGTCGCGCCGCTGAACTTGCCGAGGTACTCGGTCGCGACGATCTGCGCGCGGAGGCGCTGCAGGCGGTGCACGAAGACCGCGAACTCCTTGCCGACCGTGGTCGGGGTCGCGGGCTGGCCGTGCGTGTGGGCGAGCATCGGCACGTCGCGGGCGTCCGTCGACCAGCGCGTCAGGGCGTCGATCACGGCGTCGAAGGCGGGCAGCCAGACCTCGGCGACGGCGGCCTTGACGGTGACGGCGTACGAGAGGTTGTTGATGTCCTCGCTGGTGCAGGCGAAGTGGGTCAGCTCGGCGATCGAGTCGAGGCCGAGGTCGGTCAGGCGCGCCCGCACGTAGTACTCGACGGCCTTGACGTCGTGGCGGGTGGTGGCCTCGAGACCGGCGAGCTCGTCGATGGCGTCTTGACCGAAGTCGGCGACGATCGCCCGGAGCGCCCGCTTCTGCGACTCGTCGAGCGGGCTCGAGCCGAAGGCCCCGCGCTCGGTCTGCGCGATCAGCCACTCGACCTCGACGTGCACGCGGGCACGGTTGAGACCGGCCTCGCTGAGGTGGTCGCCGAGCGAGCCGACGGAGGCGCGGTACCGGCCGTCGAGGGGGCTGAGGGGCTGAGGGGGCAACGTCATGAGGGTCCCTTGCGGAGTGCTGGTTCGATCTGGCGGAAGAGTGCGGCGCACGACTGCTCGACCAGGTCGAGGACCGTGTCGAACATCGCGGCGTCTGAGTAGTACGGATCGGGGACGTCGGTGCCCGTCACACCCGCACGCGCGGCCGCGGCGGGATCGAACGTCAGCAGCAGCTGCACCTTCGACCGGTCGGCGTCGTTCGTCGCCCACGAGCGGAGGATGCGCTCCTGCCCCCGGTCGAACGCGACGACGAGGTCGTGCCGCGCGAAGTCGTCGGTGGCGAACTGCTTCGCCCGGTGACGCGAGCCATCGTATCCGCGGGCCGCGAGGGCGGTCTCCGTGCGCGGGTCGGCGCCTTCGCCGACGTGCCAGTCGCCGGTGCCGGCGGACGAGATGACGAGGTCGTCGCCGTGCCCGGCCGCGTCGGCGAGCGACCGCAGCACCGTCTCGGCCATGGGCGAGCGGCAGATGTTGCCGGTGCAGACGAAGCAGACGCTGAAGCGGTTCACCGCCGGCGGTCGCCGGACTCGACGATCGGGCGGACGACGATGCCGATCAGCCAGGCCAGGATCGCGAGCACGAGGGCGCCGAGCACGCCCCACCAGAAGCCCTCGATCTCGAGGCCGAAGCCGATCAGGCCCGAGATCCAGGCGACGATGCCGAGCAGCAGCCCGTTGACGATCAGCGACACGAGCCCGAGGGTGAGGACGTAGAGGGGGAACGCGACGACCCGGATCGCCGTGCCGACGACGCCGTTGACCACGCCGAAGATCAGCGCGACGAGCAGGTACGTCAGCACCGTCTCGGTGGTGCCGCCCACGCCGTAGGGGTCGACGTCGACACCCGACACGATCAGGGTGGTCAGCCAGAGGGCCACGGCGTTGATGAGCAGCCTCACGATGAATCGGGTCATCCCCCCATCATGCCGAACGGGCGCCCTCGCGCGGTAGTGCGGCGTCCCACCGAGGAGGCGCGGTGCCGTGTCATCCGTCGGTGGCAGCCCCTAGGGTGGCCGGGTGATGACTCCCGTTCGACTCCGCCCCGAGATCGCCGCCCTGCCGCCGTACCGACAGGGCAAGCAGGCGTCGCCCGACGCCTTCAAGCTGTCGTCGAACGAGAACCCGTTCGAGCCGCTGCCGGCCGTCGTCGAGGCCCTCCGCGGCGCCGTCACGGTCAACCGCTACCCCGACGCGACGGCCGCGGCCCTCCGCGGCGCCCTGGCGGAGAAGTTCGGCGTCACCATCGACGAGGTGCACGTCGGCGCGGGGTCCGTCTCGCTGCTGCTGCAGTTCATCCAGGCCGCCGCCGCGCCCGGCGACGAGGTCGTCTACGCCTGGCGCTCGTTCGAGGCCTACCCGGGGCTCGTCACCGTGGCCGGCGCGACCAGCGTGCAGGTGCCCACCCGCGCCGACGGCAGCCACGACCTCGAGGCCATGGCCGCCGCCGTCACCGACCGCACGCGCCTGGTCGTCGTCTGCTCGCCGAACAACCCGTCGGGCACCACGGTCACCACCCACGAGTTCGAGACCTTCATGTCGGCCGTCCCCGACGACCTCCTGGTGATCCTCGACGAGGCCTACGCCGAGTTCGTCACCGACCCCGACGCGGTCGACGGCGAGTCGCTGACCGAGCGCCACCCGAACCTCGTCGTGCTCCGCACCTTCTCGAAGGCGTACGGGCTGGCGGCACTGCGCGTCGGGTACGCGATCGGCGCCTCCTCGGTGCTCGACGCCGCTCGGGCCACCGCCATCCCGCTGTCGGTCACCGAGCAGGGGCAGGCGGCCGCGCTCGCGTCGCTCGCCCACGAGTCCGAGCTGATGACCCGCGTCGACCGGATCGCCATGCTGCGCGACCAGGTGCGACAGGCGCTGATCGACCAGGGCTGGGACGTCCCGGCAGCCCAGGGCAACTTCGTCTGGCTGCCCACGGGCGAGCAGACCGCCACCGCCGCGGGCGTCTTCGCCGACCACGGGATCATCGTCCGGCCGTTCGCGCCCGAGGGCATCCGCATCACGATCGGCGAGCCGTCGTCGGTCGACAGACTGCTGCACGCGGCCCAGCAGGTGCGCCTGAACACATCACTCTGACGGCATGTAGCCGCCGGTAGAATGGTCGTCATGTCTTCCATCGATGCGGAACACGGCGTCACGACGGTCCAGCTGCTCAGCCCGACGGGCGAGCTCGTCGAATCCGACGCCGGTGCCGAGTTCCAGCCCTACATCGACGCCCTCGGCGACGACCGGTTGCGCGCCATGCACCGCGACATGGTCCTCACCCGTCGCTTCGACCGCGAGGCCGCCGCGCTCGCCCGTCAGGGGCAGCTCGCCCTGTGGGTGCCGAGCCACGGTCAGGAGGGGGCCCAGGTCGGCGTCGCGCACGCGTCCCGGCCGCACGACCACCTCTTCCCCTCGTACCGCGAGCACGCCGTCGCCCTGGCCAAGGGAGTCGACCCGGTCGACATCCTCCGCCTGCTGCGCGGCCACACCCACGGTGGCTGGAACCCGGCCGAACGCGGCAACTTCCACGTCTACACGCTCGTGATCGGGTCGCAGACCCTGCACGCCACGGGCTACGCGATGGGCCTCACGATCGACGGCAAGACGGGCAGCGGCGACCCCGAGGTCGACGAGGCCGTCATCACCTTCTTCGGCGACGGCGCCACCAGTCAGGGCGACGTCAGCGAGGCGCTGGTCTTCGCGGCGAGCTTCCAGACCCCCGAGCTGTTCTTCCTGCAGAACAACCAGTGGGCGATCAGCGTGCCCGTCGCCACCCAGTCGCGCACCCCGCTGGTCAACCGCGCCATCGGCTTCGGCGTGCCCGGCACCCGCATCGACGGCAACGACGTGCTCGCCAGCTACGCGGTCAGCCGCCGCGACCTCGACGCCGCCCGCAGCGGCGGCGGTCCGCGCTTCATCGAGGCGATGACGTACCGCATCGGCGCGCACACGTCGTCCGACGACCCGACCAAGTACCGCACCGACGACGAGCTGCAGAGCTGGATCGCCCGCGACCCGATCGACCGCTTCGAGGCGTTCCTCCGCTCGCGCGGCGAGGGCGACGCGTTCTTCGCCGGGCTCGAGGCCGAGGGCGACGACCTCGGTGCCGACATCCGTCGCCGCACGCTCGAGCTGCCGAAGCCCGAGGCGTCGTCGATGTTCGAGCACGTCTACTCCGAACCGCACCCCGTCATGCGCGAACAGCGCGAATGGCTGGCCTCGTACGAGAACAGCTTCGGCCCGACCGCCGACCCGACCACGGCCGACACCGACGGAGGACGCGCATGACCGACACCGCCCCGAACCCGACCACGACGGCCGACGCGACGGCCGCCGGCGAGCCGACCCGCGCCTCCCTCGAGACCATGCCGCTCGGCCGCGCCATCAACGCCGGTCTCCGCAAGGCCCTGGCCGACGACCCCCGCGTGCTGCTGATGGGTGAGGACATCGGCACGCTCGGCGGCGTGTTCCGCGTGACCGAGGGGCTGCAGGCCGAGTTCGGCGCGAACCGCGTCATCGATACGCCCCTCGCCGAGTCGGGCATCGTCGGCACAGCCATCGGACTCGCGATGGGCGGGTTCCGACCCGTCGTCGAGATCCAGTTCGACGGCTTCATCTACCCGGGCTTCGACCAGATCACGTCGCAGCTGGCCAAGATGACGGCACGCCACGAGGGCACCCTGCAGATGCCCGTCGTCATCCGGGTCCCTTACGGCGGGCACATCGGCGCGGTCGAGCACCACCAGGAGAGCCCCGAGGCGTACTTCGCCCACACGGCCGGCCTGCGGGTCGTCAGCCCGAGCACCCCGCACGACGCGTACTGGATGATCCAGGAGGCCATCGCGTCGAACGACCCGGTCATGTTCTTCGAGCCCAAGAGCCGCTACTGGCCCAAGGGCGAGGTCGACCGCACCGACCCGCACGCGCCGCTGCACGCCAGCCGCGTCGTCCGCACCGGCACCGAGGTCACGCTGCTCGGCCACGGCGCCATGGTCAGCACGCTGCTGCAGGCCGCCGAGATCGCCGCCGCCGAGGGCATCAGCGTCGAGGTCGTCGACCTGCGCTCGCTGTCGCCGGTCGACTACGGCCCCATCCTCGAGTCGGTCCGGAAGACCGGCCGACTCGTCGTCGCCCAAGAAGCCCCCGGCTTCGTCAGCGTCGGCTCCGAGATCGCCGCGACGGTCGCCGAGAAGGCGTTCTACTCGCTCGAGGCCCCCGTGCTGCGGGTCAGCGGCTTCGACACCCCGTTCCCTCCGGCGAAGCTCGAGACGCTGTACCTGCCTGACGCCGATCGCGTCCTCGAAGCCGTCGACCGCGCCCTCGCGTACTGAGAGAGATCTTCATGACCAGCGAATTCGCTCTGCCCGACGTCGGCGAGGGCCTCACCGAGGCCGAGATCGTCGAATGGCGGGTCGCCCCGGGCGACACCGTCCAGATCAACCAGGTGCTCGTCGAGATCGAGACGGCCAAGTCGCTCGTCGAGCTGCCGTCGCCCTTCGCGGGCGTCGTCGAGAGCGTGCTGGTCGCCTCGGGCGAGACGGTCGACGTCGGCACGCCGATCATCCGCATCGGCGACGGAGGCGCGCCCCGCACCCCGGGCGACCGCGCCGCCGAAGCCGAGGCGTCCGAATCGGGTGGACTCGCCCGCACCGCCCAGGTCGTCTCGCAGAACGAGCAGGCGCTGTCCGAGCAGCGGGCCAGGGGTCTCGACACCGCGTCGATCCCGGTCGTGACTACCCGCGCCTCCTCGGGGGCGGACGACGCTGCCGCCGCGGCACCTGCGGCTGCTCCCATCGCCACCGCGCCCGCCGCACCGGCTGCGCCCGCCGCACCGGCTCCGTCGGCGGAGGACGTCGCGGCCGGCGGCGGCACCGGCTCGGTCGCCTCGGCACCCGCCGACTCGGACGACAGCGGCTCGGGCGCCGTGCTCGTGGGCTACGGGGCCGCGGGCGGATCGGGCTCGACCCGACGCCGCAAGCCCGCCCAGACCGAGGTCGACGCCCGTCAGCTGCGCGTCGCCGAGCAGGCCCGCCGCCGCCCGACCACGTCGGTGCCGGCCGCGCAGGCCCTGCCGATCATCGCGAAGCCGCCGATCCGCAAGCTCGCCAAGGACCTCGAGGTCGACCTGTCGATCGTGCAGCCCACCGGTCTCGCCGGCGAGGTCACCCGCGACGACGTGATCCGCCATGCGCAGCAGGCCAGCGTGTTCCGCAACATCGAGACGCCCGAGTGGGGCGAGGAGCGCATCGAGCGGATCCCCGTCAAGGGCGTCCGCAAGGCGATCGCCCGGGCGATGACGTCGTCGGCGTTCACCGCGCCGCACGTCAGCCTGTTCGTCGACGTCGACGCGACCCGCACGATGGAGTTCGTGAAGCGCCTCAAGGCGTCGCCGCAGTTCGCCGGCGTCAAGGTCTCGCCCCTGCTGATCATGGCGAAGGCGATCATCTGGGCCGTGCGTCGCAACCCGATGGTGAACAGCGCGTGGACCGACAAGGAGATCCTCGTGCGGCACTTCGTCAACCTCGGCATCGCCGCGGCGACCCCGCGCGGGCTGATCGTGCCGAACGTGAAAGAGGCCCAGTCGATGAGCCTGCTCCAGCTCGCGCAGGCTCTCGAGCAGCTCACCCTCACGGCACGCGACGGCAAGACGACGCCGACCGACATGCAAGACGGAACCATCACCATCACGAACATCGGCGTCTTCGGCATGGACACCGGCACGCCGATCCTCAACCCGGGCGAGGTCGCCATCGTCGCCCTGGGCACGATCAAGCAGAAGCCGTGGGTCGTCGACGGCGAGGTCCGCAGCCGCATGGTGACGACGATCGGCGCCAGCTTCGACCACCGCGTCGTCGACGGCGACGTCGCCAGCCGCTTCGTGGCCGACGTCGCGAGCGTGCTCGAAGAGCCGGCGCTGCTGCTCGACTGAGCCGGCTCTGCCATCCAGGAGGCGCGGTGCGGGGAGTCCCGCACCGCGCCTCCTCGGCGTCCTGTCGTAGGGTCGTGTCGACGACACGTCATGACCGGACGGGACCACCGCCGGTCGACTCGAGGAGGGGCCGGTCCGCCATGCCGCAGCACATCGTCGACGGGTCGGTGCCGAAGCACGAGCAGCTCCGCGGCATCCTGCAGGAGATGGCGGCGACCGAGCTGCCCGCCGGCGCCGCCGTGCCGAGCGAGCGCCAGCTGATGGCCGACTACGGCGTCAGCCGCATCACCGTGCGGGAGGCGGTCGGCCAGCTGGTCAAC
The DNA here is from genome assembly GCF_034045195.1 of Frigoribacterium sp. CFBP9030. Taxonomy (NCBI): domain Bacteria; kingdom Bacillati; phylum Actinomycetota; class Actinomycetes; order Micrococcales; family Microbacteriaceae; genus Frigoribacterium; species Frigoribacterium sp. CFBP9030. The sequence goes on from NZ_JAXCWG010000017.1 coordinate 32,250, forward strand.
GAGGGCTGGCTCACCCGGGTGCGCGGCAAGGGCACCTTCGTGGCCCACCGCGTGGTGCAGTCGACCCTGCACCTGGCCTCGTTCACCAGCGAGATGACGTCGCTCGGGCATGTTCCGAGCACGGTCGTGCTGGTGCGCGACGAGGCCGTGCCTCCTGCCGACACCGCCGCGGCGCTCGAGATCGCACCCGGCGAGACCGCGTTCCGGGTGAAGCGCCTGCGCCTCGCCGACGGCGAACCGGTCAGCATCGACGACGCGTGGTTCCCGGCCGCGCGCTTCGCCGGGCTGTTCGACCACGACCTGACCCTGTCGCTCTACCGCCTCTTCGGCGACGAGTACGACCTGCCCGTCACCCGCGCCCGGCAGACGGTCTCTGCGGAGGGCGCCTCGGCCGAGACCGCGACGCTGCTCGGCACCCGCGACGGCGCGCCCGTGCTGTTCTTCGACCGCGTGTCGTACTCGGGCGACGTGCCGGTCGAGCACTCGGCGACCTGGTACCGCTCCGACCGCTACCGCGTGTCGATGCAGGTGTCGTCGACGGAGCCGCAGGGCTGACTAGAGCCCGCCACGCGGTCAGACGGTGAAGAGGGCGTCGCCCGGCGCGACCGACGTGCCCACCGCCTCCTGCGACACGGTGTCGGGTGCGCTGTCGAGCACGACGACGGGGCAGACCGCCGAGTAGCCCGCCTCGGCGACGACGGCCGGGTCGAAGGTCACGACGAGCTCGCCCGCGGCGACGGTCGCCCCCTCGGCGACGGCGAGCTCGAAGCCCGAGCCGCCGAGCTTCACGGTGTCGATGCCCACGTGCACGAGCACGCCGACGCCCGAGTCGTGCACGACGACGAACGCGTGCGGGTGCAGCTTGACGACCTCGCCGGCGATCGGCGAGACCACGGCCACGAGACCGGCACCGGTCTCGGCACCGTCACCGGGCTCGGCACCGGGCTCGGCACCGGCACCCCGCCCCGCAGGAGGCGCGCTCGGCTCGATCGCGACGCCCGCCCCCACCAGCTGGCCGGCGAACACCGCGTCGGGCACGTCGGCGAGCGCCACGACCCGCCCGGCGACCGGGGCCGTGACGACCGTCACGCGTCGAGGAGGTCGTTGATGTCTTCGGCGAGGGTGTCGGCGATGGTGCCCACGATCACCTGGACGCTGCCGCCGGCGTGGACGACGGCGGTCGCACCGGCCGCCTTGAGGGCGGCGTCGTCGACCAGCGAGACGTCTTTGACGTCGGTGCGCAGGCGGGTGATGCAGCCTTCGATCTCGTCGATGTTGTCGGCGCCGCCGAGTCCGTCGATCATGGCCTGTGCTTTCGACATGAGCTGTTCTCCTCCATCGCGGGTGACATGACCCGGTTCTGCTGACACGGAACGCGGGTTCCCAGTTGACACCATCCGCCGGTCTGAGGAAACTACCACTCACTGGTCATGACCGGACAGGACCGGACAGGCCTCAGATCGACCGGCACCGTGCCCACGACGATGCCCCGGCCGACTGCTCATCGACGAGAGGATCCGCGCATGACGACGTCCGAGACCGAGGCCGCACCGGCCGCAGCGCCGAAGAGGGGTGCCGGCGCGTTCGCCGTGCTGCAGCGCCTCGGGCGCAGCCTCATGCTGCCCATCGCGGTGCTCCCCGCCGCGGGGCTGCTCCTCCGGCTGGGCCAGCCCGACCTGCTCGGGGGCATCCCCGGGTTCGAGACCGGAGGTTCGGTCATCAGCGCGGCGGGCAACGCGGTCTTCACCTGGCTGCCGCTGATCTTCGCGGTGGGCATCGCGATCGGCTGGGCGAAGAAGTCCGACGGCTCGACGGCCCTGGCCGCCGTGGTCGGCTACATGGTCATCGACGGCGTGTTCGAGGCCATGTCCCCTCTCGTGCTCGCGGGCGAGACGACGGCGACCGGCGATCCGGCGGTCATCGACTACGGCGTGCTCGGCGGCATCGTCATGGGTCTGCTGTCGGCGATGCTCTGGCAGCGCTTCTACCGGACGAAGCTGCCCGAGTTCCTCGGCTTCTTCTCCGGCCGTCGACTGGTGCCGATCCTCACGGCCGGCACGGGTCTGGTCGTCGGCGTCGTCATGTCGTTCGTCTACCCGATCTTCAACGCGGCGCTCACCTGGGTGGGCACGGCCGTGGCGTCCAACGACGTGGTCGGCGGCGGTGTCTACGGGGTCGTCAACCGCCTCCTGATCCCCACGGGTCTGCACCACATCCTGAACAACATCGTGTGGTTCCTGGTGGGCGACTACTCGGGCGCCGACGGCACGGTCTACCGCGGCGACCTGACCCGGTTCTTCCAGGGCGACCCGAGCGCCGGCGTCTTCATGACCGGGTTCTTCCCGATCTTCATGTTCGCCCTGCCCGCCGCGGCGCTCGCGATCTGGCGTCACGCCCGCCCCGAGAAGAAGAAGCTGATCGGCGGCATCATGCTGTCGACCGCGCTGACGGCCTTCCTGACGGGCATCACCGAGCCGCTCGAGTTCTCGTTCATGTTCGTCGCCTGGCCGCTCTACGTGGTGCACGCTGTGCTGACGGGCACCTCGATGATGCTGGTCAACGCGCTCGACATCCACACCGGGTTCTCGTTCTCGGCGGGTCTGATCGACTACGTGCTGAACTTCTCGATCTCGCAGAACTCGATCTGGCTGATCCCGATCGGACTCGGCTACGCCGTCGTCTACTACGTGATCTTCAGCTTCGTGATCAAGAGGTGGAACCTCAAGACGCCGGGTCGCGAAGACGACGACGCGAGCGCCGAGTCGGTCGAGGCCGCCACGAAGGCGTAGCCGCGCTCGCGCTCCGGGGCACCAGACCCCAGCGGATCGCCGAGGCCCTCGTGCGCGCACGGGGGTCTCAGCGCGTTCCCGGGGTCTCGGCGGTTCCGAGGAGGCGCGTCGCGGGTCGGCAGCCGAGCCGCGCCTCCTCGTCTTGACAATCATTATCAGTAGCAATAGCGTCGACGACATGAACCTCCGCCGCACCCTGCCCCTGCTCGCCCTGCCCGCCGCGGCGGCCCTCGTGCTGAGCGGCTGCTCGTCGTCGGGGTCGGCGGGCGCGGCGGGCGACGACGGTTCAGGAGGCGCGATCTCGGTCGTCGCATCGACCAACGTCTACGGCGACATCGCTCAGACCGTCGGCGGCGACGCGGTCGACGTCACCAGCATCATCAGCGACCCCTCGCAAGACCCGCACTCGTACGAGGCCGACGCCCGCACCCAGCTCGCGGTCTCGCGGGCCGACGTCGTGATCGAGAACGGCGGCGGCTACGACGCTTTCGTCGACACGATGCTCAGCGCGAGCGACTCGTCGGCCGCGGTCGTGAACGCCGTCGACGTCTCGGGCCTCGACCCCGACGCCGAGGGGCACACGGACGACGAGCACGCCGACGACGAGCACAGCGACGAGGCCGAGCCCTCCGCCGACGCCACGAGCGACGACCACGCCGACGAGCACGAGCACGACCACGAGCACGGCGCGTTCAACGAGCACGTCTTCTACAGCCTGCACAGCATGGGCGCCCTCGCCGACGAGATCGCGCACCAGCTGGGCGAGATCGACCCCGACCAGGCCGACACCTTCACCGCGAACGCCGACGCGTTCGGCGACCGCGTGGCTGACCTGGAGGCGCAGGCCGCCGAGATCAAGACGGCGCACGACGGCGAGTCGGTCGCCTACACCGAGCCGGTGCCCGGCTACCTCTTCGACGAGATGGGTCTCGTGAACGTGACCCCCGCCTCCTTCTCCGAGGCCATCGAAGAGGGCGACGACGTGTCGCCCGCGGTGCTCAACGAGACGCTCAAGACCTTCGCCGACGGCCGCGTCGACCTGCTCGCCTACAACGAGCAGACCTCGAGCCCCGAGACCGAGGCCGTCGAGAAGGCCGCCACCGACGCCGGTGTCGCCATCGTGCCGGTCACGGAGCTCCTCCCGGAGGGGGATGATTACATCTCGTGGCAGCAGAGCAACATCGACGCGATCAAGGCGGCACTCGACCGGTGACCCAGCGGCACCCCGACGACTCCGTCGCCGTCGCGACCCGCGCCTCCTCGGCCGGGCGCGACGGCGACGCCGTGCTGCGCCTGCGCGACGCCGGCGTCGGCTTCGGCGACCGGACCCTCTGGTCGGGGCTCGACCTCGACGTCGCCCCCGGCGAGTTCATCGCCGTGCTCGGCCCGAACGGCGCCGGCAAGACCACCATGCTGCGGACCATCCTCGGTCAGCAGGAGCTCACCGCCGGCACCATCGAGTTCCTCGGCAGGCCGGTCGCCCGCGGGCACCGCCGCATCGGGTACGTGCCGCAGCAGCGCCTGATGGAGACCGGTACGCCGCTCCGCACCCGCGACATGATCGCCCTCGGCGTCACCGGCCACCGCTGGGGCCTGCGCCGCGAGAGCGCCGCCGAACGGGCCGCCATCGACGCCCTCGTCGACGAGGTGGGCGCGACCTCGTTCGCCGACGCCCCCGTCGCCTCGCTCTCGGGCGGCGAGCAGCAGCGCGCCCGCGTCGGCCAGGCACTCGCCGCCGACCCCGCCCTGCTGCTCTGCGACGAGCCGCTGATCTCGCTCGACCTGCGGCACCAGCGCGGCGTCACCGAGCTGCTCGACCGTCAGCGCCGGGCCCGCAACACGGCCGTCGTCTTCGTCACGCACGACGTCAACCCGATCCTCGACGTCGTCGACCGGGTGCTCTACCTGGCCGGGGGCTCGTTCCGCATCGGCACCCCCGACGAGGTGCTGCAGGCGCCCGTGCTGAGCGAGCTGTACGGCACCCCGGTCGACGTCATCCGCACGATGGGGCGCATCGTCATCGTCGGCAGCCACGGGCACGACGATCATCACCTCGAGCCGCTCGACGACGACGGAGGGCCGCGATGACCGACCTGTGGGCCCAGCTGTTCTCGTTCCAGGACTTCGGCGAGCTCGTCGCCCTCGTCAAGAACTCGATCATCGCCGGCGCCGTGCTCGGCCTGGTCGGCGGGCTGATCGGCCCGTTCGTCCTCACACGCAACATGCCGTTCGCCGTGCACGGCATCAGCGAGCTGTCGTTCGCCGGCGCATCGGCCGCCCTGCTCTTCGGCGCCAACGTCGTCGCGGGGTCGCTCGTCGGCAGCGTCGTGGCGGCCCTGCTGATCGGTGTGCTCGGGTCGCGGGCGCGCGAACGCAACTCGATCATCGCGGTGCTCATGCCGTTCGGCCTCGGGATCGGCATCCTCTGCCTCGCCCTCTACCAGGGCCGGTCCGCCAACCGGTTCGGCCTGCTGACCGGTCAGATCGTCGCCGTCGACAACCCCCAGCTCGGCTGGCTGATGACCATCTCGGCCGTCGTGATCGTCACGCTGCTGGTCGTCTGGCGCCCACTCACCTTCGCCAGCGTCGACCCCGACGTGGCCGCCGCGGCCGGCATCCCGGTGCGGACCCTCGGCATCGTCTTCATGCTCGTGCTCGGCCTCGCCGTCGCCGTGTCGGTGCAGATCGTCGGCGCCCTGCTGGTGCTCTCGCTGCTCGTCACCCCCGCCGCCGCGGCCCTGCGGCTCACGGTGAACCCGCGGCTGGTGCCGCTGCTGAGCATCGCCTTCGCCGTCACCTCGGTGGTCGGCGGGATCCTGCTCGCACTCGGCGGCGGACTGCCGATCAGCCCCTACGTCACGACCATCTCGTTCGCCATCTGGCTCGTGTGCCGTGTGATCGGCCGTCGCCGCGACGCCCGCACGCTCAGGCCGCGCCGACCCGCACGGGTAGCCTTGGCCGCGAAGCAGGAGGTCTGAGATGGTGGTCCGACGCAACACCTGGCAGCGCGAGGCCGTGCGCGAGGCGCTCGACAGCAGCGAGGGCTTCGTCAGCGCCCAGTCGCTGCACACCCAGCTGCGCGAGGCGGGCTCGCCCATCGGGCTGGCGACCGTCTACCGTGCGCTGTCCGACCTCGCCTCCGACGGATCGGCCGACTCGCTGCAGCAGGAGGGCGAGAGCCTCTACCGCGCCTGCACCCCCGGCACGCACCACCACCACCTCATCTGCCGCGTCTGCGGCACCACGGTCGAGATCGAGGCCGACGCGGTCGAGACCTGGGCCCGCCAGGTCGCCGCCCAGCACGGCTTCACCGAGGCGCAGCACATCGTCGACGTCTTCGGGCTCTGCGCGGCGTGCTCGGCCGAGGCCGCCGCGGGGCGCGACCCGGCGGTCACCCGCGGCTCCTCCGAGGGCTGACCCGCGCCTCCTCGGCTGCCGCCGTCGATGCCGAGGAGGCGCGGCTTGCGTGATCCCGGGCGTGTCGCGTACTCTTGCTCTTTGGTTGGGTGCTCTCTGCGCCCATGTGCACCGAATCCCCCGCGACACCGGCTCCGTCATGCGGATCCATGGGGGCCGACGCGCGCCGACAAGTGACCTTGGGTAGGGGCCGCCGTTCGCAGAACGGGGTGCTCCCTACGGTATCTACGGAGGAATGACCATGGCAGCAACATGCCAGGTGACCGGAGCCATCCCCGGCTTCGGACACAACATCTCGCACTCGCACCGACGCACCAAGCGTCGTTTCGATCCCAACATCCAGAAGAAGACGTACTACGTGCCGTCGCTTCGTCGTAACGTGACCCTGCAGCTCAGCGCCAAGGGGATCAAGGTCATCGACGCTCGTGGCATCGAGTCGGTCGTGAAGGACCTTCTCGCTCGTGGAGAGAAGATCTAATGGCTCGTCAGCAGGACGTCCGTCCCATCATCAAGCTCCGCTCGACGGCGGGCACCGGTTTCACGTACGTGACCAAGAAGAACCGTCGTAACAACCCCGATCGCCTCGTGCTGAAGAAGTACGACCCCGTGATCCGCAAGCACGTCGAATTCCGCGAGGAGCGCTAGAGATGGCCAAGAAGAGCAAGATCGCCAAGAACAACCAGCGCGCCGTCATCGTCGCCCGTTACGCCGAGAAGCGTCTCGAGCTCAAGAAGGCGCTCATCGACCCGAACGGCACCGACGAGAGCCGCGAGGCCGCCCGCCTCGGTCTGCAGAAGCTGCCCCGCGACGCGTCGCCGGTCCGCCTCCGCAACCGCGACTCGGTCGACGGCCGCCCCCGCGGTCACCTCAAGGCCTTCGGCATCAGCCGTGTCCGCTTCCGCGACATGGCTCACCGCGGTGAGCTTCCGGGCATCACGAAGTCTTCCTGGTAGGTTTTACGCGGTTCCACAGGGCCCTCGGGCCTGTTACCGCACGGACGCGGTGAACGCCGCGTCTCGTCTTACGAACGAAGTCCGAGGAGGACAAACACATGGCTGACAAGTCACTGAACCGCACCGAGCTCGTCGCAGCTGTCGCTTCCGAGTCCGGCCAGAGCCAGGCCGCCGTCAGCGGCGTCGTCGACGCGTTCTTCTCCGTCGTCTCGAAGTCCGTCGCGGACGGCACGAAGGTCACCATCCCCGGGTGGATCGCCTTCGAGAAGACGCACCGCGCCGCTCGCACCGGCCGCAACCCGCAGACGGGTGAGGCCCTCGAGATCGCCGCGAGCGACAGCGTCAAGGTCAGCGCCGGCAGCAAGCTCAAGGCCGCCGTCAAGTAGTCCTCCGCTTCTCACGAAGCCCCAGGGGGTGTCGACTTCGGTCGGCACCCCCTTTCGTGCGCCGGGCTGGGCGTCGTCCCCAGGGGGCCGACCCGCGCCTCCTCGGCCGACCTGTGCGGAACCCGCCGGTCTCTCGGGGCCGAACGATCCGTCTCCGCACCCCGAGCACCCGACCTAGGCTGGAACCCGTGCCGAAACTCACCCGCATCACCGGGCCCGCACTCCTCGTGCTGGTGGCGTTCGCGGCGCTGCTCGTCGCCCTGAAGCTGGGCGGCGCGGCCGACGCCCCGCTCGTCGTCGACCCGGGCGAGGTCGTCCGCTACGGCCTGCCCATGGCCAAGATGCTGAACAACATCGGCGCGGCCGCGACCATCGGCACCCTCGCCCTGACCTGCTTCGCACTGGCCCGCGCTCGCGCCGAGTACGACAAGGCGCTCGACATCGCCGCCGGCGCCGCCGGGTTCTGGGCCGTCGCCTCGGCCGCCACGACCTTCTTCACGTTCCTCAGCGTCGCCAACGTCGCCGTCACCTTCGACGACCAGTTCGGCCGCCAGCTCGCGTTCTTCCTCACCGACACCGAACTCGGCAACGCCTGGCTGATCACCACGCTGATCGCCGCCGCCGTCACGGTGATGTGCTTCGTCGTCCGCAACATCTGGGCGCTGATCGGCGTCACGCTGCTCGCCATGGGCGGGCTCATCCCCATCGCCCAGCAGGGGCACGCCGCCGGGTCGAGCGGTCACGACGCCGCCGTCACGAACCTCGCACTGCACCTCGTCGGCGCCTCCGTCTGGCTCGGCGGCCTCGTGCTGCTGGCCCTGCTGCGCGGCACGCTCGACGACACCCGGCTCGCGATCGTGCTGTCGCGCTACTCGACGCTCGCGATCATCTGCTTCGTCGTGGTCGCCGTGTCGGGCGTCGGCAGTGCCGCCCTGCGACTCGGCAGCTGGTCGTCGTTGACCACGGGCTACGGCGTGCTCGTGCTCATCAAGACCTTCGCGCTCGTGGCGCTCGGGCTGTTCGGCGTCGTGCAGCGAAGGTTCCTGGTCGCACGCATGGGCACGCACCCGAAGGCCACCACCCGCCTCTTCTGGTACTTCGTCTCGGCCGAGCTCGCGTTCATGGGCATCGCCTCGGGCGTGGCCGCCGCCCTCGGTCGCACCGCGACGCCCGTCGAGCAGGTCGCCGCGAGCGACCTCGCCGACCCGACACCGGCCGAGATCCTCACCGAAGAGCTGCTGCCGCCCGAGCTGACCCCGATGCGCTGGCTCACGGAGTGGAACCCCGACATGCTCTGGGCCCTGCTCTGCGCCTTCGGCGTCTTCTTCTACCTCGCCGCCGTCGCGCGCCTGCGCCGCCGCGGCGACCGCTGGTCGGCCGGGCGCACGGTCTCGTGGATCGCCGGCATGGTCGTGCTGTTCTACATCACCTGCGGCGCCCCGAACGTCTACGAGGAGTACCTGTTCAGCGCGCACATGCTCGCGCACATGGCGCTCGGCATGGTCGTGCCGGTGCTGCTCGTGCCGGGCGCACCCGTGACGCTCGCCCTGCGCGCCATCCACAAGCGGACCGACGGCACCCGTGGGCCGCGCGAGTGGATCATGATCCTCGTGCACTCGCGGTACGCGCACGTGATCAGCAACCCGATCGTGTCGGCCGTGCTCTTCGCCGGGTCGCTGTTCGTGTTCTACTACACGTCGCTCTTCAGCTGGGCGACCACGACGCACCTCGGGCACTACTGGATGATCGTGCACTTCCTGATCGTCGGGTACCTGTTCGTGCAGTCGATGATCGGCATCGACCCCGTCAAGGGCCGCCTGCCCTACCCGATGCGCCTGCTCGTGCTGCTCGCGACGATGGCGTTCCACGCGTTCTTCGGGCTCAGCATCATGACGAGCACGGGGCTGTTCCTGGCCGACTGGTACGGGGCCATGGGCCGCACCTGGGGCGCCACCCCGATGGCCGACCAGTACGCCGCGGGCGGCATCGCATGGAGCGTCGGCGAGATCCCGACCGTGTCGCTCGCCATCGCCGTCGCCATCATGTGGAGCCGCAGCGACAGCCGCGAGGCCAAGCGCAAGGACCGCAAGGCCGACCGCGACGACGACGCCGAGCTCAAGGCGTACAACGAGCAGCTCGGGGCGCTGGCGCGGAGCGACCGCGGGCGCTGAGCGGCCGCGGTCGCTGAGTCGACCGCGGGCGCATCGCACCCGTTCGGGGGCTGGCCGACGTCGAACGCATGAGGCAACCTCAGAATGTGCTGCCCGAGCACGCCGAGAGGAACCCATGCCGTCGACCACCTTCGCCCGCACCCGAGTCGCATTCGTCGCCTTCGCCGTCACCGCGGGGCTGACCCTCGGCGGCGGACTCACCCTCGTCGCCGGCGAGCCCGCCCAGGCGGCCCCCAAGGTCTACGCCAACTGCACCGCCGTGAACAAGGCGTTCTCGGGTGGGATCGCCAAGCCCGGCATCAAGGTCAACCTCGTCACGAAGGCGAACAAGACGGTCGAGAAGCGCGCTCTCAAGGGCTCCGTCAAGTTCGACAAGGCGCTCTACGCCGCCAACGCGAAGCACGACCGCGACAAGGACGGCATCGCCTGCGAGAAGAGCTGACGCACCGGTCGTGAGACAGCGAGGAGGCGCGGTCCGGGATGTCCCGACCCGCGCCTCCTCGGCGTCGTGAGTCTGCGACTCAGGCCATCAGCTCGCGCACACGCGGCACGACCTCGGTGCCGTACAGCTCGATGCTGCGCATCATGTGCTCGTGCGGCAGTCGACCCATGCTGTAGCGGAGGTCGAAGCGCGACGCCCCGAGCAGCGTGAGGTTCTGCGCGATCTTCTGCGCGACGGTCTCGGGCGAGCCGACGTACAGGGCGCCGGTGGCGTTCGCGCTCTGCTCGTACTGCGGGCGCGAGTAGGGCGGCCAGCCGCGCTCGCGACCGAGCTGGTTGGTCTGCTCCTCCTGGTAGGGGTAGAGGATCTCGAGCGCCTCGGCGTCGGTGTCGGCGATGAAGCCGGGCGAGTGCATCGCGATCGGCTGCGACGGCTTGCCGAACTCGGTCAGCGCGCGACGGTACAGATCGGCGTACGGCGCGAACTGGGCCGGCTGCCCGCCGATGATGGCGAGGAACAACGGCAGCCCGTAGTGCGCGGCGCGGATGACCGACTGCGGCGATCCGCCGACGCCGACCCAGGTCGGGATCGTGCCCGACTCGGGGCGCGGGTAGACCCACTGGTCGCTCAGCGAACCGCGGACGCTGCCCTGCCAGGTGACGGGCTCGTCTTTCAGCAGCTCGGCGAACAGCTCGATCTTCTCTTCGAAGAGCTTCTCGTAGTCCTGCAGGTCGAGACCGAAGAGCGGGAACGACTCGGTGAACGACCCGCGCCCGAGGATCACCTCGGCACGCCCGTCCGACACCGCGTCGACCGTGGCGAAGCGCTCGTAGACCCGCACCGGGTCGTCGGAGCTGAGCACGGTGACGGCCGAGCCGAGGCGGATGCGCTCGGTGCGGGCGGCGATCGCGGCGAGCACGACCTCGGGCGCCGACACGGCGAAGTCGATGCGGTGATGCTCGCCCACGCCGATGAAGTCGAGCCCCACGCGGTCGGCGAGCACGGCCTGGTCGACCAGATCGCGGATCGCCTGGGCGTGCGTCTTGAGCGTCCCGGCGCCGTCGACGCCCGCGGGGCGCTCGGTGACGTCGCCGAAGGTGTCGAGGCCGAACTCGAGGGGGTGTGACATGAGGCTCCTGACCGTGCTGCTATCTATACGTTTGCATGAATACTACGCCCCGTGGAGGCGCGCGTCCAGCAGGCGGACACGGTCGCGTCTCCAGGCGCGCAGCGGACGAGGCCACCCGGACGGGGTCTGGACACCTCGGCCCCCGAGCAGCAGCATTATCCTGGGCACACTGCCTCACCGGTCGCGCCGTCGGCGCCACCGCCACCCGACTCGCGGGCCCGTGGCCCCGAGCCCGATGAGAGAACCACCACGATGTGCCCCGTCCTCCCCGCGACGCCCGAGAACGCCCCGGAGTCCGTCGAGAGACTGGCGATGACCCTGCACCGCCTCGACGAGGCGCACCGACGCTACCGGGTGCACTCCGCCCGCGTGGTCGGCCTGGCCCCGATGGAGGTCTCGGCGCTGCTCGCCGTCGGCGACACCCCGGGCATCACGCCGACGGCCCTCGCCCGCGACCTGGTCATCACCTCGGGGTCGACGACGGCCGTCATCGACCGGCTCGAGAAGGCCGGCCACGTCGTCAGGACGAAGCACCCCGACGACCGCCGCAGTCTGCACCTGCACCTCACCGCCGCCGGCACGGACGCGATGACGAACCTGCGCGAGGCGTACCGCTACGTGCTCTCGACGACCGGCACCGACGAGACCATCCTGAGCGCGATCCCGCAGCTGCACGAGATCACGGAGGCCCTGAACGCCGCCGTGAACGAGTCGCCCGACGGCGCCTGACGCGCGCCGCTGCGCGCCGCGCGCGCATCGATGTGACGCGAAAGGGCCCCTCGCGCGGCCCGAGGGCGCCTTTCGGGTCACCTCGACGCTGCGGCAGGAGGCGCGGGGCGGGAGGCGCCGCCGGCGCTGCATCGAAGTGACCCGAAGGGACCTCTCCCGCACCCCGAGGGCCCGCTTCGGGTCGCCTCCACGCAAGCGGCAGGAGGCGCGGGGCGGGCGCGCCGGAGGGGCTACGTCGAGGTGACCCGAAAGGGCCCCTCGCGCGGCCCGAGGGCGCCTTTCGGGTCACCTCGACGCTGCGGCAGGAGGCGCGGGGCGGGAGGCGCCGCCGGCCGCTGCGTCGAAGTGACCCGTTGAGGGCCCTCCTGCACCCCGAGGGCGCCTTTCGGGTCACCTCGATGCGCGCGGGCGGCGCGGCGGGGGCGGCGCGCGCTCGCTAGGCTCCGATCGTGGCAATCACCCTCTACGAGCAGATCGCCGACGACCTCCGCCGACGCATCGTCCGCGGCGACCTCGCGGTCGGCGACGACGTCCCGAGCGAGGGCGAACTCGCCGAGCAGTGGCGCACCTCCCGGGGTCCGATCCGCAACGCCCTCGCGGCCCTCCGCAGCGAGGGCCTTGTCGAGACCCGGCGCGGTCGACCGGCTCGCGTGGTCGCCCGTAAGACGCATCACCCCGTCGACGTGTCGATCCCGTTCACGAAGTGGGTCCGCGACGTCGGCGGCGAGCCCGGGGCCCGCACCCAGGAGGTCTCGCTGCGCCGGGCGGGCGACGAGAAGGCCCGCGCCCTCGGCGTCGAGCCCGGCGACCTGGTCGTCGACGTCGTGCGTCTGCGGACGGTCGACGGCCGCCCGACCATGCTCGAACGCCTGACCTTCATCGAGGAGGTCGGCCGCGTGCTCTTCGACGTCGACCTCGACACCGTCTCGATCACCGAGTACCTCGACTCGCGGGGGTTCGGCTACGACGACGTCGACCACGAGATCGACGCGGTGGCGGCCGACGAACTCGACGCGCGCCTCCTCGGCGTCGAACCGGGCACGCCGATCCTCCGCCTGCACCGCGTGACCCGCGGGCGCGACGGCCGGACGTTCGAGGCCTCCGACGACCGCTACCGCAGCGACATCGTCCGCTTCACCGTGGCCGCCTCGGGCCGGGCCCGCGAGGGCGACCACTTCATCCGCACGATCGGGGCGTGAGGCGCCGCCTGTCCGGCAGCCGCCGTCGGCGCGCAGGCCCAGGAGGCGCGGGTCGGCTCAGCCCTCGAAGTCGCCGCTGATCGCACCGTCACCGCTCGTCACGGACGGACGGCGACCCGCACCGCTCCCGCCGACGCGGCCCGCCCGAGGCCCGTGTCGAGGTCGGTGAGCGGGACCTCGTCGCCGACGAGGTCGGCCAGGGGCCAGGCGAGGTGCCTCCGCTCGACGAAACGGGCCGCCTCGACGAGGTGCCGCGGCGCGTAGTTGTGGACCCCGCGCACGGTGACGAGCCGACGGACGACGCTCTCCGCGTCGACCGGCACCGCCGGAGCCGGCGACACGCTGCCGACCAGGACGGCCACGCCTCCCACCCCGAGCCTGGTCAGGGCCGACGCGACGGCGTGCGGCGAACCGGACGCCTCCACGGCCACGAGAGGCGCGCCTCCTGCAGCCTCGAGGGCGCGGTCGACGCTGCCGTCGGCGTCGGCGGCGACTCCGGGATCGCCCGTCGCGACCGCCCCGAACCGGACCGCGAGAGCACGACGACCCGGGTCGGGGTCCACCACGACGACCCGGGCGCCGGCGTCGGTCGCCAGCGCCGCGACCGTGAGCCCGATCAGGCCCGCACCGAGCACGAGCACCACGACCGGTGCCGCAGGCGCAGCCGCCGCACCGTCCGGTGAGGCCGAGCCCGACGGGCCCGGCGCACCGGACGCACCGGCCGACCCGACCGAGCCCGACGAGCCCGACGCACCGGCCGCACCGGCCGCACCGGCCGCACGGGACGCACCGGACGAACCTGCGACCCGCCCGTCGAGCGGCATGATCGCCGACGCCGCGTCGAGCGCCGCCACCGCGGTCGCCGTGCCGCACGAGACCGGCGCGAGCAGCCGCGCGTCGAGGTCGTCGGCGACCGGCACGACCGACGTCCCCGCCCGCACGTGCACGTGGGTGGCGAAGCCTCCGCTCAGCTCCCACCCGGTCTCGAGCCGCTCGTGCCCGTACTTCCGCACACGCTCGCACTTCTGCGGCAGACCACGGGCACAGGTCGCACAGCGCCCGCAGCTCGCCGTCAGCGACCAGACCACGCGCCTCCCCGGTGCGAGCGGCGTGCCGTCGACGGCGACCGCGCCCTGGCCGACCGCGACGATCCGCCCGACCTGCTCGTGCCCGAGTACGAGCGGGACCGGTGCGGCCCGGTCACCGCGGGTCGTGTGCACGTCCGAGCCGCAGATCGTCGCGAGCTCGATCTCGACCAGCAGGTCTCCGGGGGCCAGGCGGACGCCCGGCACGGCGACCGCGTCGTGCGGGCGGCCGGGTTGCGTCCAGACCATCGCCGTCGGGGCGGGGTCGAGCCTCAGCTCGACGGGGCCGGCCGCGCGGGCGGCGGAGTCGTCGACGGGCCGAGGCGCGAGCGCGGTCACGCGACCGGGGCGACCGGTGCGGCCGACGCGGCCGACGCGACCGGCGCGACCGGGGCGACCGATGCGACGGGTTCGACGGGCGCTGTCCCGGCCGGCGAGACGGGTGCGACCGGCGCAGCCGACGCCGCCCCCATCGCGGCACCCGCGACTCCCGCGGCACCCGCGGCACCCGCGACTCCCGCCCCACCCGCGACCCCCGCGAACGCGGGCAGCCCCACGAGGTCGCGCACACTGTCGAGCACGACGTCGGCACCCGCGGCGAGCAGTCGCTCGCGGGTGTGCGCGCCCGTCGTCACGCCGACGACGAGCCCGGCCCCGGCGGCCCGACCCGAGCGCACGTCGCTGACCGTGTCGCCGACCACGACGACCGACGCGACCGACGACGCCCCGGTGCGCAGCAGCGCCGCGAGCACGAGGTCGGGCGCAGGGCGTCCGCGGCCCGCGTCGACCGGCGAGAGGGCGGCGTCGACCTTCCAGGCGAGGGCGTCGAGCAGGCGGTCGCGGGTGTCGGGCGAGAACCCGGTGGTGAGCACGACCGCGATGCCGGAGGCGCGGAGCGCGTCGATCAGATCACCCGCGCCCTCGATCGGGTCGACCCCGTTCTCGTCGACGAGCTCGCCGTACGCGATCTCGAACTGCTCGTTGGCCCGCTGGGCGACCCGCTCGTCGCCCCCGGCGAGGTGCCGGAACACCTCGATCTTCGACTGCCCCATCGTGTCGCGGACGTACTGCAGGGCCTCGTCGCGGGTGAGCGCCGGCCCGAGGTCGACCCGGTCGGCGACCCGGGCGAAGGCCTGCTCGACGACGCCGTCGTCGACGACGGTGGTGCCGGCCATGTCGAGCACGACCAGCTCGACGGGGGCGGGCTCGGTCGCGGCAGCGGCGGGAACCGGCCCCGTCGAGGGAACAGGGGCGGTAGCGGCGGTAGCGGGCTGCGTGGTGTCGAGGGTCATGACGGTGTGCTCTCCAGGAGGAATGGCGGGTGGGCGGTGTGCGGGGCGCGCATCGGAGCGGCGGGCAGGGCGGCGTCGCGCCCGCCGTCGAGGTGCCCGCCGACGACGTGCTCGGCGAGACCGAGACCGGTCGTCATGCCGATGCCGGTGGCGACGACGGTGACGAGCACGTCCGGTTCGACCTCGTCGACGACGAACTCGTCGCGACCCGAGGCGTAGACGCCCTGCCACCGCTCGGTGACCACGGGCTCCGCGCCGAACAGCGCCCGGAACTCGTCGAGGAACGCCGAGGAGGCGCGCTCGTCCTGGAAGGGCGAGATCGCCTCGCCCCTCCGGTGACTGTCGCCGACGATGATCGAGCCGTCGGGCAGCTGCGTGTACATCTGGTTCAGATCGAGGGCCGCGAGGTCGGGCCGCTCGGCGTGCAGGCGGGCGCGCACCAGCTCGGCGGCGCTCGTTCCGGCGAAGGCGCTGTAGCGGATCAGCGACCACCCGGTGAGCAGCGGCGCCCCGAGGGGCTTCGCCAGGTCGGCGCGGACCCGCAGCATGTCGAGACCGCAGCGCTGCAGATCGGCTCGTTCGGCCAGGTCGGGCAGCAGCTGGTCGAGGTCGTGGTTCGTGGCGACGACCACGGTGCCCGCGTCGATCGGCCCCCGGCTCGTCTCGACGCGGCCGGTCGTCACGGACCCGACGGAGGTGCGGGTCGAGAAGCGGACCCCTCGCGACTCGAGATGCCTGCGGATCGCATCCGCCGCCTCCCTCGGGTCCACCTGCAGGTCGTAGGGCAGCAGGGCGCCGCCGACGGTCACGCCGGGCGCGACCGGGGTGCGCGCCGCGAGCCCGCTCGCGTCGAGGAGCTCGATCTCGGGGCGGTCGCCGAGCACGCGCTCGGTGCGGGCCGCGGCCAGCTCGCCGAGCAGGGCGAGCTCGTCGTCGTGACGCGCGGCGACGAGCGTGCCGCTCTCGGCGAGCCAGAAGCCGGCGTCGCGGGCGAGCCGCAGCCACAGCCCCCGGGCGGCGAGCGCGTGCCGCCGGGCCTCGCCGCTCTGCGGGGTGAGGCAGAGGTGGCCGAAGTTGCGGACGGTCGACCCGCCGATGACGGCGGAACGGTCGACGACCAGCACGGACCGCCCGCGGTCGACCGCGGCCAGGGCGGCACCGAGACCCACGATGCCCGAGCCGACCACGACGACGTCGTAGCGCGCGGTCACCGGAACACCCGGCGCATCCACATCGCGAGACCCTCGACGGCGAGCACCGTCACGAGGATCATCAGCACGATCGCCGTGACCGTCCCGTAGTTCGAGCCCTGGCTGGCGTTCAGCAGGTAGTACCCGACTCCCCCGGCCCCGACGATGCCGAGCAGCGTGGCCGCCCGGATGTTGGTGTCGAGCATGTAGAAGGTGTGGCCGATCAGCGCCCGGGTGCCCTGGGGCAGGGTCGCGCCCGCGTAGACCTGGAGGCGCGTGGCCCCGGTCGCGGCCAGGGCGCGCTCCGGCCCCGACGAGACCTCCTCGAACGAGTCGGCGAGCAGCTTGCCGAGCAGTCCGACACCGCCGAGCGCGAGGGCGAGCGTGCCCGCCTGGGTCCCCAGACCGGTGACGACGATCAGCACGATGGCGAGGATCACCTCGGGCACTCCGCGGATCCCGACGAGCAGCAGACGCATGCCGCCGCGCACCCCCCGGCTCGGCGCGACGTTGCGGGCCGCGAGCGACCCGATCACGATCGAGGCGACCAGGGTCAGCAGCGTCGCGGCCAGGGCGATCGCGACGGTCTCGCCCATCGCGTCGACCATCGTCGACATCTCGTAGCTGCCGAACGACGGCGGCCAGAACTGCACGGCCACAGCGGGCACGCCGCTCCAGACGGTCACGAGCTCGGACCAGGCGATGTCGCAGACGACGATGCTCGCCACGACGACGGCGGCGGCGACCGCGGCCCACGTGGTGGTCCGCACCCGGGCGCGATCCCAGGGGCGACGCAGCATCGTCGCGACGGTCGCGGCGGCGGGTGCGGTGGCGGGGGTTCCGAAGGCGCGGGTCGCGTCGTCCGCGGAGGTCGCGGGGGCGGGGGTTCCGGAGGCGCGGGTCGCGTCGTCCGCGGACGTCGCGGTGGTCGACGCCCGGCCGACCGCCCCGGGTGCGGGGGCCGCGGATGTCGCCGCGCCGCGCCTCCTCGTGGCCCGTCGGACGACGCGGTCGCCGAGACCGCGACCCGTCGGAGCCGTGCCGAGCATGACCGCGCGGACGCTGCTCGAGACGATCTCCATCACGACGCAGAGCACGAAGATGACGACGGCGTAGCCGAGCCCCAGCCCGTAGTCGAGCGACTTGAAGGCGAACGACATCTCCATGCCGAGACCGACCACCCCGACGTAGCCGAGGATGACGCTGCCGCGCAGGTTGATGTCGTTGCGGTGCAGCACGGTCGCGACCCACGAGGGCAGCACCTGCGGCAGCACCCCCGCCATGAACTGCTGCAGACGCGTGCCGCCGGCGGCGCGGACGGCCGTACGGGGCCCCTCGTCGATCTGCTCGATCGCGTCGGCGAAGAGCTTCGAGATCATGCCCACCGAATGCAGGCCGATGGCGAGGATGCCGGGCAGCGTGCCGAGCGAGAACAGCAGCACGAAGACCATCGCGAGCACGACGTCGGGCACGGCGCGCGCCAGCACGGTGACGAACCGGGCGGCGGCGCGCCAGACCGGGCCGGGCGACGTGTTCGACGCGGCCAGCACGGCGACCGGCACCGACAGCACGGCGGCGAGCAGCGTGCCGCAGATGACGAGACCGAGGGTCAGCGCGGTCAGCTGCAGCAGCTCGCCGAGGGGCGGGAACTCGATCGCGCCGACCCTGCCGAAGAACCGCTCGGCGTTCGACCAGCTCTGCAGCATGCGGGCGGGGTCGATGTCGACGCTGCGGAGGGCGACGACGCTCGCGATCAGGAGCGCGACGAGCGTGAGACCGGCGGCGACGCGTTCGGGCGAGACCCGACGACGAGGAGGCGCGGCGACGGGGGCGACGACGGCCTCGGTCGTGCGCGGGCGCTCGGTGACGATGCTCATCGGACGGCGCCGTCGGGGGCGTGCGCCGCGCCTCCTGCGAGGTCCTCGGGGACGTTCGCCGCGCCTCCTGCGAGTCCGGACGTGCCGGGCGTGCCGGACGTGCCGAGCTCGAGCTCGATGGCCTCGAACTGGTCGGTGCTCGTCGCGACGCGGCCGTAGATCTCCATGACCTGCGCCTTCGAGAGCCCCTCGGTGGGGGTGTCGAGCACGACCCGGCCGTGACGGAGGCCGACGATCCGGTCGGCCCACGAGAGCGCGAGGTCGACCTGATGCAGGCTGCAGATCACGGTGAGCCCCTCGTCGGCGGCGATCTCGCGGATCAGCGCCATCACCTGGTCGCTCGACTCGGGGTCGAGCGAGGCGACCGGCTCGTCGGCGAGCAGCACCTGCGGGCGCTGCATCAGCGCGCGGGCGATGGCGACGCGCTGCTGCTGCCCGCCCGAGAGCGTGTCGGCGCGCTGGTACGCGCGCTCGAGCAGACCGACGCGCTCGAGCCGGGCGAGCGCCTCCGCCCTGGCCGCACGACCGTACGACCAGAGCCCGAGACGCGGCCCGCGCACCGTCGCGAGCGACCCGGTCAGCACGTTCTCGAGCACGGTGAGCGACGGCACCAGCTCGAACTGCTGGAAGATGAACCCGACCTCGCTGCGCAGCTCGCGCAGGGCGCGACCCGCCAACGCCGTGACCTCACGACCCAGCACCGTGACGCGGCCGTCGGTGGGCCGCTCGAGGCCGTCGACGTGACGCAGCAGCGTCGACTTGCCCGAGCCCGACAGACCCAGCAGCACGACGACCTCGCCGCGGCGGACGGTCAGCGAGGCGCCGTCGAGCGCCGTGGTCGCGCCGAAGCGCTTGGTGATGCCCTCGAGGGCGACGACGGTCTCGGCGGGGCCGGTGGGGCCGGTGGTCGCCGTCGTGGTCGCCGTCGCCGTCGTGGTCGCCGTCGTGTCGGTGGTCGCCGTCGCGGCGCGGGTCGCGGTGGTGGTGTCGTCGTGCGGGTTCATGCGGGTGTCCGTTCTGCTCGGACCCCGGGGATCCGCCGAGACCCCCCACGCGCGCGCGAGGGTCTGAGCGGATTCCCGGGGTCTGGGGGGGTGCTACGTCGTCAGGCCTGGCACTGCGTGGCGTTCGTCTTCTCGCAGATGTCGCGGATCTCGTCGTAGTACGCGTCGTCCACGGGCGTCGTCTCGAAGAAGACGCTGCGGAAGCCGTCGCTGTCGGCGCCGTCGATGCCGGCCGCGACCATGTCGTCGGCGCTGACGTTCGCGAGGATCTCCTCCAGCTGCGCCTTCAGGTCGTCGGGCAGGCTGTCCGACTCGACGATCGGGGCGCCGGGCACCATCTGCTCGTCGATGACCTCGACGGCGTCGCTCTTGGCGACCTCGCTGTCCTCCGCGAAGCCCGCGTCGCACTCCGAGCCCTCGCCGGTCTTCTGCACGCTGACGTCGTGCTTGCCGGCGAACACGGGGGTGATGTCCTTCTCGGGGTCGATGCCGGCCTCGAGCAGCGCGTAGCTCGGGAACAGGTAGCCCGACGTCGACGACGGGTCGACGAAGCAGACCTTCTTGCCCTTCATGTCGGCGATCGACGTGATGTCGCTGCCCTTCGGCACGATGGCCTGCGAGTAGTAGCCGGGCTCCTGCCCCTCGGCCGTCGTGATCGACGAGATCGGCGTCAGCTCGGCGCCGTTGTTCGTGGCGGTCACGTAGGTGAAGCCGGAGAACGACGCGACGTCGATCTGACCGGCGATGCTCGCCTCGATCAGCGCCGCGTAGT
Source organism: Frigoribacterium sp. CFBP9030 (assembly GCF_034045195.1). Lineage (NCBI taxonomy): Bacteria > Bacillati > Actinomycetota > Actinomycetes > Micrococcales > Microbacteriaceae > Frigoribacterium > Frigoribacterium sp. CFBP9030. Next base: position 52,685 of record NZ_JAXCWG010000017.1, read on the forward strand.
CGGTCGACTCGTGGTACTCGACGGTCTTGCCGGTCTCCTGCGCGATGTAGTCCATCAGCGGCTGGTAGTTCGTCTCGGTGTCGACCGAGTCGGGCACGACGCCGAAGACGAGGGTGCTCGAGTCGACCGCGAAGCCGGCGGCGTCGGACGAGCCCCCGCCCTCGCCTTCGGCCGAGGAGGCGGCGTTCGAGCAGCCGGCGAGAGCGGTGGCGAGCAGGGCGACGCCGACGAGGGCGATCGCGGCACGGGGACGGCGGAGGGTCATGACGGCCTTTCGGGTGGGAGCAGGACGTGACGATGGTGACACGCGACCGTCCGACATAGGAACCTAACTCGTGGTCCGTTCAGGCAGAGTTCACGTGTTGTATGCCCATCCGCGCCTCCTGGGCCTGGCGTCGAGGTGACTCGAGAGGGGCCCTCGGGGCGCCGGAGGGCACCGAACGGGTCACCTCGATGCGGGGGCGGCGGGGGCTCCAGACCCGCGCCTCCTGGGCCTGGCGTCGAGGTGACTCGAGAGGGGCCCTCGGGGCGCGGGAGGGCACCGAACGGGTCACCTCGATGCGAGGGCTGCGGGGCTAGGCCGCGAGGAGGGCTATGCCGCCGAGCACGACGACCGACGCGACGAGGCGCTTCGCGACCGAGCCCTCGCGCAGCACGAGCGCCCCGAAGACCGCGACCATGACCACGCTCGTCTCGCGGGCCGGTGCGACGAGCGCGACCGGCGTCGTCTGGATCGCGACCAGCACGAGGATGTACGACAGCGGCGACAGCACGCCGAACGCGAGCACCCGCGGCCAGTGCGCCCGCCCGACCCCGAGCAGCTCGCCACGCCGACGACCGAGGGCGACGGTGTAGAAGACGACCTCGGCGAGGGTCACTCCGACCATGAACGAGACGGGCGTGAGGCTCCAGGTGCGCAGGGCGTGGGCGTCCCAGATCGTGTAGGAGGCGATGGCCAGGCCGGTCAGCAGCCCCCAGGCGATCCCGGGGTCGAGGCGGCGACGGGGGCGACTTCCGCGGGGGTGCGGGGCGGCGGGCGGGTCGACCCGCGCCTCCTGGGGGCCGGCGGGTTCGGGGGCGGGGTCGGGGGCGGGGTCGGGGGCGGGGTCGGGGGCTCGGCCGGGGTCGAGGGCGGGGTC
>NZ_JAXCWG010000018.1:0-42372 GCF_034045195.1 Frigoribacterium sp. CFBP9030
GCCACGCCCGGCGCCCCGGGCGCCACGCCCGGGGCCCCCGGGCGGGCGCTCCACCAGGGGCCCGGCGCCCCGTGAGCGAGGCCACGGGGCGCCAGGGGCGGGGCTAGTGCGCGACGGGCGGGGCGTCCTGTGCGGGGCGGCGGACGAAGAACGCTCCGACGACGGCGAACACCGAGATGATCGCTCCGACGAGGAACGCCGCCCGCACGCCAGCGCCGGTCGCGGCGACGTCGACCACGCCACCGCGCGCGGCGGCCGTCGTCGCGAGGGTCATGACCGTGATGAACACCGCCGTCCCGGCTGCGCCGGCCAGCTGCTGCACAGTGCCGACGATGGCACTGCCGTGCGAGTACAGGTTCGACGGCAACGAGCCGAGCCCCGACGTGAACAGCGGGGTGAACATCAACGCGAGTCCGATGCTGAGGGCGACGTGCGCGCCGAGGATCATCGGGATCGGGGTCGCCTCCGAGACGGTCGACATGAACCACAGCACGGCGCTGACCAGGATGGTGCCGGGCACCAGCAGGACGGTGGGGCCGTGCTTGTCGAACAGGCGACCGACCACGGGCGACAGCAGCCCCTGCACGAGCCCGCCGGGCAGCAGCAGCAGACCGGTCGACAGCGGGTCGAGGCCGTGCACGTTCTGGAGGTAGATCGGCAGCACGATCAACGTGCCGAACAGTGCGATCATGCCGATGCCGAGCACGGTCGCCGAGATGGTGAAGGTGCGCGACGAGAAGGTGCGCAGGTCGAGCAGGGCGCGGTCGTGGCGCTGCAGCGAACGCTGACGCAGCACGAAGACGACGAGCGCGGCGGCGCCCACGGCGAGCGGCACCCACGCCGGCACGGCCGCCTCGGCGCCCTCGCCGATCGAGCTGAGCCCGAACACGATGCCGCCGAAGGCGAAGGCCGACAGGATCACCGACAGCACGTCGAGCGGCACCTTCTTCGGTGTGGTCACGTTCTTCACGCGGGCCGCTCCGAGCGCCAGCGCGGCGAGCGCGATGGGCAGCACGAGGATGAACATGAAGCGCCACTCGAGCACGCTGAGGATGACGCCCGAGATGGTCGGTCCGATCGCCGGAGCGACCGAGATGACGATCGAGATGTTGCCCATCGTGCGCCCGCGGGTCGCCGGCGGCACGAGGGTGAGCACCGTCGTCATGAGCAGCGGCATCATGATGGCCGTGCCCGAGGCCTGGACGACGCGGCCGAGCAGCAGCACGCCGAACCCGGGTGCGACGGCCGAGATGGCGGTGCCGAGGCTGAACAGGCTCATGGCCGTGATGAACACGGGTCGGGTGTTGAACCGCTGCAGGAGGAACCCGGTGATCGGGATGACGACCGCCATCGTCAGCATGAAGCCGGTGGTCAGCCACTGGCCGGCCGTGACCGTGATGTCGAGGTCGCGGGTGAGGCTCGGCAGGGCCACGCCCATGATCGTCTCGTTCAGGATGACGACGAACGCCGAGACGAGCAGGAGGCCGATGACGAGCTTGTTGCGCGCCGCCGTCCCGTCGTCGTCGAGGGGCTCGGTGGTCGTCGCCGGGGATGTCGCGCTGGTCAAATGGGGCTCCTCGAGGGTGACGGCGGGTGTGCCTGTGCGTCCGAACGCACGAGACGGTCCGGTTCTTCCCGATCCGTGAGGATGGGTCGAACCGGACCGTCCAGAGCGCCGAGGAGGCGCGGTGCGGGTGGGTCAGACGTCGCGGCGCTTGACGAGGGCGAGCCCGGCCGCGAACAGCGCCACGACCCAGCCGACGAGCACGAGCAGCGCCTGCCAGGGCTCGAGTCGGATCGCTCCGTCGACGGCGGGAGCGGTCAGCATAGAGCTGCCGTCGACCACGTACTCGTAGATCCGCGAGGCGGCGGTCGGCGGGATGAACTCGTTGAGCGAGTACACCCAGGTGCCCGAGACGAGGCCCATGGCGATCGAGAACAGGATCGGCACCACGAAGACGACTCCGATGGCCGCAGCGATGGCGCCCGTGCTGTTGCGGATGATCATGCCGAGACCGAACGCGATCATGGCCATGAACGCGACCGAGGCGGCCGCGCCGAGCATCGAGAGCCAGTACTTCCCGTCGGCGAGGTCGAGCTCGATGTCGACGCCGCGCAGCAGGGGCACGGCGAGCAGCGACGTGATGGCGAGGCTGATGGCCGAGACGACGAAGGTGCCGATGGCCACGATGATGAGCTTCGCGATGAGCGCCGGGGTGCGGCGGGGCACGGCGGCGAAGGTCGAGCGGATCATGCCGGTGCCGAACTCGCCTGTGATGATCAGCGCGCCGAGCACGGCGGCGACCAGCTGCGCGAAGGCGACGCCGATGGTGGTGACCGACGCCGCGAGCGACTGCTGCTGCTCGGGCGTGGACTCCATGCCCTCGAAGCCGGAGGCGACGGCGCTGAACAGCGCCCCGAATCCGATGATCAGCACGGCGATGATGGCGAAGCACCACACGGTGGAGCGGAGGCTCCGGAGCTTGATCCACTCGGAGCGCAGGACGCCGCCGAAGGTGACCCCGCCCCCGGCGGAGCGCGGACGGGACTGTCTGGTGGGAGCGCTGGTGCTCATCGCTGGGCCCCTTCGGTGGTGGGGGACGCGGCCGTGGTGGGCGCGCCTCCGGCGTGGTAGTCGACCGAGTCTTGCGTCAGGGTCATGTAGGCGTCTTCGAGCGAGCGGACCAGCGGGGTCAGCTCGTGGAGGACGATGCCGGACGCAGCGGCGAGTTCGCCGACGCGCTCGGCGGTGATGCCGCGCAGCTCGACGAGGCCGGGCTCGACGGGGGTGACGGCGACGTCGTGCGTCTGCGCGAGTCGAACGAGGTCGTCGGCCCGAGGGCTGCGGACGCGCACGGCTTCGCCCGAGGCCTGGGCGATGACGTCGCTGACGGGGGAGTCGGCGAGCACGCGGCCCCGGCCGAGGACGATGAGGTGGTCGGCGGTCTGCGCCATCTCGCTCATCAGGTGCGACGAGAGGAACACGGTGCGCCCCTCGCCCGCGAGGTGCCGCGCCAGGGTGCGCACCCAGACGACGCCCTCGGGGTCGAGGCCGTTGACGGGCTCGTCGAGGATGACCGTGGCCGGGTCGCCGAGCAGGGCCGCCGCGATGCCGAGGCGCTGCCCCATGCCGAGCGAGAAGCCGCCGACGCGCTTCTTCGCCACCGATTCGAGACCGGTCAGGGCGATGACCTCCTTGACGCGGGATCTGCCGATGCCGTGGGTCGCCGCCATGGCGAGCAGGTGGTCCGCCGCCGAGCGGCCGCTGTGCACGGCCTTGGCGTCGAGCAGCACGCCGACCTCGTGCAGGGGTGCGGTGTGGTCGGCGTAGCGACGGCCGTTGACCGTGACCGAGCCGGCCGTCGGCCGGTCGAGCCCGACGATCATGCGCATCGTGGTCGATTTGCCGGCGCCGTTCGGTCCGAGGAACCCGGTCACGAGACCGGGCCTGACGGTGAACGACACGTCGTCGAGGGCGAGCTTGGCGCCGTACCTCTTGGTCAAGCCATGGGCTTCGATCATCGGTGGGATGTCTCCTCTGTCGCAGGTCGTGGGGCCGCCAGCGGCGGCCTCGTCCAGAGGTCAGCCTAGGAGCCGGCCCTCACGGGCGATATCCCTCGGGCGGACGAGATCGGGCGCGGTCGGAGTCCTCCGAAGGGACGAGGAGGCGCGGTGTCCGGAGGCGCGGACGCTACAGTCCTCCGGTGACCACCGCCTCCCTCCTCGCCTCCGCCCTGCCCGCCGCCTCGGGCGGATTCCTGCTGTTCGACCCCGAGTCGCTGCTGCCCGCGCTCGGGCCGTGGGCCCTCGCCGGGATCTCGATCATGATCTTCATCGAATCGGGGGTGCTGTTCCCGTTCCTGCCCGGCGACTCGCTGCTCTTCACCGCCGGGCTGCTGCACGAGGCCCTGGGCCTTCAGGTCTGGACGATCGCGCTCTGCGCCTTCGTCGCGGCGTTCCTCGGCGACCAGGTCGGGTACCTCCTCGGCAACCGCTTCGGCCGGCGCTGGTTCACGCCCGACGCGCGGATCCTCAAGACGGCGCACCTCGAGAAGGCCGAGGCGTTCTTCGCCAAGTACGGCGGCGTCTCGTTGATCCTCGGCCGGTTCGTCCCGATCGTCCGCACCTACGTGCCCCTCGCGGCGGGCACGGCGGGCTACCGCTACCCGAAGTTCCTCCTCTTCAACGTCGTCGGCGCCTTCGTGTGGGCCGTCGGCATGGTGGTGCTCGGCTCGCTGCTCGGTGGCATCCCGCTGATCCGCGACCACGTGGACGTGTGGGCGATCGTGCTCGTGCTGCTCTCGGTGACACCCGTCCTGATCGCCGGGCTGCGGAGCGTGCTGCGGGGCCGCCGCGAGCGCGCCGCGGCCGACGCGGCGGCCGGCGCCACCTCCACCGACCGCCGCTGAGGAGTGTCGGAGGCCCCCTCTAGGGTGGTCGGCATGCGCCTCCTCCTCATCCGCCACGGTCAGACCCCCGACAACGTCGTCGGCCGACTCGGCACCGCCGCACCCGGCCCGGGTCTCACCGATCTCGGTCGACGGCAGGCCGCAGCGGTGCCCGCGGCGCTCGCCGACGAGTCCATCGGCGCCCTCTACGTGAGCACGCTGCGACGCACGCACGAGACGGCGGCGCCCCTTGCCGCAGCGCTCGGCCTCGAGCCGATCGAGGTCGCCGGCTTCCGTGAGGTCATCGCCGGCGAGCTCGAGGCGCGCAGCGATCACGACGCGGTGTCGACCTACCTGGGCGCCGTCGTGTCGTGGGTGTCCGGCGATCTCGACCGGCGGCTGCCCGGCTCCGAAGACGGCCATGAGTTCTTCGCCCGCTTCGACGCCGCCGTGGCGGGCGCCGTCGCCTCGGGTCACGAGACGGTCGCGGTGGTCAGTCACGGTGCCGCGATCCGCGGCTGGTGCGGCTCCCGATCGCACGGGTCCGCCGAGTTCGTGGCGCAGCATCCGCTCGAGAACACCGGTGTCGTCGTGCTCGAGGGCGATCCGGCGTCGGGCTGGCGGCTCGTCGCCTGGCAGGGCGCCCCGGTCGGCGGCCCCGAGCTCGACGACGACACCGACGCCGACCCCACCGGCGAGGGCTTCTAGCCGAGCAGTCGGTCCATGTAGGGGCTGCGGAACGTGCCACCCGGGTCGACGTCGCGCATCAGCTCGACGAACGAGCCGAACCGCGGATACCGCGAGACGATCGACGCGGGCGGGAGAGACGTCAGCTTGCCCCAGTGCGGGCGCGGTGCGAAGGGACGCAGCGCCTCCTCGACCCGCTCGACGAGGGCCGCCACCTCGACGGGGTGCTTCCGCCACGTGAACGCGATGGCGAGGCTGTCGACGGGGGTGGGGCTCAACCACAGGTCGTCGCCGGCGACCGTGCGGGTCTCGCAGGTGTGCAGGTGCGGGCGGAGGTCGTCTCCGAGCAGCTGGACGGCCCGCAGCGCCACCGCACCGTCGCCGAGTGCGACGAAGTGCTCGCTCTGCAGCTCGGACCCGTTCGACGGCGTGGCATCGAGGCGGAAGTGGGGCAGCCGGTCGAGCCACGCGCCGACGCTGCCGTCCATCGGCGTCTGCGAGCCGCCCGTCACCTCGGCGTGCTCGTCGACCGGAGCCCGGGAGGCGCCGAAGAGTCGCCGGGGCACCGTCACGTCGTGCGCATCGGCCGGCACCCGGGACTTCACGAGCACCTCGCGGATGCGGTCGTCGAACTCATGGAAGAACGAGACGCTCGCCCCGGCCGACATGACCTCGACGAGGTGGTCGTCGACGCTCGACCAGGGCAGCCCCACGAAGGTGTCCTGCCGCATGCGGTACGAGGGCTCGACGTCGAGGGTGATGCGGACCACGACCCCCAGCACCCCCAGCGCGACGACGCTGCCGGCGAACTCCGCGTCGCCGCGCCGCACCGAGCGGATCGCACCGTCGGGGCCGACGATCTCGAGGGCGGCGACCGAGCCGGCGAGGCTCTGCAGCCGGCGACCCGAGCCGTGCGTGCCGGTCGAGACGGCGCCGCCGACCGAGATGTGCGGCAACGACCCCATGTTCGCGAGGGCGAGACCCTCGGCTTCGAGCGCCTGCGCCACGGCACCGTACGTGGCGCCCGCGCCCACGGTCGCCGACCGGCGGTCGGCGGACACGACGAGGTCGAGGGGGAGGGCCGTGGTCGACACGAGCACCCCGGTGCCGTCGGCGACGTCGCTGAACGAGTGGCGGGTGCCGAGGGCGCGGATCCGCGTCGAGCCGGCCACCGCCTCCTGCAGCTCGGCGACCGACTCGGGCCTGACGATGCGCGAGGCGGAGTACGTGAGAGTGCCTGACCAGTTCCGCGTCGTCGCCATGGCCGCAGTCTGCCCGCCCGATCCGAGTCGCGCCCGTGCGGCCTAGGCTCGGACCGTGACCGACCCCGCACCGACCGGCATCGACGACGTCTACGCCGAGCTCGAGCTGGTCTCGCGCCGGGCCGTGGCCCGGGCGCGTCGTCGCAGCTCGCCGCTGACCTTCGTCGAGCACTCGCTGCTCGACGTCATCGCGGCCGAGCCGGGTCGTCGGGCCATCGACCTCGCGGCCGAGTTCTCGCTCAACCGGTCGACGGTGTCGCGGCAGCTCGCGAACCTCGCCGAGCTCGGGCTCATCCAGGGCGACGACGACCGCGAGCCGCGACGAGGGCGCGCGCTGTCGGTCACGCAGTCCGGGCTCTCGCTCCTCGCCCGGTCGATCGAGGCCAACCGCGAGGCTCTCGCCGCCCGCCTCGAGGGGTGGGAGGCCGCGGACGTCGCGGCCCTCGCCGAGTCGCTCGGACGCCTCAACTCGGCGTACCGCGACGACGAGCCGAGCGGCCGCCCGACGGTCTGACCCGGCCCGCGCCTCCTGCCGTCCGGGGGGCCGCTGCGGTGCCGCTCAGGGGACACCGCGGGGTACATCTCGGCGAACGGGTGTGACTCGTGTGACTCGTGTGAACGCATGAGACACCCCGATTGGGGACAGGCCGCCCTGCGTCAACATTCATCCCAGGCTTTACCCTTCGGTGGTCTGGCACTTAGGCTGAGCGGGTTCCCCGGACTTCGTGCGGTCGCTTCCTGCCTCCCCGTACCGGTGTCGACTTCGAGATTGGTTCCACCTCCGTGACTTCCCCCGCGTCCGCCTCCCACCTCCGGAGCCTGCCCGCCGCCGTCCTGACGGTGCTGCTCGCCCTGGCGTTCGTGGTCAGCGGGACGGTGATGGGCGCCTCGCCGGCGAAGGCCGCGACGTACCCGAGCTGGGACGACGTCCGAGCCGCGGTCGCGAACGAGAACACCAAGGCCGCTCAGATCCAGGAGCTCCAGTCGCTGCTCGGCCAGCTGCAGAGCGACGCCGCGAACGCCCAGGCCGAGGCCGAGGCGAAGGGCGCCGAGTTCGAAGCGGCCCAGAGCGACGCCGACGAGGCCGCATCGAAGCTGGCCGAGCTTCAGAAGCAGGTCGACGAGCAGAACAGGGTCGCCGACGAGAGCGAGCAGCGGGCCGGTCAGGTCTCGGCTCAGCTCGCCCGCACCGGCGGCGGCGACGTCTCGACCCAGCTGGTCGGCGACTCGGCCGGTGCCGGTGATCTGCTCTACCGCCTCGGCGCGATGAGCAAGATCACCGAGCAGGCCGACGGCATCCGCGAGCAGGCGGTCACCGACCGCAACGTGGCCGCGTCGCTGAGCGATCAGGCCGCCGTCGCCGAGAAGGCGCTGGTCGGTCTGCGGAACGACGCCGAGAGCTCCATGCAGGAGGCGCAGGCCGCGTCGGACGCCGCCCTCGCCGCCGTCACCGCGCAGCAGGAGAACGAGGCGACCCTGCAGGCCCAGCTCGCCGTGCTGCAAGACACCACCGCCAAGACCCAGCAGGACTACGAGGCCGGCGTCGAGGCCGAGCGCCAGCGTCTGGCCGCCGAGAAGAAGGCCCGCGAAGAGGAGGCCGCCCGGGTCGCCGCCGAGCTGCAGCGTCAGCAGCAGCAGGCTGCCGCCGCAGCGGCCGAGGCCGCTCGAGCCGCTCAGGCCGCAGCAGCCGCCCGCCCGAGCGCCCCGACCCCGTCGGCCCCGGCGCCGAGCCGACCCTCGACCCCGGCCCCCTCGACCGGTGGCGGTGGCGGTGGCGGTGGCGGCGGCGGTGGCGGCTGGGTCCGCCCGAGCGGCGGCTACATGTCGAGCCCCTACGGCTATCGCATCAACCCGGTCACCGGCGTCTACAAGCTGCACGACGGCGTCGACCTGGCACCGGGCTGCTCGACCCCGATCTACGCCGCGTCGTCGGGCACCGTGAGCTACGCCGGCTACTACGGCGGGTACGGCAACTACGTCCGCATCAGCCACGGTGGCGGCGTCAGCACCGCCTACGGACACATCGTCAACGGCGGCATCCGAGTCGCGAACGGCCAGTCGGTCGCCGCCGGTCAGCTGATCGCCCTCGTCGGCTCCACCGGCAACTCGACCGGTTGCCACCTGCACTTCGAGACGCGCATCAACGGCGGCTCGACCGACCCGGTGCCGTTCATGTCGGCACGAGGCGTCAGCCTGCGCTAGTCGCCGCTCGCGGGCTCCACCCGCGCCTCCTCGCGGACTCGAACCGCGCCTCCTCGGCGGCACGGAGGAGGCGCGAGAAGGAGGAGAATCGTCGGGTGACGAACGCACCCCGTACCGAGCTCCCTCCCCTCCACCTCGAACGCGTCGACTACGACGACCCCCGCGCCCGCGAGCTCCGCGCCCGCATGGACGCCGAGATGACGGCCGTCTACTCGGTCGGCCGCGACCCCCACGAGCCCGCCGAGAAGGCCGCGGCCCGTGACGCCGCACTGACGGTCCACCCCGAGAACGTCCGAGCGACCGTGCTGGTCGTGGCCGACGACGGAGAGGCCGTCGGGCACGCCGTTCTCTACGACCGCGACGGCGAATGGGAGGTCAAGAGGGTCATCGTCGACGGCGCCCGTCGTGGCCGGGGCATCGGTCGGCTCATCATGGCCGAGCTCGACTCGATCGGCCGCGCGGCCGGGGCTCGACGCCTCATCCTGCAGACGGGCGACCGTCAGCCCGACGCCGTCGCGCTCTACGAGAAGGTCGGCTGGACTCCGATCCCGACCTACGAGCCCTACATCACGACCATCCCGACGTCGATCTGCTTCGAGCGGGTGCTCGCCTGAGCGCCGACCGCCTCACGGGTGCTGCGTCGCGGTCGTCGGTCGCTTAAGGTGGGTGCCGTGATCACGCGACGAGACGCCGCCCTGCAACTCGACATCCCGCTCGAGATGGCCAAGCGGCACGGCATCCCCGCCCGGTTGACCGTCGACGAGCTGGTCGAGCTCGAGAAGTCGCCGCCAGCCTGGCTCGTGCAGTCGCGTGCCAACCGCACCGGCAAGCCGGTCTGGGTCGACCTCGCCTGCGTCGTCTGCGGGTTCCACGAGGCCGCCCGGCCCAAGAAGTGGTGGCCCGACTACACCTGGCTCAGCTGCGACGACCACGGCGTCGACGAGCTCCCCGACCCTCAGCCCGGGCTCGCCCGTCGCGAGGTCGCCGGCGTCGGCAGCCGGTTCGTCGCGATCGTCGACGAGCGCCCGTAGCGACGGGGCCGACGGGGCCGGGTCCGTCGTCGGGCCGCCGGGTCGCTGTCAGCCCGAGTACGTCACCGATGCGGGCGCGTCGAGACCCGCCAGCAGGTGCACGTAGGCCTGCCGCACGTCGTCGGCGAGCAGCTGCCGGTGGATGTGCTGATCGTGCCAGTGCCGGAGGTCGTCGGGTGAGACGTCGTCGACATGGTCGGCGACGAGATAGCTGAACGCGTAGGGTTCGCCGTCGTCGTCGAGGGTGCGGCGATAGCCGAGTCGCTCGCCGTCGACGGCGTCGACGAAGACCTCCCACCCCGGGTCGGCCCCGTCGGGCAGCGCGACGTCGACTCGCGGGTGCGCCGAACGGGCGTCGGGCACGGCGACCCGCGTGCCGAGGACGGCTCCGACCACCGGCCCGTCGGGGACCCCTGCAGGAGGCGCGCTCCGGTCGCTGCCGGACGCCACGTCGGTCACGGCCCGCTCCACGGCCGCCTCGAGCGCGCCGTCGAGCAGCTGCAGGCGCGCAGCGGCGCTGCGCAGCCAGCTCTCGAGTGCCGCCCTCTCGTCGGCGGAGAACGGTGCGTCGTCGAACGAGTGCACCGAGAAGTCCGCCGCGGCGACGGTCCACTCCCAGCTCAGCAGCACGCGGGTCAGCGCGGCGGGGTGCGGCAGCACGGCGAGGGTGCCCCGTCGCAGCCCCGGCGCCCAGTGCAGCTCGGGTTCGGGCAGCAGCCGCCGGACCTCCCCTGCCGCGGCCGCCGACGATTCGGGGACGACGAAGTCGATGCGGACCTCACGCCACGGGCTGGCGAGACTCGGCGCGACGTCGTCGTCTCTCCGCACGGTGACCGCCTGCGACATGTCGTCGGGCAGGGGCGGGCGCAGGGTCGAGTCGGTCACGGCGCGAGATTCTGGCACGGCACCTTGCGCGCCCGCCGAGAGCCCGTGCTCCGAGAGCCCGCACCGCGACCCCCGCGCCCCGCGGGCTCGCACCGCTACCCCGTGCTCCGAGAGCCCGTGCCGCGAGGGCTCGCACCCGCCGCCGAGGAGGCGCGGCGCGGGTCAGTCGGCCAGGATCGCGTAGAGCGCGCGCCGGGTCTCGTCCAGCTTCGCGGTGGCGGCGACGCGCTGCGCCTCGCTGCCGTCGTGGTGGAACTGCTTCACGACGCCCATCAGCTTCATCAGGCTGGTCTGGAACTCGCGGTCGGAGTCGCTGGCGTCGTCGGCCGTCGCGGCCCACGCCTTCTCGATCTCGGCGGAGTGCTCGGCGACGTGGGCGCGGCCGGCGTCGGTGAGGCTGAAGACGCTCTTCGACGCGGCCTCGTCGGAGACGATCAGCTCTTCGTCGACGAGCTGCTGCAGCGTCGGGTAGACGGACCCGGGGCTCGGCTTCCAGGCGCCGTCGGTGCGCTCGGCGATCGCCTTGATGAGGCCGTAGCCGTTCGACGGGGCGTCGGCGAGGAGCGACAGGATGGCGAGGCGCACGTCGCCGCGGCGGGCACGGCCACGCCCGCCGCGACCCGGGCCGAAGCCGGGGCCGCCGAACCCGGGGCCGCCGAAGCCGGGTCCGCCGGGGCCGAAGCCGCCGAAGCCCTGGCCGGGGCGGAAGCCGCGCCCGAAGGGTCGACCGAAGCGACCCCGGCCGCCGGAGCCGTGGCCGAACGGGTCGGAGCCGGACGTCGCGCCGCGCTCGTCGGAGTCATGGTGGTGGCGACGAGGGTCGCCGTCGTTCTCGAAGATGGTGTCGGTACCCATGGGGTACTCCTCTCGGGGATGTGGTCTGCTCGTGACAACGTGTCGCGATGCGTCAAAGATATGTCGCCGACTATCGTCTGTCAACCATCTGGACAGATAGAAGGAGGCGCACCCGGGTGGGTGCGCCTCCTTCTGTCCGTGGATCCCCGGGTCAGCTCGAGGGCAGCACGCCGAACGCCGAGGCCAGCTTCTCGATCTTCTGCGCGCGACCCAGGCGGGGCAGGTCGCTGCCGTCGCGGATGACGCGGCCGCGGCTCTCGAAGTCGGCCAGGAAGTCCTGCGCCCAGGCGACGTCCGACGGCGTGGGGCTGATGACCTCGTTGATGACGGGCAGCTGCTCGACGTCGAGGCAGAGCTTGCCGGTCATGCCGAGGGCGACGGCGACCGACGACTGCTCGCGCAGCACCGGGTGGCTGCTGCCGACGGTCGGACCGTCGATCGGGCCGGGCAGACCGCCGATGCGGCTGGCGACCACGAGGCGCGATCGGGGGTAGGCCATCGCCAGGTCGTCAGCGCTGGTGCCGGTGTCGCGGCGGTAGTCGCCGCTGCCGAACGCGAGGCGGTAGGCGCCGCGGGCCTTCGCGATCGCGGGGCTCTCCTCGATGCCGAGGGCGGACTCGACGAGCGCCAGCACGGGGAGCGAGCCGCCGAGCCGGTCGAAGGTCTCGGTGACGTCCTCCGGGGCCTCGGTCTTCGCGAGCATCACGCCCTGCAGACCCGGGAGTCCGAGCAGCGCGTCGACGTCGTCCGACCAGAACTCGGTGGAGTGGTCGTTGATGCGGACCCAGGCCCTGCCGCCGTCGCGCAGCCACGACACCACGTCGGCCCGGGCGGCGGGCTTGCGGGCCGGGTCGACGGCGTCCTCGATGTCGAGCACGATCTGGTCGGCGCGCGAGGCGGCCGCGGAGTCGAAGCGGTCGGGCGCCGTGCCCGGCACCAGCAGCCAGGAACGGGCGATGTCGGGGTTCGGCCGGCGGCGCGCCGCACGGTCGGACGACCCGGGGGTCTGCGTGGGGATGGCCCCCGTCGGAGTGCTGTCGGCGGTGTCGGTCATGACGTCCTCGTCTTCGGTTCGCTCGTCGGTCGGCACCACGCTACCGGTCGCCCCGGTGCGGAGTCCTCCCTCGGTCGGGCGGGCCTCCCGGCCTCGGGAGCCCGCGGGGCGTACCGTTCAGGAGGATCACAGGGCCCGGACCACGGGCTACGACGTACGAGGAGCCTGACATGACGGACGCACGCACTCCCGGGAGCGACCGCCCCGACCACGACCGAGACGCCGACGAGACGACACCGCGCGAGCCCGCGGTCGCCCCGGAGGACCGCCGAGACGAGTCGGACGGCGCCTACGACGACCGCGGGGCGTCCGCACCGGCCGACGCGCCCGCCGTCGACTTCGGCGCCCCGGCGTTCCCGGCGACCGCCCCCGCCGACGCCTCGGAGGCCGGCGCGCCCGTGCCCTCGAACGACCCGTTCGCCGCGCCGGTGGCCGCCGACCGCGACGGCAGTGACGTCCGCGATGGCAGCGACCGTGACGTCCGCGACCGTGACGGCGGCGACCGCGACGTCCGCGACGGCGAGACCGAGGTCATCGAGCCCGTCCCCGCCGACGCACGCGACGACGACGGCACCCGCGACACCCGCGACGCCGACGCGCCGACCGCGGCCGTGCCGCCGATGGTCGCCCCCACGGCTCCGCCCGCACGCGCCTGGTCCGCCACGAGCGGTGACGACAACCAGCGCCGCACGCTGCACGACGACGAGGCCCTCCGGGCCGCCGAGGCCTCGCGCGGCGACCACGGCGACGCGAGCGACCGCGACCGCACCGTGGGCGACGACCGGACCGACCGCGACGGAGACGCCCCCACCGTGGTCGCGCCGATCGCGTCCGACCCGACCCGCGCCTCCTCGGCTGCGGAGCACGGCTCGCGTTCGCGTGACGACGCCCCCACCGTCGCCGGCCCGACTCAGGGTTCCGCCTCGTACCCGGCTCAGCCCGGCACGGGCTCGTACCCGCTCGTCGCCGACGGCGGGATCAACCACGTGGCCGTCCGTCGCGATCTGCTCACGCAGCAGAAGGAGGAGTTCAGCGGCATCCGCTTCGGCGCCGGTCTGCTCGGCTGGTTCGCCGCCACGGGCTTCGGCTTCGTCATCATGGCGATCTACGGAGGCATCGTCGGCGCCTGGGTCGCCGCATCGGCCGACGGCTCGTCGAACGCCTTCACCGGCATGCAGCGGTTCGCCACCGACAACGGCGACGTGCTGTCGATCGTGACCGCCGTCGTCGTGCTCGCCGTCGTGTTCTTCGGCTACCTGATCGGCGGGTTCACCGCCTCGCGCGTCGCCCGCTTCTCGGGCTTCAAGCAGGGTCTGGCCACCTGGCTCTGGGGTGTCGTCGTGGGGCTGATCCTCGCGGTCGTCGCCTACGTGTCGCTCGGCGCGGACTTCTCGTCGCTGGGCGGCGCGACCGCAGCGGACGGCGCGACGGACGCCTCGGCCATGTCGATCGAGTCGATCGTGTTCATCGGCCTCGTCGTGGTGCTGAGCTTCGTCGGCGCCGTGCTCGGCGGCCTGCTCGGGCAGCGCTGGCACCGCAAGGTCGACCGTTTCATCCCGTCCGACCAGGTGTGATTAGCTCGACCCGACCGAACGAAGGAACCACCATGCGCCTCACCTCACGCCCGTCACTCGTCCGCACCGTCCTCGGTGTCGCCGTCGCCGGCGGCCTCGCCCTCTCGCTGACGGCGTGCTACTCGACGTCGGACTCCGAGAGCAACAACACGGCCCCGATCCACCGCGAGAACCCCGAGCTGCCCGAATCGGAGGCCACCCCGCTGGCCGTCGTGCCCGATCTGAGCGGCGGCGTCGACACGCAGGTCGCCGTCGACGAGAGCTTCACCAGCGCGCTCACGCTGCTCGGTCTCACGCCGGCCCCCGTCGGCGACGCGACCTTCGCCGACGGCGCGTTCTCGTTCCCGATCACGGGCGGCAACGTCTCGTACTACGACCCCGAGGGCGAGGTGCGGCCGTACGTGCAGGGCGACATCCAGCACGACGGCTCGGGCATCAGCCTCAGCTCCGGCGACACGGTCGTCGAGCTGACGAACTTCGACATCGACCCCGGTGCCTCGAAGCTCTACGGCGACGTCTCGGTCAACGGCGAGCCGGCCGCCGGGCACGCCTACCTCTTCAACCTCTGGGGCGGCACGCTCGAGCCGCTGCGCACCGAGGGCACCGACGCCGTCCTCGAGGGCACGACGGTCCACGTCAGCTCCGAGGCGGCCGAGCTGCTGAACACCACGTTCGAGACGGACCTGGTGCCCGACGAGCTGCTCGTCGGCGTCGCGACGATCACCGTCGCCACGCAGTAGGTCCTCACCGCACGGACGCACGAGTGATGCCCGGGTCTCGACCCGGGCATTTCTCTGTGCCGAGAGTGAAAGTTCGGGTCACCGAACTTTGTGTAGGGTCGTCGTATGGCGACAGATGACGCACGACCGACGGACACCGAGGAGGCGCGGGTCGACGACCGCCGCGCCCCCGCCCACCCGAGACCCCGCGGTGTGCTGCTCGGCCCGGCCTTCATCGCCGCGATCGCGTACGTCGACCCCGGCAACGTCGCGGCCAACCTGACGGCGGGTGCCCAGTACGGCTACCTGCTGCTCTGGGTGCTCGTCGCGGCGAACGCGATGGCCGTGCTCGTGCAGTACCTGTCGGCGAAGCTCGGCATCGTCACCGGGCAGTCGCTGCCCGAGGTGATGGGTCGGCGCCTGCCGCGCAAGCGCCGCCTGGCCTACTGGGGCCAGGCCGAGCTGGTGGCCGCGGCGACCGACGTCGCCGAGGTGATCGGCGGGGCCCTCGCGCTGCAGCTGCTCTTCGGGGTGCCGCTGGTGCTCGGGGGCGTCATCACCGGCGTCGTGTCGCTGGGCATCCTGATGCTGACGCGCTATCGCGGCGGTCACGTCTTCCAGACGATCATCATCGGTCTGCTGGCCGTGCTGACGATCGGCTTCTGCGCGGGTCTGCTCTTCGCCCCACCGTCGGCCGGCGGCATGCTCGCGGGCATCGTGCCGCGCTTCGACGACGCGCAGTCGGTGCTGCTGGCGGCGTCGATGCTCGGCGCGACGGTCATGCCCCACGCCGTGTACCTGCACTCGGCGCTGGTCCGCGACCACCACGGGGACGTCGCCGTGGGCGCCGACCGTCGGCGGGTGCTGAAGGCCACCCGGTGGGACGTCGTGCTCGCCCTCCTCGTCGCCGGAGGGGTGAACATCGCGATGCTCGTCCTCGCGGCCTCGACGTTGCAGGGGCGGACCGGCACCGACACCATCCCGGGCGCCCATGCGGCGATCACCGAGGCGCTCGGCCCGCTGGTCGGGGTGCTGTTCGGAGTCGGGCTGCTCGCCTCCGGGCTCGCCTCGACGTCGGTCGGGTCGATGGCGGGCGCCGAGATCATGCGCGGTCTGCTGAAGATCCGCATCCCGCTGTTCGTGCGGCGGGTCGTCACGCTGGTGCCGGCGCTCGTCCTGCTCGCGACCGGGATCAGCCCGACGTGGCTGCTCGTGCTGAGTCAGGTCGTGCTGAGCTTCGGCATCGCGTTCGCGCTGGTGCCGCTCGTCCGGGCGACCAGCGACGCGTCGCTGATGGGCGAGAGCCGCAATGTGCTGGGCATCCGCATCGCGGCGTGGATCGCGGTCGGCGTGGTCGTGGCGCTCAACCTCGCGCTCATCTGGCTGACGGTGACCGGGGCCTGAGCCGCGGGCGCCGCGGGCCGAGGAGGCGCGGGCCGAGGAGTCGAGACACGCCGCGCGTCGCGCGGGGGCGCGGCGTGTCGTGACTCATCGACCGAACGGGCCGCGGGGGCTCAGGCGGGGTCGATGTGGGGGCCGTCGTCGGGTGCGACCCCGGCCGCCGCCTTCTCGGCCTGGCGCCGATCGAAGGCGGCCTGCATCGACTCGGCGTGGTCGGTCTTGGCCGCGGCCAGGGCCTCGTCGTCGCCCTTCAGCGTCGCGACGGTCGCCCGCAGCCGCGCCCCGACGGCCTTGGCGAAGTCGCTCGGGCTGGGGCTGAAGTCGTCGCTCTCGTCGCCGTCGCTCGCATCGTCGTAGTGGTGCAGCTGCTCGCCCTCGTCGGTGTCGATGGGCTGCTGAGCGTGCTCGACGCAGAGCTTCGCGACCTCTTCGGCGTGGGCGTGCATGACCGAATGCGCCGCGCCGGGCATCTCCCAGAGTCGTGACGACGGCAGCAGCTCGCCCACTCGTCGCACCCAGTCGCGGGGGGCCACGGCGTCGAACTCGCCGCGGATCACGAGGGTGTCGGCCCGCACCTCCGGCAGGTGGTCCTCGATCGGGTACGTCATCATCTTCGGCAGGATCCGTGAGAACCACCGCACCCCGCAGAGCACGTAGGCGCTGACGGCCAGGAACTTCACTCGCCCCGGCTCGTGCCAGGCGGCCCGCGCGAACCGCAGCGCCTGGGTCACGACGCGGCGTTCGGCGGGGTTGATCACCGGGCCGATCAGCACGAGGGTCGAGAGGTCGGGGCGTCGGCCGGCCAGGTCGGTGACGATCTGGGTGCCCATCGAGTGGCCGACCAGCACGGGGTCGTCGAGCCCGAGGCCGTCGATCGCGGCGCCGACCAGGTCGGCGTACTCGCGGATCGTCAGGGCGTGCCCCGGGTGCGCCACGCCGGCGAAGCCGGGCAGATCGAGCGCGTGCACGGGGCCGAACTCGTTCAGGTTCGGCGCGAGACGCTCGAAGTAGTCGGACGACACCCCGATGCCGGGCACCAGCACGAAGGGCCGCTCGCCCGACTGGCCGATGGTGTTGACGCGCACGTACAGGTCGCCGCTGCGGATCCGTTCGACCCTGACGGTCGTGTCGACCCCCGACGCACGGGCGGCGTCGCGTGCGGCGGCGCGCCTGGAGGAGCCGGCATGGCGGCGTCGGGCGGTCATCGACACAGTGTGGCACGAGCCCGGCGGCTCAGGCGCGGGCGACGACCGGGTCGAGGGCGCGCAGGTTGCGGCGCAGGATGAGCGACAGGGCCAGGGCTCCGAGCGGGCCGGCCGCGCGCATCCACCAGGCGGCGGGGCGCCAGACGACGCGGATGTCGAGGGTGACCGTGCCGTCGGGGTGCCGTCGCACGACGTAGCTCTCGAAGCCGCGCTGCGGGTGGCCGACGAGCGCGGCGTGGATGAATCCGATCTCGGCGGGCGAGTCGACGACGTCGATCACGCGGCAGGCCACCGCGGGGCGGAGGGGGCCGAGGGTCACCGCCCACATGCTCGAGGCCCCCGGCGCGACCCGCGCGGGCACGTCGAGCGGCACGAAGCCCGAGCCGCGGTGCACCTCGAAGCGCAGCACGGCGTCGCCGGCGGTTCGGAACACGGCGTCGCCGCGGCCGATCACCCGCGATCGACGCGTGACCCGGAACCCGTGAGGCGGCGGGGCGTCGAAGCCGATCGGGTCGTCGACGGTCAGGGCCTCGCCGAATCCGCGAGCCGCGTATGACGTCATGGGTCGAGCCTGCCACGACGAGTCGCGTCGACGGGGCAGGATCGACGCGTGACCGCTCCCTCGTATCTCGTGCTGCACGGCTGGCAGAACCACCGGCCTGCGGATCACTGGCAGCATCGGCTGGCCGACGAGCTGACCGCGCGCGGCCTCGTGGTCCGCTACCCGCAGCTGCCCGACGCCGACGATCCCGACCTCGCGGTCTGGGAGGAGAGCGTGCGCGCCGAGCTCGCCGCCCTGCCCGAGGGCCCGGTCACCGTGATCTGCCACAGCCTCGCGTCGGTGCTCTGGCTGCGTCTGCAGACCGGCGACGCGCCTCCTCGGGTGGATCGCGTCGCGCTGGTGTCGCCGCCGTCGCCCGAGCTCGTGGCGGGCCAGAGCATCCGCGCGTTCGTCGCCGGCGAGGCCTTCGACGGGCGGCTCCTGCCCGCGGGTGCCACCGAAGCGGTGGTGGTGGCGGGCGACGACGACGAGTGGCTGCCGCTCGGTCTGCAGGACACCTGGGAGGCGCGGGTCGACGCCCCGCTCCACCTCGTGCCCCGAGGCGGTCACCTCACCCCCGACTCGGGGTTCGGGCCCTGGCCCGAGATGCTCGCCTGGGCGCTCGGCACCCCCGCCGAGGACGCGTTCGCCTGAGCCGACCGTCGGAGCTCCGCCGAAGCGACCGCCCTCGGGGGGCTTAGGCGACGGGGGCGAGGAACGCCGCGGCGGCGCGCGACAGGTACCCGGGGTCGTCGGCGCCGCACAGCTCGCGGGCCGAGTGCATGCCGAGCAGCGGCACCCCGACGTCGATGGTGCGGATGCCCAGCCGTGTCGCCGTGATGGGCCCGATCGTCGAGCCGCAGGGTACGGCGTTGCTCGACACGAACTCCTGGAACGGCACCCCGGCCTGCTCGCACGCCCTCGACCACTCGGCGGCCCCGAGCCCGTCGGTCGCATATCGCTGGTTCGCGTTGATCTTCAGCAGCGGACCGCCGTTCACGATCGGCTGGTTGGCCGGGTCGTGGCGCTCGGGGTAGTTCGGGTGCACGGCGTGACCGGCGTCGGCGCTGAGGCACCACGACGCCGCGAGGGCGCGCCGGTGATCGGTGGCGGTCGCTCCGAGGCCGTCCGAGACGCGGGCCAGCACATCCTCGAGCATCGGACCCGCGGCGCCCGACGGCGTCGCCGAACCGACCTCCTCGTGGTCGAAGGCGGCGAAGACAGCGACGTGATCGAGTTCCGCACCCGCGCCTCCTGCGCTCGCCACGGTCTCGATCAGGGCGACGAGCCCGGCGTGGGTCGACGTGAGGTTGTCCATGCGGCCGGCCGCGAAGAGCTCGCCGTCGAGACCGAGACGTGCAGGAGGCGCGGTGTCGGCCACGACCACGTCGTACCCGGTCACGTCGGCGGGCGCCAGACCCGCTGACGCCGCCAGGTGGCCGAGGACGTCGGCCTCGTCGAGCGGGCCGGCCCCGACGACGGGGTTCAGGTGGCGCTGGGGGTCGAGCTTCAGGCCCTCGGCGTTGACACCGCGATCGAGGTGCACGGCGAGCTGCGGGAACCTCAGCAGCGGGCCGGTCCGCACGAGGCGCGTCTCGCCGGTGCGGGTGACGAGGCGCCCCGCGAACTCGAGGTCGCGGTCGAGCCACGAGTTGAACAGCGGCCCGCCGTAGACCTCGACGCCGGCCTGCAGCCAGCCGCGCGTGCCGGTCGTCGGCTTCGGCTTGAGCTTGAATCCGGGGGAGTCGGTGTGCGCGCCGACCACGCGGAACGGCGTGGTCGCGCCCGCTCCGGTCGGCTCGATCCAGGCGACGACGGCGCCGTCGCGCACGATGTAGCGGGCACCCGGGCCGGTCGGCCAGGCGTCGGTCTCGACGAGTCGGGTGAAGCCGGCCTCGTCGAGACGCCGGGCGGCCTCGGCCGCGGCGTGGAACGACGAGGGGGAGGCGGTGATGAAGCGGGCGAGATCGTCGAGGTGAGGGCGTGAAGAAGTCATCGAAACCAGCATGCACCACCTGGTCGCCCGCGAGACCCCACGAAGTCGCGGAGACCCCGGCGCGCGCGCCGGGGTCTCGGTGACTCCGTGGGGTCTCTCCGCGGGGTCAGCGGCCGCCGCTGCCGCCGCGGTTCGCACCGATGTCACCGCGGTGGGCGCCGGCCTCGGGGTCGTCGGAGCGGACATCCGCCGCGAGGGCGGCGTCCTGCTCGCCCGAGAGCCCTGCCGGGCTCGCCGCGACGTAGTCCTCCTCGCCCGAGAGCGTGCCGCCGAGGGGCTGCGCGACGTCGCCGTCGGGGGTCGCCTCGTCGCCGGTCGCGGGCGCCCCCTGCGTGTCGGTGTCGGTGTCGGCGGTGCCGTCGCGGTCGCCATCGTCGGTGCCGTCGCGGTCGCTCGCGTCGGGGCTGCCGTCGCCTTGGCTGGCGCGGTAGGTCTCGACGGCGGCCGCCTCGAGGGTCGCCTGATCCACGGCGGCGCGCTCGTCGTCGGGTCGTGCGGCGTTCGGGCCGTCGGTGCGGTCGGTGCTCTCGCTCATGGGGGTCCTCTCGTGCTGGGTGCGGTCGACGCTAGGCGCTCGCCGCCGACGGCGCCCCGACGCCCAGTTGTGTTAGGGAAGGCTTACCTACTATGGTCGTCCCCGTTCCAGCCGGTCCCGACCCGGCTCCCCCTCTCGTCAGACGATCGAAGGCTCTCCCCGTGGTTCTCCCTCGCCCCTCCTCCCCGTCGATCTCCCCGTCCGGGCGGTCCCCGATGCTCGTCCGCCTCGCGTCCGCATCGGTCGCCGTCGCCCTCTCGGTCGCGTTGTCCGCCTGCACGACCGGTGTCGGCTCGGCCGCCGACGGCTCCGAGGCCGACGCGTCCTCGTCGTCGTCCGCCCGGACGGTCGCGCACGCCCGCGGCGAGACGGCCGTCCCGGCCGCGCCGCAGCGCGTGGTCGTGCTCGAACCCGTCGCCCTCGACACCACCATCGCGCTCGGCATCGTGCCGGTCGGTGCCGCGGTGCTCAACGAAGCGGCCGGTGTGCCGGCCTACCTGGGCGACGAGGCGGCGTCGATCGAGACGGTCGGCACCGTCACCGAGCCCGACGTCGAGAAGATCGCCTCGCTCGCCCCCGATCTCGTGATCGGCACCGAGTCGCGCCACTCGGCGCTCTACGACCAGCTCAGCGCGGTCGCGCCGACGGTCTTCCTGGCCTCGCAGGCCGACGCCTGGAAGGACAACGTGGCTCTCGTGGGCGAGGCGCTCGGCCGGGCCGACGAGGCGACGGTGCTGCTGGCCGACTACCAGGCGCGCTGCGACGAGATCGCCTCCGAGTTCGACGTCTCGGGCACGGCGCAGCTGATCAGGCCCCGCGACGGCCTGCTGACCCTCTACGGCCCCGAGTCGTTCGCCGGCAGCACCCTCGAGTGCGTGGGCTTCGAGACTCCCGAGCGCGACTGGGAGGACTCGATCTCGGTCGACCTCTCACCCGAGAAGGTGCTCGACGCGACGGCCGACCAGGTCTTCGTCACGACCACCGACGTCTCCGACGAGTCGACGACGCCCGAGGCGATCAGCGACAACGCCTCGGCGTTCCCCGAGCTGCACCTCGTCGACCAGTCGTACTGGATCACCGGGGTCGGTCCGCTCGGCGGTCTGGCCGTGCTCGACGACATCGAGGGCGTCCTGAGCCGCACCCGGTGACGCGCCTCCCCGACGATCGCCGCCCGGCTGGGCGCCGCCTGGCTGAGCGCCACCTGGCTGGGCGCCGCCCGGCGGAGCGACCGCAGGCGAGGGGGATGAGGGTCGGCGTCGGGATCGCCGTCGCCGTCGTCGCGCTGCTGGTCGCCGCCCTGCTGTCGCTCGCGCTCGGCGCCAACGCCCTCAGCCCGCGGCTCGTGCTCGACACCCTGGCCGGAGGCGGCACCGACGAGTCCCGCTTCGTCGTGATCGAGCAGCGGCTGCCGCGCACCCTGGTCGGTGCGGTGGTCGGCGTCGGGCTGGGCGGAGCCGGGGCCCTGATGCAGGCGCTGACCCGGAACCCGCTGGCCGACCCGGGCATCCTCGGTGTCAATGCGGGCGCCGCGGCCGCGGTGGCCGTCGCCGTCGTCTTCTTCGGCGTCGTCGAGATCGGTCAGTACGTCTGGTTCGCCTTCGGCGGGGCGCTCGTGCTGACCGCCGTGGTCTCCGTGCTCGGGTCGGCGGGCCGGGGCCGCGCCGACCCCGTCCGGCTGACGCTCGCCGGTCTCGCGGTCGGGGCGGTGCTCTCGGGCGTCACCACGGGGCTGACGTTGACGAACCCGGATGCGTTCGAGCGCCTCCTCGGCTGGTCGGCCGGGAGTCTCGTCGGTCGCGGTCTCGACGGGCTCGCCTCGGTCGCGCCCCTCGTCGCCCTCGGCGCGATGCTCGCCCTCGTCGTCGCGCCCGCCCTGAACGCGGTCGCGCTCGGCGACGACACCGCGGTGAGTCAGGGGGTGCACCTCGCGCGCACGCGCCTCCTCTCGCTCGCCGCCATCACCCTGCTGGCCGGCACGGCCACGGCGCTCGCCGGCCCGATCTCGTTCGTCGGCCTGATGATCCCGCACGTGGTGCGCTGGGGGATCGGCGTCGACCACCGCCGCATCGTCGTCGGCTCGATGCTGGTCGCGCCCGTGCTCGTGCTCGTGTCGGACGTCGTCGGACGGGTGCTCGTGTCGCCGTCCGAGATGCCGGTCGGGATCGTCATCGCGTTCGTCGGAGCGCCCGTGCTCGTCGTGCTGGTGCGGCGCCGACGCGGGGCCACGGCGCTGTGAGCGGGACGTCGCGGCGCGAGGAGGCGGCCGGCGCCGCCGGCGCCGCCGGTGCCGACCGTCCAGCCGGCGGGCGGCCCGGCCCCGGGCGGCATCGTGTCGTGGCGGTCTCGGTCTCGCTCGTCGCCGCCGCGCTCGCCCTGGCCGTCGTCGGGTCGATGTCGGGCGACTTCGCCGTCTCTCTGCCCGACGTGCTCGGCATCGTCACCGGGTCGACAGAGGGTCTGCCTCGCACGATCGTGCTCGAGTGGCGGCTGCCGCGCATCGCGGCCGCCGCGGTGGTCGGGGTCGCGCTCGGGGTCGCCGGCGGGCTGTTCCAGACCGTGACCCGGAATCCCCTCGCGAGCCCCGACATCATGGGTCTGTCGAACGGCGCGTTCGTCGGGATGCTCGGCGCGCTGATCGTCGTCGGGCCGTCGTGGGAGTCGCGAACCCTCGGAGCTCTGATCGGCGGTCTCGTGACGGCCCTGCTGATCGCCCTGCTCTCGAGCGGGACGTCGGCCGGCGGGTTCCGGTTCATCGTGGTGGGCATCGCGGTGTCGTCGATGGCGGCGTCGCTCGGCACCTGGCTGCTGCTGCAGGTCGAGCTCGACACGGCGCTGTTCGCGTCGGCGTGGGGTGCCGGCACGCTGGCGGGCGTGGAGGCGACGGGGGTCGGGGCGGCGGGCGTGCTCGTGGTGCTCCTCCTGCTCGTTGTGCCGGTGCTGTCTCCGGGGCTCCGGCAGCTGGGCATCGGAGACGACCTCGCCGCGGTGACGGGGGTGCGGGTCGAACGGCTGCGCGCCTCCTCGCTGGTGATCGGCGTCGCGCTGGTCTGCGTGGCCACGACCGTCTCCGGTCCGGTCGCGTTCGTCGCCCTGGCCGCCCCGCAGATCGCGAGGCGTCTCACGCGCACGGCGCACGTGCCGCTGGTCGCGTCGGCGCTGACCGGTGCCGTCGTCCTGCTCGGCTCGGACCTGATCGCGCAGCACGTGCTGCCGGTCACGGTGCCGGTCGGCGTCGTGACGGTCGTCGTCGGCGGCTGCTACCTCGTCTGGCTGCTGTCGCGGGAGCTCAGGAGGCGCGGGTGAGCCTCGTGGGGATCTGACCGGGGGGCTGACCGGGGACCATCGACACAGGGCTGGCGCAAATCCGATAGGATATGCGATAGTTCCTGAAGCGGGTGGTTCGCACCCGGGTGGACCCGATCACTGGAGATCAAGACGATGAAGTCACGTACCCCCCTCGTCGCCGGCCTTGCCGCGGCGTCCCTGCTCTGCCTCACCGCCTGCGGTTCCGCTGCGGGAGGCAGCACCGCCGACGGCGCCCCCACGGGCAACGTCACGATGCTCGTCCCGATGGGCGCCGGTGGCGGCAGCGACCTCTCGGGTCGCGCGATCGCCTCGGGCCTCGAAGGCGGCACCGGCCTGAACGTCAGCGTCGAGAACCGCGAAGGCGGTTCGGGCGCCATCGGTTACTCGTACTTCCTCGGACAGGAGGGCCGCAACGATCTGCTGCTCGCGGCCGAGACGGCGATGCTCGCGCTGCCCGTCACCCAGGACGTCCAGTTCACCTACGAGGACTTCACGCCGATCATGAAGGTCGGCGACGACTTCACTCTGATCGTCGTCCCGGCCGACAGCGAGTACGACACCTGCACCGACGTCGTGGATGCGGCCGCCGACGAGCGCGTCGTCGCCGCGGTGTCGGGATCGACGTCGCTCGACGAGATCGTCTTCACCCTCATCGAGCAGGAGGAGGACGTCGAGTTCGACCGCGTGCCGTTCGAGTCCGGCAGCGAGGTGCTCACGGGTCTGCTCGGCGGCCAGGTGGACGTCGCGTCGCTCAACCCGGCGGAGGTCATCGCCCAGCTCGAGGCCGGCGACCTCAAGGCGCTGTGCGCCGTCGCCGAAGACCGTTACGAGTACGAGGCGCTCGCCGACATCCCCACGGCCGCCGAGCAGGGCATCGACGTGTCGTTCGCGCAGTTCCGCGGCTTCATCGCCCCGGGTGGCATCAGCGCCGAGACCGAGCAGTTCTGGATCGACGCGGGAGAGGCGTACGCCGACAGCGACGCGTACACCGAGTACGTCGAGAGCAACTACCTGCAGCCGAACGCCCAGTACGGCGACGAGTTCGGCACCTACCTCGGCGAGAACACGGCCGACCTCGAGAAGGTGTTCGCCGAGTGACGGCCGTCCACCGCGGCGGACTCGCCGCCAGCGCCGTCCTCGCGGCGATCGGCTCCGCCGCCCTCGTCGGGGGTCTCGGGTACGGCGTGACGGTCGAGGGAGGCGAGATCGGCCCGGGCTTCCTGCCCGCCATGGCCGGCGGCCTGGTCGCCGTGTTCGCCGTCCTCGATCTGGTGGGGCGCCTCCGTCGACGTCCCGACCGGCCCTCCCAGGCCGAGCTCATCCTCGACACGCCCTCCCGGCCCGACGACGGCATCGTCCTCGGCGACCCGCTCGACCCGGGTGCCCCCACGACCAGCACCCAGTCGATCCACTCGCCCCTCGCGACGGACGACGACGGAGTCGACATCCTCGGCCGCACCCAGCGTCAGCGCAACCGCATGCTGGCGGTCGTGCTCGGCCTCGTCGTCGTCACGCTCGCCATGGTGCAGGTGGTCGGCTTCCTCCTCGCCTTCGTGCTGCTGCTCTTCGTGGTCGCCGTCTTCGTGGAGCACCGCCGAGTCCTCCCGTCCGCCCTCGTGGCGGTCGCCGCGGGCGTCGTGACCTACGCCATCTTCGTCGCCCTGCTGCGCGTGCCGCTGCCGCAGGGTCTGCTCGGCCTGATCTGAAGGACGACCATGCTCGACAACCTCGCACTCGGCTTCTCGACGGCCTTCACGCCCGAGAACCTCCTTTGGTGCTTCATCGGCGTGCTGCTCGGAACGATCATCGGGCTGATGCCCGGTCTCGGCTCGACCACCGGCGTCGCGATCCTCATCCCCCTGACCCTCACCCTCGAACCCGTCACGGCGCTCATCATGCTGGCGGGCATCTACTACGGCGCCCAGTACGGCGGCACGATCACGTCGGTGCTGATCTCGACGCCCGGCGAGGCCGCGAGCGTGGTCACCACGCTCGACGGCTACCAGATGGCCAAGAACGGCAAGGCCGGATCGGCCCTCGCGATCAGCGCCATCGGCTCGTTCGTCGCGGCGATCATCTCGCTCGCGCTGCTCATGTGGCTCGCCCCTCCGCTCGCGGACCTGGCCCTCAACTTCGGACCGGTGCAGAACCTCGCGATCATGATCCTCGGTCTCGTCATCGTCGTCAGCTTCGCCGGGGGCTCGTTGTCCCGCGGGCTCATGATGGCGGCGGCGGGTCTGCTCATCTCCACCGTCGGGGTCGCGACCGGCTTCAGCGACGCGCGCTTCACCTTCGGCAGCATCAACCTGCTGAGCGGCATCCCCTTCATCGAGGTGATGATCGGTCTCTTCGCCGTCGGAGAGGTGCTGCACCAGATCCGACGCGGGGCCGACGCCCCCATCCGCACCCGGTTCCGCGACATGGTCATCAGCCGCGGCGAACTGAAGCGCAGCGCCGGTCCGATCCTCCGCGGCAGCGGCATCGGCTTCGTGCTGGGAATCCTGCCCGGCGCCGGCTCGACCCTCGCCTCGTTCATGGCGTACGGCATCGAGAAGCGCGTGTCGCCCCGCAAGGCGATGTTCGGCAAGGGCGCCATCGAGGGCGTCGCCGCCCCCGAGAGCGCCAACAACGCCGCGGCCAACGCGAACTTCGTGCCGACCCTCGCACTCGGAATCCCCGGAGGCGGCACGACGGCGGTCCTGCTGGGCGCCTTCACCGTGTACGGGCTCCAGCCCGGACCCCGCCTGTTCGAGACGCAGCCCACGCTGATCTGGGGTCTTCTCGTGTCGTTCTTCATCGGCAACGTGATGCTGCTGGTGCTGAACCTGCCGCTCGCGCCGGTGTTCGCCCAGATGCTGCGCATCCCCTACGGCTACCTCTATCCGATCATCCTGCTGACCAGCTTCGTCGGCGCCTACTCGGTCAGCAACAACATGTTCAGCGTCGTGCTCGTCCTGATCTTCGGGGTGGTCGGCTGGATCATGAAGGAGCTCGACCTGCCCATGGCGCCGCTCGTGCTGGGCCTCGTGCTCGGCCCGCTGTTCGAGAAGGCGCTCGTGCAGACCTCCGCCATCGGCCAGGGCAGCTTCCTCGTCCTGCTCCAGAGCCCGATCAGCGTCGGCATCCTCCTCTTCGCCGCCGCCCTGATGGTCGGTCCGAAGATCGCCGGGCGCTTCGCGGTCCGCCGCGGCCCCCGTGTCGCAGCGACCGACGATGCCGAGACGCGCGAGCACGCCCGGGAAGAGGCCGGTCGATGAGCCCCTCGCGCGACGACTGGCCCATCGCGGCCGCGATGCTGCAGTTCCCGGCGGTCGACCGCGACGGCACGAGCACCCTCGACGCCGCGCCGGAGGCCTGGCGGGCCTCGTTCGAGGAGATCCGCGAGACGGGCTTCGACCTCGTCGAGATCAACGACAACTGGCTGCGGGTCGGCGATCTGTCCGGCCGGCGTCTCGACGAGCTGGCGGGTGCCGGCCGGGATGCCGGCGTCGACCTCACGAGCGTCTGCGTGGTGCGGTCGAGCGTCATCGACCCCGAGGTCGGTCTCGAGAACCTCGCCTACAGCCACCGCACTCTCGAGGCCGCGGCCCGGCTGGGGGCGGGGGTCGTCTCCGTCGGCTTCCACCGGCCGCTCACGAGCGAGCAGCGGGATCGGCTGTGGTTCTGGACGGCGCAGGGCGAGATCGACGCGCCCGACGACCCCGAGAACTGGCAGCTCGCCGTGGCGCGGATCACGGAGCTCGGGCGGCACGCCGCTCAACTGGGCCTGGACCTGACGCTCGAGATGTACGAGGACACCTATCTCGGCACCGCTGCCAGCTCGGTGCGCCTCGTCACCGAGGTCGGTCTGGACAACGTCGGTCTCAATCCCGACGTGGGCAACCTCGTCCGTCTGCACCGGCCGATCGACGACTGGCGCGAGACACTGGCCGCCACCCTGCCGCACGCCAACTACTGGCACGTCAAGAACTACCACCGTGACGAGGACCCGGCGACGGGCGCCTACACGGCCCTGCCCGCCCCGCTCGAGCTCGGCCTCATCAACTACCGGCACGCCGTGCGCGACGCCGTCGAGGCGGGCTTCCGCGGCACCTTCGTCTGCGAGCACTACGGCGGCGACGGGCTCTCCGTCGCCGCCCTGAACCGGGACTACCTCCGCCGCGTGCTGCCCAGCGCCGAGCGGATGGCCGTCCTCGACGGGCGGGAGGCGCTGGTCGCCTCCGCCGTCACCGACCCGAGAGAGGAGATGGTGTCGTGACCATCCTCGACTACGACGCGACCACCTTCGCCGACGAGGCCCTGGACGGCTTCGCGGCGGCCCATGACTCCCTGCGCCGTGTGGAGGGCGGCGTCGTGCGACGCGCGCCCCTCGCGGACGGCCAGGTCGCCGTCGTGGTGGGCGGCGGCTCCGGCCACTACCCGGCCTTCGCCGGCCTCGTCGGTCCGGGCCTCGCCGCCGGTGTCGCCTACGGCAACATCTTCGCCTCGCCGTCCGCCGGTCAGGTGTGCCGTGTGGCCCGGGCCGCTCAGCGCGGCGGCGGGGTCGTGCTGTCGTTCGGCAACTACGCCGGCGACGTCCTGAACTTCGGCCAGGCCGCCGAGCGCCTCCGGGCCGAGGGAGTCGACGTCCGCGTGGTCGCGGTCACCGACGACATCGCCAGCGGCAGCCGCGACGAGATCGCCAAGCGTCGAGGCATCGCGGGCGACCTCACGGTCTTCAAGGTGCTCGGCGCAGCGTCCGAGGCCGGTCTCGACCTCGACCGCGTCGAGGAGCTCGGGCGACGGGCGAACGACCGCACGCGCTCGTTCGGCGTCGCGTTCTCCGGATGCACCCTGCCCGGCGCGACGGAGCCGCTCTTCACGGTGCCCGAGGGTCGGATGTCCATCGGCCTCGGCATCCACGGCGAACCGGGCATCGGCGAGGCCGACCTGCCGTCGGCCCGCGGACTGGCTGAACTGCTCGTCGGATCGCTGCTCGCCGAGGCCCCGGAAGGCGCCGGAGACCGGATCGTCGTCCTGCTCAACGGACTCGGCACCTACAAGTACGAGGAGCTCTTCGTGCTCTACGGCCACGTCCGGCGCCTGCTCGACGAGGCCGGCGTCACCGTCGTGCAGCCCGAGGTGGGCGAGCTCGTCACGAGCCTCGACATGTCGGGCGTCTCGGCGACCTTCTTCTGGGTCGACGACGAACTCGAGCAGCTCTGGGGGAGCCCGGCCTCGAGCCCCGCCTTCCGGAAGGGAGCCGTGGAGGCGCGGGTCGACGACGCAGGAGGCGGCCCCGGTCTCGAGGCGCCCCCGTCGGTCGCCCCGGCCGACGACGATCGTCATGTGGGCGCCGGTCGGCCCCTGCTCGAGGGATTCGAGCACGTCGCCGAGATGGTCGTCGGCTCGGAGGAGGAGTTCGGCCGTCTCGACGCGGTGGCCGGCGACGGCGACCACGGCATCGGCATGGCTCGCGGCATCACCGCCGGACTGGCGTCGGCCCGCGCCGCCGTCGAGCGCGGCGCCGGCGTCTCGACCGTGTTCGCCGAGGCCGGAGAGGGCTGGGCCGAGCACGCGGGCGGCACCTCCGGTGCGCTCTGGGGCGTCTGCCTCACGAGCGCCGGCGCCGCCCTGGCCGCGGAGCCCGACCTCCGCGACCCGTGGGCGTCGGCCCGGGCCGCTGCGGCGGGGCTCGAGGCCATCCAGCGTCTCGGCGGGGCCGAGGTCGGCGACAAGACCCTTGTCGACGCGTTCGTCCCCCTGGTCGACGCGCTCGGTCGCGCGGCCGACGAGGGGCTCGACCTGCCCGAGGCGTGGGCGCGGGCCGCAGCGGCGGCGAGCGAGGCCGCGGACGCGACCGCGCGCCTCCTGCCCCGACTCGGCCGTGCGCGACCGCTCGCCGAGAAGAGCCTCGGTCACCCCGACGCGGGCGCGGTGTCGTTCGCGCGCATCGCCGGCGTCGTCGCCCGCGAGGTCGAGGCGCAGAGCGGCGCGATCACAGTCGACACGGTCGGAGACACCCCGACCGCGAACCCCATCCACCAGGAGGCCTGAACCGTGAACGAACCGCTGAGGATCGTCGTCGGCTGCGACGACGCCGGCTACGAGTACAAGGAGCGCCTGCGGGCCGACCTCGAGGGCGACGACCGCGTCGCGAGCGTGGTCGACGTCGGCGTCGGGCCCGACGGGCACACGGCCTACCCGCATGTCGCGATCGAGGCGGCCCGCATGGTCGCCGACGGCCGGGCCGACCGGGCGCTGCTGGTCTGCGGCACAGGGCTCGGGGTGGCCATCGCCGCGAACAAGGTGCCCGGCATCCGTGCCGTGACCGCCCACGACGGCTTCTCGGTCGAACGGGCCGTGCTCTCGAACGATGCGCAGGTGCTCTGCTTCGGCCAGCGCGTCGTCGGCATCGAGCTCGCCCGGCGCCTCGCGTCGGAGTGGCTCGACCACCGCTTCGACCCCACCAGCGCATCGGCCGCCAAGGTCGACGTCATCAGCACCTACGAGGCATCCCCGGAAGGATCCGCAGCATGACCGTCAGCACACCCGCCCCCACCCTCACCCACACCGCCGACGGATCGGTGCGCCGCCCCCGCATCGCCCTCACCCTGGGTGATCCCGCGGGCGTCGGCCCCGAACTCGCGGCCCGCCTGCTCTCCGACCCCGCGAACCTCGAGGCGGCCGACATCGTGGTGCTCGCCGACCGCGCCGAGCTCGACGCCGCCGCGGCGGTCGTCGGAGTCACGATCCCGCTCAGCGACGAGCCGCGCCCCGGCTTCGCCACCCTCCTCGACGACGGGTCGGCGCCCGCCGAGCCCATCCCGCCGCGTCAGGTCAGCAAGGAGGCGGGGGAGCGCGCCCTGCATCAGCTGCGGCGCGCCATCGACCTGGCCAACGCAGGGGAGGTCGGCGCGATCGTGTTCACGCCCCTCAACAAGACGAGCCTGCACCTCGGAGGCATGACCGAGGAGGACGAACTGCGCTGGTTCGCGAAGGAGCTGCACTGCGACGGCGTGACGAGCGAGATCAACATCATCCCGGGTCTGTGGACCGCCCGGGTGACGTCGCACATCGGCATCCGCGACGTCGCGGACCGCATCACGACGCAGGGCGTGGTCGACGCCGTCCGCCTGCTCGACGAGCTGCTGCGCGACTCCGGCGTCGCGCGCCCGCGACTGGGCGTCTGCGGTCTCAACCCGCACAACGGCGAGAACGGCATCTTCGGTCGTGAGGAGATCGACGTCATCGCCCCGGGCGTCGCCGAGGCGGCGGCGGGCGGCATCGACGTCGTCGGCCCGTTCCCCTCCGACACGATCTTCGTCGGCGCGCGGGAGCGCTACGACGGCATCGTGACGATGTACCACGACCAGGGTCAGATCGCCATCAAGCTGCTGGGCTTCGACGGCGGGGTGACGGTGCAGGGCGGCCTGCCCGTGGTCATCGCGACCCCGGCGCACGGCACCGCCTTCGACATCGCCGGGACCGGCGTCGCGAGCGTCACCTCGAGTCAGCGCGCCCTCGACGTGGCCATCGCGGTGGCCGGTCGCCGGATCCTCCGTCAGCCCTGACCGTGCTCGTCGGCATCAGCACGAAGGCCTATCTGTCCCGTGCCCGCACCCTCGACTGGCTGGCGGCGGTCGCGGACCTCGCTCAGGGGCACGCTGCCGTGCGGAGCAGCGCGGTCGAGCTCGTCGTGGCCCCCTCGACGCCGCTCCTGGAGGCGGCCGTGCGGCTGCTCGAGGGCACCGGCGTGCAGGTCATGGCGCAGGACGTCAGTCGATTCGCCGGAGGCGCGGTGACGGGTGAGGACGTCGCCTCGCTCCTCGCGGACATCGGCGTCGCCTACGTCGAGGTCGGTCACGCGGAACGTCGCGGGCTCCTCGGCGAGACCGACGCCGTCATCCGGGCGAAGATCGACCGGTGCCGCGAAGTCGGCCTCGTGCCCTGGCTCTGCGTGGGGGAGGAGGCGCGGATCGGCCCCGCAGAGGCCGCGGCGTCGTGCCTGGCGCAGGTCGGTGCGGCCGCCGCCGAGCCGCTGGTCGTCGCCCACGAGCCCGTGTGGGCGATCGGCGCACCCGAGCCGGCTCCGGTCGAGCACATCGTCGGCGTGGCCCGCGCTCTGCGCGCCGGGCTGCCCCCGACCACGCGCCTCGTCTACGGCGGCAGTGCGGGGCCGGGACTGCTGACACGGACAGCACCCGCGGTGGACGGTCTGTTCCTGGGGCGACGAGCCCACGACGTCGCGGCGGTGGCGAGCGTCCTCGACGAGGCGGCCCGCGCCTCCTGCCGGGCTCCGGACGCCTCGTCGGCACGAGGTCGATGACACCGCCTATAGGAAAGACGACACGCCCCGACGTGTGGAACACTGGTCGGATGCCACCCAGTGACGGCCCGCGCCGACCCCAGCGTGTCTCGTTGTCGGACGGCGTCTACGACGAACTGCTGCGCCGACTGTTCGACGACACCCTGCCGCCGGGCACGCCGCTCAACATCGACGCTCTGGCTCGCGACCTCGACGTGTCGCAGACGCCGATCCGCGAGGCGCTGGCGCGCCTGGAGTCGACCGGTCTCGTCACCCGGGCGGCATTGCGCGGCTATCGCGCGGCGCCCCTGCTGACGGGGGCCGAACTCGACGACCTCATGCACGCCCGGGGCGTCATCGAGCCTGCGGTCGCGCGGCTCGCGGCTCCTCGGCGCACCGACGCCTTCATCGACGCGCTCGCCGAGACCCTCACCCGGCTCGCCGAGGCGCCGAAGGGCCCGACCTTCGCGGAGTACCACGCGTACTGGGAGGCCGACGAGACCTTCCACGAGCTCATCGCGCAGCAGGCCGCCAACCCGTTCCTGCACCGGGCGTTCGACTCGCTGGGTGGTCAGGCGCAACGGTTCCGCATGTTCGGCGGGCTGGGCGTCAGCGACGCCGACCACGCGATCCGCGAGCACCGGGCCGTGCTCGAGGCCCTCGACTCGGGGGATGCCGACGCGGCCGAGGCGGCCATGCGGGCGCATGTCGCGGCAGTACGCGGCCGGGCCGCGGCCGAGGCCTGATGGCGACGAACAGCGGGAACCCGCGCCGACCGGATGTCACGACTCTCGAGCTCGTCGGCGGCCCGCAGCCGCTCCACGTGACGCTCGAGCCGTACGACCCTCGATGGGCCGCCGACTTCGTCGCGCACCGCGATCGGATCCTCGAGGCGCTGGCGGGGCAGGAGATCGAGGTGGACCACATCGGATCGACCTCGGTGCCCGGCCTGGCGGCCAAGCCGATCATCGATCTCGTGGTGGTCGTGGCCGACATCACGGCGGAGGAGGACTACCTCGAGCCCCTGCTCGCCGCCGGGTACGAGCTGCGGGTGCGCGAGCCGGGGCACCGACTCGTGCGGACGCCAGCTCGCGACGTGCACGTGCACGTCTACCGACGCGGGGATCCTGCGGTCGACGACTACCGCCTCCTGCGCGATCGTCTCCGCTCCGACGCCGCCGACCGCGCTCTGTACGAGTCCGTGAAGCAGGGCCTCATGACTCGCAGCTGGGGCGACTCGAACGACTACGCCGACGCGAAGGACGAGGTCATCGCTGCGATCAAGACCCGGGCTCGAGCCGCCCGCGACGCGCTCCGCTAGCGCCTGAGACCGGCGCGCAGGCACAGGCGGGCATGCGCGCGGCTGCGGGGCGCTCAGGCCGAGTTCTGGCCGCCGGCCGACCACGACATGCCGCCGGCCTCGCCGCGGGGGCCGGCCTGCTGCCGCTCGGCGTCGGCGTGGGCGCGCACGCCGGCCCCGGGGTCCGCCTCGTCGAGACGGGCGGCGACCGCGCGGTCGCGGCGCTCGCGGACGACGATGGCGATGGTGGCGGCGACGATGCCGACGACCACCAGGGCGATGACGACGATTGCGGTGTTCATGTGACCAGTCCCCTCGATCGGTCCTGTCACCCTAGCGAGCAGGGCCACCCGCCACCAGGGCCGCTCGCGTCCACCCCCCCCGCCTCCGAGGAGGCGCGGTGCGGCGCTCAGAAGCGGCGCAGCGTGGTGCGCGGGTACTCGCCGAATCGAGCGGCGTACGCGGCCGCGAATCGGCCGAGGTTGCCGAACCCCCAGCGCCGTGCGACGTCCGACACGCGGGCGGTGCCCGGCGGCGACGTGAGCAGCTCGGCGTGCGCGCGGTCGAGTCGCACCTGCCGCAGGTAGTTCGTCGGCGACGATTCGAAGTGCTCGTTCATCGCCAGCTGCAGGGCCCGCGGGCTGAGCCCCGCCGCTCGCCCGATGTCGGCCGGCGTGATGGCCTGACCGGCGTGGGCGTGGATGTACTCCGCGGCGAGGCGCACCTTGACGCCGCGCTCGGTGCGGACGCTCGCGGGCAGGTCGAGCGGCCGCCACGGGAACAGCTCGAGCATGGCCCGCACGATGCTGAGCTGCGACTCGAGGCGCAGCAGCGGCTCGGTGGCCGCGTCGACGATGTTCGGGGTGGCCGCGGCGGTGACCGACCGCCACCGTCGGAGGGCGGCGGCGGAGGGGGCCGTCGTGTGGTCGAAGACGATGCGCTGCGGTGGTCCGCCGTGCAGATCGGCGGCGGTCTCCTCGAGGAAGTCCCGGCCCACGCGCACGAGCTGACTGTGCCGGGGGGTCAGCGAGAACGAGTACGGATCTTCGGCGGGCACCAGGAAGGGATCGGCGCCGTGGCTCGTGAAGGTCCGCCCACCATGGTCGATGGTGGCGCTGCCGCGACGGAACCACATGAGCGCGTACTGCTCGGGATACGGCACGGTGCCCTGCAGATAGGCGGTGAAGCGCGTCGTCTGGAGCCCCAGCCGCGAATCGCCGACGGTGACGTAGTGATACGAGAACGGCTCGTCGGCCAGCCGCGCCCGGAAGTCGCGGCCGCCGTGGCGCGACGAACGCACCCGCACCGCCTCGGCCAGGTCCGTGCCGGACTCCTCGTGACGAGAGAAGGTCGAGAGAGGGGCGGGGGGAGTCGTTGGCATCTGTGTCCGGGAGGCGCGGGGCGAGCTGTGAACGAGGCGAGCCGCCTGAGGCGAGGCCGGCGGGGAGGGTCGCGCCTCCGCTCCCTGCCCGTGCAAGCTCGGTCGGAGGTGCGACCCGCCGAGCCATCGAGATGGTCGGCACCCTTCGAAAATACGTCCCCGGAGGGGCGGTGACAAATCAAGAAAACCCCGGTCAGTGGTCGATTTTGCCTAGTCGCTCTAACTACGCCCTCTGACCGGCTGTTTCGGCGATCCCGGTCGATCGCGCGTTCGTCGGTGCGATGGCCGAAAAGCGACGACCTCCGCAGGAGGTGCTCGACCGACGACGCTCAGCGCGAGAGCAGGTCGTCGTCCCACGAGACGGCGACCCAGCCCCGGTCGGGCGACCCCTCGAGGGCGACCACGCCGGTGTTGCGGAGCCCGTGGGTGCGGCTGAACTCGGCGTCGAGATTGTCGGCGGTGTTCGCCGCCCAGACGCAGATCGCGGCCTCGTGCGAGACGATCACCGCGGTGGACGCCGGGTCGGTGGTCGAGACCACCGAGGCGACGGCGGCGTCGTAGCGGGCCACGAATTCGCTGCCGCTCTCGCCGCCGGGGATGCGCGCGTCGCGGTCCGTCCACCACTTCTGCATGGTGCCCATGTACCCGGGCAGGGCGTCGGCGTACGAGAGACCCTCGAGGTCGCCCGCGTCGATCTCGAGCAGGCCGTCGAGCTCGTGGTGCGGCACGCCCAGCGCTGCCGCGGCGACGGCGGCGGTCTCGGCGGCGCGGAGGGCCCGTGACGAGTGCACGGCGGCGATCGGCTCGCCGTCGAGTCGACCCGCCAGGGTTCGAGCCTGATCGACGCCGACCGGCGACAGGGGAGGGCCGGGCGGCCGCGAGCCGATCGTCTGGGCGACGTTGTCGGCGGTCTCGCCGTGGCGGATGAGGAGGAGTCGCATCGGTGCTCTCGGTCGGCTCGGGGGTGGTCGACGCGTCGACACCTGTCGGGTCTCCAGGATGTCCGAGATCCCCGCGGCTGTCATGTCGCCCGGCCCACGTCTTCCGACTGAGTGGCGCTGCTCACTGGTCACATGAAAAGAGATGAGGGGCACGGTCGTGGCGATGCCGCCGTCCGTGCCCCTCGTGCCGATGTTGTCGCAGTTGAGCTTCACGGGCAGGGATGCGAGCAACACCGGCCAGAGAAGACGAAAGAAACGCCTTCGACCCGTGTGACGCTACGCGCCGCGGCGGTGACCGACTCCCAGGTTCGGCGCGCGGTGCGCCGGGCGGCTACGTCGCCTGCGCCGTCGCCGTCGCCTGCGCCGTCGCCGCGGGTGCGGTGGGCAGCACGGCGGCCCAGAGGTGGAAGAGCGCGTAGGCCCGCCACGGCGACCACGCGGCACCGGCGGTCTCGGCCTGTCGCGTGGTCAGGCCGCCGAGCACGCGCCGCAGCACGAGGTCGCCTGCGGGCCAGGCGTCGCGGTCGCCGAGGGCGCGGACGGCCAGGTAGTCGACGGTCCACGGGCCGATGCCGGGGAGGGCCAGCAGCCGGCGCCGCACCGCGGTCGCATCGTCGCCCGGTGCGATGACGAGACCGTCGGCGACGGCCGCGGCGAGGGCCTGAACGGTGCGCGCTCGACTGTTCGTGATGCCGACGGCCGATCGCAGCTCGTCGACGTCGGCGGCGGCCAGGACGTCGGCCCGGGGGAACCTCGTCAGCCCGGTGCCCTCGACGGGTTCGCCGTACGCCGAGACGAGTCGCCCGCTGAAGGTGCGGGCGGCCGCCAACGACACCTGCTGGCCCAGCACGGTGACGACGGCGGTCTCGAAGCCGTCAGGGTTGCCGGTGATGCGGATGCCGGGTCGTGCCGTCACCAGCGGGCCGAGCACGGGGTCGCTCGAGAACGCGTCGTGCACGGCGGCGATGTCGGCGTCGAGGTCGAGCCATCGGCGGACGACCGTCTCGAGCTGGGCGAGCACCCTCTCGTCGTCGGTCGCCACGTCGACCGAGACGCCGTCGGCCGTGAAGGTCAGATCGACCCGGTAGGAGGCGCGGGAGGCCCCGTCGCCCGCCTCGACCAGCCGCGAATGCGAGGCCGCGCCGATGTCGGTGGCCTCGGCCCCGGGGATGCTGTGGGCCGCGAGCAGACCCACGGCGTGCCGGTGGTCGTACTCGCCGACCGCCCGCACGTCGAGACGCGTCACGAGTCGTGGCCCGGAGCCGAGGCTGCCTGCCGGGCGCCCGGCCGCGGGGCGTCGACCCAGACCCCCGACGTGCCGCGTCGGTGGCTGCCCACGAGGTGCGTGTCGACGAGCCCGACGGCCTCCATCAGCGCGTGCATGGTGGTCGGCCCGACGAACGTGAACCCGCGCTTCTTGAGAGCCTTCGACAGCGCCACGGACTCGGGCGACGTCGTGGGCACCTCGGCCATGGTCTGCGGCGACGGGGTCTCGGCCGGTCGGAACGACCAGACGAAGTCGACCAGGCCCTCGTCGGCGCGCAGTCCGACCACGGCTCGCGCGTTCTGGATGGTCGCGTCGATCTTCAGCCGGTTGCGGACGATGCCGGCGTCGCCCATCAGCCGAGCACGATCGGCATCGTCGAAGAGCGCCACGGCGTCGGGGTCGAAGTCGGCGAACGCGGAGCGGAACGCCGGGCGCTTGCGCAGGATGGTCGCCCACGAGAGGCCCGACTGGAACGCCTCGAGACTCAGTCGCTCGAAGAGCCCGCGTTCGTCGCGGACGGGCATGCCCCACTCGTTGTCGTAGTACTCGCGCATCAGAGGGTCGGTCGAGGCCCAGACGGGTCGTGCGAGCCCGTCGTCGCCGATCACGACCGAGGGATCGTCGGCGGGGCTCACGACGTGGCCTCGAGCGCGAGGAGGGTCTGCTTGGCGGCCATCCCCCCACGGTAGTTCCCGGGGGCGCCGTCGCTCCGCACGACCCGATGGCACGGGACGACGACGGGCAGCGGGTTCGTCGCGCAGGCGGTGCCCACGGCGCGGACGGCCTTGGGGCTGCCCGAGGCCCGAGCGACCGACGCGTACGACTCGGTCGCCCCGTAGCCGATCTCGGGCAGATGCTCGAGCACGGTGCGCTGGAACCCCCTCGACAGCCGGCGGTCGAGCGGCAGATCGAACGACCGGCGCTCGCCGCGGAAGTACTCGTCGAGCTGACCCGCCGCCGTGTCGAGGGCGTCGGGCGCCTCGATGATCCGCGGGCTGATGGCCGCGGCCAGCCGGTCGAGCACGGTGTCGAGCCCTTCGACGTCGAAGGCGATCCGCACGATGCCGACGGTCGTCGTGCAGACCAGGAGCCGGCCGACGGGGGAGTCGACCGTGCGGTACGCCACGTCGACGGCGTCGGCGTCCATCGCCGAGCGGACGAACCGGGCGTGCAGGGCGGCGAGACGGTCGTCGCTCGGAGCGAAGCCCCCGAGCCGCTGCCGCAGCACGGCATCGAGCTCGGGTGCGGCAGACCGCGAGGCCTCGCCTTCGGGGATGCTCGCGGCGGTTTCTGGTGTGTCGGTCATGAGGCCCCTGACGGTGCTCGCGGGTCGGGTGGGCTGAGGAGGGTTCGGAGCCGGGCGATGCCGTCGGCCGAGGCGCGGCGGGCGGCGGCCGGGGTGATGCCGGTGAGCTCCGCCGCCTCGGCGTGCGAGAGCCCGACGAGGTGGTGGTGGACGACGGCCCGGCGTTGACCGGGAGGCAGACGGTCGAGGGCGCGGATCAACTCGTCGCGCCGGGCCAGCGCCTCGTCCGCCGGAGGCGCGGGTCGCCGCTCGGGCACGACCTCGACCGGCTGCGGACGACGTGTCGTGGCCCGCGCGATGTCGATCGCCTTGCGGTGCGCGATGGTCACCAGCCACGCCTCGACGTTGGCCGTCTCGGTCAGCGAGGGGTAGGCGACGAGGGCTGCGACGAACGTCTCGGACCAGGCGTCGTCGGTGTCGTGCTCGTCGAGCACCGCACGGCACACGCGCCACACGGTGGCCCCGTGCATCTCGACGACGCGGGCGAACGGCAGCACGTCAGAACAGGCGGCCCGAGGAGGCGCTCTCGGGCTCTTCGAGATCGAGCAGCCGCCGCTTGCGGTCGAGACCCCCGGCGTAGCCGACGAGGGCACCGGCGGCGCCGACGACCCGGTGGCACGGCACGACGATGCTGAGCGGGTTCAGCCCGTTGGCCGCCCCGACGGCCCGGGCGAGGCCGACGTCGCCGAGCTCTCGCGCCAGCTGGCCGTAGCTGCGCGTCTCGCCGTATGGGATGTCGCGCAGCAGGGCCCAGACCCGTCGGCGGAACTCGTTGCCGCGCGGCGCCAGCGGGAGGTCGAATCGACGACGCTCGCCCGCGAAGTACTCGCCGAGCTGGTGCTCGACCTCGTCGAAGTCGACGACCCCGACGCCCGTCGGCGAAGCCCGCCCGAAACCGGCCGGGTCGGGGAGGTTGCGGTGCTCGGCGAAGTACAGCCCGGCGAGGCCGTCTTCGGAGGCCACGAGCGTGAGATCGCCCAGCGGGCTCGGCACGGTCGTATGGACGGTCGGCGGCAGGTCTGTCTCGGTCGTCACGGTCGGCTCCTCACCCTCGGCGATGCTACTCACCCTGTAGACGGTGCTCGAGCCCCGTATGTGAGGTGCCGGTCGGAGATCGTCGCCGCGGTCCGTGCGCGACCCGCGCCGCAGTCCGAGCGCGACCCCGGCGTCGCGCGAGCCGAGGCGTCGCGCGAGCCGAGTCGTCGCCGTCAGCGCCGGGTGGTGAACTCCGTCTCGCCGATGGGGCCGAGCTCCCGTACCTCGACGGAGTCGACCGTCGCCCCCTGCGGGCCCTGCTCCAGCCATTCGAGCATCAAAGCGACGCGGTCGGGACGCCCCTCGATCTCCACCTCGACGTCTCCGTCGGGCAGGTTGCGGACGAAACCGCCCACGTCGAGGCGATCGGCCTCGCCCTCGGTCGAGAAACGGAACCCCACACCCTGCACGAGGCCGTGCACGAGTGCCCGGCGTCTGATCACGTCGTCCATCGCTCGACCGTACCCGCGCCTCCTCGGCCTCGCCCCTCGCGCGGACGTCTCACCCCGCCACGATGTGCACATCACGCCACGAGAAAACGTGGCGGGATGTTCATTTCGTGGCGGGGTGGCGGCTCACCCAGGGACGTCGGTCGCCGTGCTACTCGTCGACGGTCGACATGTCGGCGTAGCGGGCGCCCTTCGGCGCGGCGACGTCGTCGAGCTGGTGCAGCTGCTCCTCCGAGAGGACGATCTCGTCGGCGGCGACGTTCTCGTCGAGGTACGCGCGGCGCTTCGTGCCCGGGATCGGCACGATCCCCTCGCCCTTCGCGAGCAGCCAGGCCAGCGCGACCTGTCCGGGCTTCGCGCCGACGGCACGCGCGACCTCGTCGACCTGCTGCACGATCCGCACGTTCGCCTCGAGGTTGTCGCCCGAGAAGCGGGGGGCGAAGCGTCGGAAGTCGTCGGGCGCGAGCTCGTCGACCGACCGGATCGTGCCCGTCAGGAACCCGCGGCCGAGCGGCGAGTAGGGCACGAAGCCGATGCCGAGCTCACGGACGGTGGGGATGATCTCGGCCTCGGGCTCACGGCTCCACAGCGACCACTCGGTCTGCAGGGCGGTGATCGGGTGCGTCGCGTGGGCACGGCGGATCGTCTCGGGCGCGGCCTCCGACAGTCCGAGGAACCTCACCTTGCCCGCGGTGACGAGCTCGCCCATGGCCCCGACGGTCTCCTCGATCGGCACCTGCGGGTCGACGCGGTGCTGGTAGTAGAGGTCGATGTGGTCGATGCCGAGACGCTTGAGCGATCCGTCGACCGACCTGCGCACGTACTCGGGGCGACCGTCGACCGTCCGCTCGAGCCGCGCCTCCTTGTCCGTCACGTTGCCGAACTTCGTGGCGACGACGGCCTGGTCGCGCCGGCCCTTGAGCGCCCGCCCGAGCAGCTGCTCGTTCGTGTGCGGACCGTACATGTCGGCCGTGTCGAGCAGCGTGACGCCGACGTCGAGCGCGCGGTGGATGACCCGCACCGACTCGTCGTCGTCCGTGCTGTTGCCGGTGTAGAAAGCGGACATGCCCATCAGGCCGAGGCCCAGGCGTCCGACGTCGAGGCCGCCGTCGACCTGGCCGAGTGTCGTGTTCTTCATGACGTCGAGACTGCACCCCCGAACCGACCGGCCGCACAGGCTCGCCGACGCCGACGCCGACGCCGACGCCGACGCCGACGCCGACCGCACCGTATGCCGCGGGTTCCTTGACCGCCGCTCCTGCCGGGGCCATGCTGACCCCACGACCGGCGG
The DNA here is from genome assembly GCF_034045195.1 of Frigoribacterium sp. CFBP9030. Taxonomy (NCBI): domain Bacteria; kingdom Bacillati; phylum Actinomycetota; class Actinomycetes; order Micrococcales; family Microbacteriaceae; genus Frigoribacterium; species Frigoribacterium sp. CFBP9030. Next base: position 40,899 of record NZ_JAXCWG010000018.1, read on the forward strand.
CACCGGGCCTTCGGGACGATGGGAACCAGGTGCGTCATGCCCACGATGATCTTCGTCAACATCGCCGTCGACGACCTCGAGGCCTCGAAGGCCTTCTACGAGGCGCTCGGCTGGTCGATCAACCCCGCCTTCACCGACGCGAACGCGGCCTGCATCGTCATCAGCGACACCATCTACGTCATGATCCTCGTCAAGCCGTTCTTCCAGCAGTTCACGAGCAAGCAGATCGTCGACGCGACCGTCGGCAACGAGATGCAGCTCTCCGTCAGCGCTGAGAGCAAGGACGAGGTCGACGAGATGCTCGCCAAGGCGCTCGCCGCCGGCGGCACCGCGTCGGGCAGCCAGGACTTCGGCTTCATGTACAGCAAGTCGTTCGACGATCTCGACGGCCACCACTGGGACGTCATGTGGATGGACGAGGCCGCTGCGGCCGGGGGCGGGCCGACCCTCACCGACGAGGAGCTGCGGGCGGGCATCTCCACGACCTGAGCCGAGGAGGCGCGGTGCCGGTCGACCCGGCACCGCGCCTCCCGAGGTCACTCCCGTTCTGCGGCTCCGGCGCGACGCCGGACGGCCGCCCCCGCGGCCAGCACGAGACCGAGCGCCATCAGGCCGCTCGCGAGACCGATCGGCAGAGCGGGATCGGAGCCGGTGAAGGCGAGCCCGCCGTCCGCGACGGGGACGAGGGGCACGCCGCCGACGCCCGGCACGACGACGAGCGTGCCGAGCGAGATGTCGTCCGTTCCGGTCGTGAAGGAGGTGACCGGTGTGCCGTCGACGACCAGGCGGTAGGTGGTCTCGGGGGTCAGGCCGGTCACGACGAAGGCGCCGGCGTCGTCGGTGGTGGCCGCCGCGACGGGTTCGGCGGAGTCGGCGGGCAGCACCTCGACCCGGGCGTCGGAGACGTGGGCGCCCTCGACGTTGAGCACCGTCCCGCTGACCGACACGACCTCGGGGAGGGGTGCGGGTGCCGGGGTCGGCTCGGGGCTCGGGACCGGCGTCGGCTCCGGTGTCGGGCCGGGCGTGGGTTCCGGGCTCGGTTCGGGGTCGACGGGTGCGGCGGGCTGTTCGAGTTCGAGGGGCGGGTTCGGGGCGCCGGCTGCGGGGGTGGTGAACTCGATGGGTCGGTCGGTGTCGCCGTCGACGATGATCGTGTAGTCGGTCTCGGGGGTGAGGTCGGGTGCTTCGAAGGTGCCGGTGTCGTCGGTGGTGGTCTCGATCGCGACGTCCTGGGTGTCGGTGTCGATGATGGTGATCGGGGTGTCGGTGACGGGGTCGCCGGTGTCGTCGGTGATGGTGCCGACGATGTCGACGGTGTCCGGTTCCGGGTCGACGGGTGCGGCGGGCTGTTCGAGTTCGAGGGGCGGGTTGGGGTCGCCGGCTGCGGGGGTGGTGAACTCGATGGGTCGGTCGGTGTCGCCGTCGACGATGATCGTGTAGTCGGTCTCGGGGGTGAGGTCGGGTGCTTCGAAGG